>JALYKM010000274.1 GCA_030774785.1 Gemmatimonadota bacterium
ATGCCGGCTGCGGATAACCACGCCGTGTTCGTCATGTGAGATCTATGTTGGGCCCGCGGCAAAGCCACAGGCGGCCCCTATCGCGCCGGAAAGTCGTCGCGTAGCTGAGGTAAGCTAATGATTATTCCTGAGGCGGGCGAGAGGAAACCCGGGGCTGGCACCGCGGGGAGGACTTTGAAACTGCAACTGAACGGGCTGCCCGCTGATAGAGGCACAGCTATCAGCTGTTAGCTGCAACCGTCCGGACGCCACTGGTGGCGTGAGGGCAAAGGCAGTTGACTGTGCTCTGACGCGCGCCGATAACGTCCCGACGTAGCGAGGCTAGTCGCGCTTAGCTGTACTTCTGGAAGCGGGCAGCCCGTTCAGTTGCAGTTAATCTTTTCGCTTGGCAGGCGGTAGCCAAGGCCGGATCTCCGCGCTCAACCGCTTCATGGAGCCAGCGAGGTCGTCGCCCGCCTCACGCGCGTCGAACAGCTCGTCGGTGATGCTGAGGGCGGCGAGAATGGCCGCCTTCTGCGTCTCGACGATGTTGCCCGCCCTCATCGTCTGCTTGATGACGTCGTCAACGTGCTCGGCCACGGCGCGTGTACGTTCCGGGCTTTGGTCGCTTCTGATCGAATACTCGTCACCGAGGATGGTGACGCGGACGACGTGTTTCTTGGAGGTCAACGAGCCGGCGCCCCGTCGTGCTGCTGCCGGAGAAACCGCACGCGGTCGATCATCTGCTGCGTCCGCGCTCGCGCCGCCTCGAGGCGGCTGGTGAGGCCCGCGTTTTCGCGCTCCAGGTATTGAACGCGCTCGGGCGAGACGATTCCCTTCGCTCCTGTGGACTCGAGACCCTTGAGCCTCGCCTCGGCCTGCAGGGCGCGGCGCCGGAAGGCGGCGAGCTCGTCACCGAGGTGCTTCACCAGTTGCTCGAGCTCCGCGAAGGCGGCTCTTTCAGGACGTGCGCTGTCGGACACCTAGTTCTCCTTCGAGTGCTTGAACGATCTTCCCGGTTCTGCCCTGCACTTCCTGGTCCTTTAGTGTGCGCTCGGCATGACGGAACGTCAACGCCCACGCAAGACTGCGCGAGCCTTCCTGTATTCCCTGCCCGCTGAATTCATCGAACAGCGTCAGACTCTCGAGCAGCTCGCCCGCTTCCCTCCTTATGACTGCATCAATTTGCGCCGCCGTCACAATCATAGGGGCCAGAAGAGCGAGATCGACCTGCACTCGCGGAGTTGCAGGGATCGCGCGGTACGCCTTGGTCCTGGCCGGCGCTTGTTCCCGCGCTTCGAGGTTGATCTCCAAGCCGAACGCCGGCTTCGCCCACACGGGGGCATCGAGCTTCAGACGCCGCGCCGCACCGACCGTTGTGCCATTGGCGGAAATGTCCCAGAGAATTTCGCCGGAGCTGGGGATGAGCTCGATCGCCGCCTCGGGGAACGCCGCTGCCGCTGCTCTCTCGGCGAGGAACTTGATGTCCCATTCGTCGTAGGTGGGTTCTACGGCTTTGGTGAAATGCGTCGGGGCACGCTGCCCCATTACGAGCGCGGCGACGTGCATCTCCTCGCGTGGAAGCGCGGCTTTTTTTGGACCGGGAAGGGGCGCAGGATCTTCGCCCGCGAAGAATGCAGTCCCGATCTCGAACAGGCGAACATTCCCCTGCATGCGCGCGAGGTTGTACTCGGCGCGGGAAACAAGAGTCGTCAGCAGGTCCCCGCGCAGGAACGCTTCATCCTCCGCGAGCGGATTCGTGACGCGGACGGTTGCGCCTTTCCCGTCCGAGACGAATGGCATCGGACGCACTTCGTTGAGACCGGCGCCGACGAGCGTCTCCTGCACGCGCTTCGTCACGGCCACCAGCGGCGCGTCGCGTACCCCGCTGGCGCGGAACGGACGCAGCTCGGAGGAAAACGTATCGTACCCTCGAAGGCGTGCGATTTCTTCGGCCAGGTCTACATCAGCGCGCACGTCGTGCCGCCAGCTCGGCGGCGAAATCTTGAGGACGTCTTTCGCTTCGGGCGCGATCCTGAATCCGACCAATCTGAGATTCTTCTCTACTTCCGCCGCCTCGACTGGCTCGCCGAGAAGGCGCGCCGCACGCACGAGCTTCAGCGAGATGGGTTGCGGGCGCTTGGGGAGCGGATACAAATCGATCGGACTCCCCTGCGGAATTCCGCCCGCGACTGAAAGGATCAGCCGCACCGCGTAGTCCACCAACCCCGGAATTGCATCGACGTCCACACCACGCTCAAAGCGATAACTGGCGTCGGTCGAGATTGCCAGCTGTCGACGGGTCGCTCGAATACGGGCGGGATTGAACGCAGCAACCTCGAGAAAAATCTCGGTTGTGGTTTCGGATACTTCGCTTCCACTGCCGCCAATGATGCCGGCGATCGCCTGCGCCCGCTCCGCATCGCCAATCACTACGGCGCCGGGAGGAAGCGTCCGATCGACTCCGTCGAGCGTCTTGATCAGCTCTTCGCCGCGGGTTTTCCTCACCACGACAGTGTCGCGCGCGATCTTTTCGAGATCGAACGCGTGCATCGGCTGGCCGAAGCCGAGGAGCATGTAGTTCGTGACGTCGACGACGTTGTTGATCGAGCGCGATGCGACTGCCTGGAGTCGCTGAACGAGCCAATCAGGGCTGGGGCCCACTTTCAATCCGGTGATGACGGCGCCGGCGTACCGGAGGCAGCCGTCGGTATCCTCGAGCTTGACGGTGACATCCCCGACTTTGCCGGAGGTCGCCTTCACCGTGTGTGTGCGAATGACGAACGGCTTTTCCTCCGCGATCTCCGGCCTCGTCACAGTGCCACCAGTCGCGGCGGCGATCTCGCGTGCGAGGCCTTCGTGCGAGAGGAGGTCGGGACGATTCGGCAGGACATCAATTACCAGGCGAGTATCGCCGATTGGCATCGCATCGAGGAACCTCGTTCCAGGCTCGGCCACGAGCGAGAGCGCCATGATGCCTTCCTGGTCCTGGCCGAGTCCAAGCTCCTTCGCCGAGCAAAGCATGCCTTCTGACGTCTCGCCCCGAATTTTTTTCTTCTCGATCTTCACCCCACCCGGCAGCACGGCGCCGACTGGCGCGAAGGGGTAGAGTGTGTCGACGCTGACGTTTGCCGCGCCACACACGACGTCGACCAAGACCTGCCCGCCTGCATCGACTTTCGTGACCCAGAGGTGATCCGAGTTCGGATGCCGCGCGGCCTCGACTACACGGCCGATCACGATGTCGCGTAAATCCTCGCGGAGCGCGACGAGATCATCGACCGTCGCACAGCGCGAGGTGAGGAGATCCCGCAGCTCAGTGGGAGTGAGCGTGAACGGAACGAGCGCGCGCAGCCATTCGTATGAAGCGTTCATCGCGAGATCTGGTACAGGAATCTTACGTCCGAATCGTAGAGAATCCGTATGTCGGGGATGTCGTAGCGCAGCATCGCGATACGCGCCGGCCCCATCCCGAACGCCCAGCCGGTGTAGCGATCGCCATCGAGTCCCGCGGCGTTCAGTACTGACGGATGTACCATTCCGGAGCCGAGTATCTCCATCCAACCGGTGCCTTTGCAGCTCGGGCAGCCGGAGCCGTGACACAGCTGGCACTCCACGTCCATCTCGGCCGACGGCTCGGTGAAAGGGAAATAGCTTGGACGGAAGCGCGTTTTCGTCTGGCCGAAGAATCGATTGGCGAAATGCGTCAGCGTCGCCTTCAGATCGACGAAGCTGACTCCTTCATCGATTGCCAGGCCTTCGATCTGTGCGAACATCGGCGCGTGCGATGCGTCGAAGAAATCCCGCCGGTAGGCGTTCCCCGGACTCAGAATCCTGATGGGCGGCTTGAACTTCTGCATCGTGCGGATCTGCACCGGTGAAGTGTGCGTCCTCAGCATCACGTTCTCGCCCAGGTAGAGCGTGTCGTGCAAATCCAGCGCGGGATGATCGGGCGGAAAGTTCAGGGCCGTGAAGTTGTACCATTCTGTCTCCGCCTCCGGTCCCAGGGCAACCGTGAAGCCGAGCTCGCGGAAGATCTCCTCGATCTCCTCGATCACGAGCGTGACCGGATGCTTCGATCCGAGCCACTGCCGGCGCGCGGGCATCGTGAGGTCGATGCTCCTCTTCGAGGAGCTGGCTGCTTCCAGCTGCAGGCGGCGCTCTTCGAGGCGCGCCTCCAGCTTCGCCTTGACGGCATTGATCAGCGATCCGCCTTCGCGAAGCTCGGCCGGCGCAAGCGACGGCAGCTGCTTGAAGAGCTCCGGCAGTCGTCCGGCTTTTCTCCCCAGCAGCGACGTCCGCGCATCCTCGAGGGACGATGCGGTCGTCGCGAGCTCGATGAGCTTCTCGCCTTCCGCGGCGACATTGGTGACGAGTTGCTGAAATTCCGAGAGCGTCACGGTTCAGAGTGGGTATGAGCGAAACGACAAAGGACTCCACCGCGCTGGTTTGACATTAGCGCCGGTAGAGTCCTTTTCAAATACGTCCGCGACTTTACGCGGCGTCTAGAGCTGACCTCACCTTTTCGGCGAGAGCGGTAAACGCCGCGGAGTCGTTGACGGCAATATCGGAGAGGACCTTACGGTCAATCTCGATTCCAGCCTTTTTCAGCCCGTGCATGAACACCGAGTACGACATTCCGTGCTGGTGCGCGCCCGCGTTGATGCGGACGATCCACAGCTTTCGGAAATCGCGCTTCTTGTTCTTGCGATCGCGGTACGCGTACTTCCAGCCGCGCTCCACGTTCTCCTTGGCGGCCTTCCACAACTTGCTCCGGGCGCCGAACGCGCCACGGGCGGCCTTCATCACCTGCTTCTTGCGCTTCAAGCGCGCGACATTCGATCTAACGCGTGGCATTGTCTATTCCTCTATGCCTGAAGAAGGCGCTTGATGTTTCTCACTTCGCCAGGCGTGTTAATGATCGTGCCCTGACGGAGACGGCGCTTTCTCTTCGGCGACTTCTTGGTAAGGATATGGCTCTTGAACGCCCTCATGCGCTTCACTTTTCCGGAACCGGTGATCTTGAACCGCTTCCTCGCGCCCTTGTGGGACTTCATCTTCGGCATTGCTGTTCCCTTCGTATGTAGATCCCGGCGATGAGCGCCGGGCTCGCTATGGCCTTCCGTCGATCCCTGCCCGTTATTTGGGCGCGAGGATCATGGTCATGAACTTCCCTTCGAACTTCGGATCGCTCTCGATCTTCGCCACGTCGGCGAGCTCCTGGGCGACCCGATTGACAACCTGACGTCCCAGCTCGGGGTGGGCAATCTGCCGGCCCCTGAACATCAACGTCACCTTCACCTTGTTTCCCTCGTTCAGGAACTCGCGCGCGTGGCGCGTCTTCGTCATGAAGTCGTGCTCCTCGATTCCCGGACGGTACTTCACTTCCTTCAGATGAATTACGTGCTGCTTCTTTTTTGCCTGGCGCGCCATCTTCGCCTGCTCGAACTTGAATTTCCCGTAGTCCATGATGCGGGCCACGGGCGGCCTCGCCATCGGTGCAACCTCTACCAGATCAAGTCCCTGTTCAATCGCGGCTGCCAGTGCGGTTTCCACATCCATGATTCCGAGCTGCGCCCCATCGGCGGCTATGACCCTGATGGGACTGATGCGGATCTGTTTGTTGACGCGTACGCGTTTGGTGGTGTCCTGAATACGAGCTACCCTTGAAAAAAGGAAACAAAAACGCGGACCCCTTTCCGGAGCCCGCGCAACGAGACAGCGGCCGCATGGGCGCCGTCCAGTGGCCAGAACTCCTGCAGCACGCCTCGAAGTTCGAGGGCCAGAGGGTGGGGTGATCCGCCCGGATCTCCCGCTTATCGCATTGTCAGAGCAAAAGATAGGGCACCTGAGCCGTCCGTGCAACCCGCCAGTGGAACTTCCCGCGTGCTCCTCCGCGACCTAGATTCGCAAGAATGACAAAGCACGTCATCGGCGGCAGCGTTGAGAAGCGGATAGCGGTCGACGGGATCGGTGGCGTCTTCCTGAACGCCAACGATGCCAAGACACTCTCCAACTGGTACGCCCACCACTTCGGCTTGAGGCTCGAGACCTACGAGGACGGCAAGGTCTACGGCACCGAGTTCAAGTACCGGCGGCTCAGCGATTCCTCGAAAGTGGACTCCACCGTGTTCTCGATCTCGCAGGCGAAGACCGAGCTGCCAGCCGAACGTCGCGAATGCGTGATCAACTACAGGGTGAGAGACCTCCAGGGGTTCCTGAACCAGCTGCGCGCCGACGGGATAGAGGTCGAGAAGACCGAGGATTTCGATTACGGGAGGTTCGCTTGGATCAAGGATCCCGAAGGAAATCGCATCGAGCTTTACCAGCCGCTTTCTTAACTGGACTTAACTGCAACTGAGAACTGCCAGGCTGCCAGCTGTCAGCGGCCAGCTTTCAGCCGGGTACAGACCGGGATGATGGGTGAGTGGTAGACCGGGAGGATGGGTGAGTCCTAGCGGGTTTTGGCTCACTTTTTTGGCACGCCCTTTTGGAGGTTGTCGTGCCTTGGAGGACTACCACTCCCATGTCACAGCGAGAGGAATTCATCCGGCTCGTTCACGAGCGCCGTCATCCAGTCACTGAGTTGTGTGTCGCCTTCGGGATCAGCGAGAAGACCGGCTATAAGTGGCTCGCCCGGTTTGCGCATGAAGGCGCCTTGGGACTCGCCGATCGATCCCATGTGCCACACGTGCCAGCCCACCAGCTCTCTCGGGGGGTGCGCCAGGCGATTAAAAAGTTGCGCGAGCACCATCCGACGTGGGGAGCGAGGAAGTTGCGCGCGGTCCTTTGTCACACCTCGCCGGAAGTCACATGGCCGGCAGCAAGCACCATCGGCGAGCTATTGCGGCGCGAAGGGCTCATACGTGCTTCACGTCGGCGAAGGAGATCTGGGGAAATTGGCACTCAGCTCGATTCGGACCTCACTATCGCTAGGGCGCCGAATCAAGTGTGGACCACCGATTTCAAGGGCGAGTTCCGCCTGGGGCCCGGACCCTATTGCTATCCACTCACGCTGCTCGACGCATACAGTCGCTTCCTCCTGGGCTGTAGCGGCTTACTATCGACGGCCACTGTTCCCGCACAGGTGGTCTTCACGCGGTTGTTTCAGCGCTTTGGCCTACCGAGCGTTATCCGCAGCGACAATGGCGTCCCCTTCGCGAGCTCGAGCGCGTTGTGTCGCCTTTCCAAGCTCTCGGTCTGGTGGATTCGCTTAGGTATTCGACCTGAGCGAATCGACCCTGGAAGCCCGCAACAGAACGGACAGCATGAGCGCATGCACAAGACGCTTAAAGCCGAAGCCACGCGGCCGCCGAGTGCCACGTTGCGCGAGCAGCAAGCACGCTTTGATCGCTTTCGGCGTGAATACAACAGCGAGCGCCCGCACGAGGCACTGGGCCAATGCACGCCGGCGAGTTTCTACACGCCTTCAAGTCGTCCTTTTCCCTCTCGCTTGCCAGAGCTCGAGTATCCCGCTCACTTGGAAATCCGCCGGGTCGGAAGCAATGGAATGGTAACTTGGCAAGGACGCCACTTTTGGCTCACCACAGCCCTTGCAGGAGAAGATGTGAGTTTCGAGGAGACCGATAGTGACGAGTGGCGCTTAAGCTTCGGCCCTCTAACGCTCGGCATCTATCACCCACCGAGTAACATTTTTCTTTCTGAGAGCTACTGGAAATCCAATGACCCGATTAACTCTTCTGACTGATAACTCACTTCCGAGACCCATGCCCGGCTCACCCATCCTCCCGGTCTAAGGCTCACCCATCCTCCCGGCTGTACACCGCCGGCTGACTTCGACGCTGACGGACCTCAGTGGCGGGACAAAAACTGCACTTGCGTGTGCTCAGATCCGCGCTGGTAACGTCCCGACGTAGTGAGGCTCGCGGCAGACAGCTGGAAGCTGACAGCTGGCAGCCTAGCAGTTCTCAGTTGCAGTTCCGCTGCTCCTAAGAGCTTGCGCCAGACAATCGGTATGTCTTGCCATCATGCTCCACCCTTCCCCAGGCCACGGCCGCATCGTGCTCGAAAATCAGGAGCCAGTTTTCCTCGACCGCCTGCTTCAGAATCCGTCGCTTCGTCTCCAGAGTTATCAGCGGCTCGACGTCGTACCCCATGATCCAGGGCAGCGGAAGATGCGCGTGAGTCGGCACGAGATCACCGAGGTAGAACGCACGCTCGCCAGCTGATTCGATCAGCACGCTCTGGTGGAACGGCGTGTGGCCCGGCGTAGGCACCACGCGGATGCCTTTCACGATCGTTTTTTCACGCGCCACGAGCTCGAGCTTGTCAGCCGCTTCCAGCGGCACGAAGTTGTGCTCGAAATAGCTCGCCGCGGTCCGCTCGTTGGTGTGGGTGGCATAGTCGTACTCGCCGCGCCGCACGACATAGGTGGCGTTCGGAAAGGTGATCTCGACCGCGCCGTCTCCGCGCGTGCGGGTGTTGCCCCCGGCGTGGTCGAAGTGGAGGTGCGTGTTGATCACGAGCGAGATCTCGCTCGGCGCCACACCGATTTCTTTCAGGCCATCTTCCAGCATCGTCGCGCCGTCAGCGCCCTCGTTCTCGATGCCGTAGATGTCCTTGAACTTGTCGCTTTCCTTGTTGCCCGCGCCGGTGTCGATCAGGATCAATCCGGACGGGTGCTCGACGAGGAGGCAGCGCATTCCGAGCTGGATCCTGTTCCGTTCGTCAGCGGGGATGCGCTTCTCCCACAGAGGCTTCGGGACCACGCCGAACATGGCGCCGCCGTCAAGTTTCTGTCCGCCAGCCTGGATCGCATGAACGGTGAAGCCGCCGATCTTGCGGCGCTGCACACGCGGACTCGGCGCGGTCACGCCGTCGTGTCGCGGAGAACGGGGGTCGGCAATCCGGACGCTCGCCGCTTCTTGCGGCGGGCCGATGGCGTGCGGAGCAGCGTTTCGAGATCTCCCCATGTGGCACACCCACGGTCGGAGAGATCCGAGAGCATGCGCAGCAGACACTTTGCCGTGGCGAGGGCATCGCCGGCCGCGCGGTGGCGGCCGCGGATCTCCACGCCGTAGTGGCGGGCTACGTAGTCGAGCGACCGGCGCGAGAGCTGCGGGAGAACCTTGCGCGCAATTTTCACCGTGCAGAGCCGCCGGCCTCCCAGCTTTCGTCCCGTCGAGCGCGACAGTTCCGAGGTCAGGAAGCGCCAGTCGAACACCGCGTTGTGCCCCACGAACACGTTCCCTTCGAGCACGCGCATCACATCGGGCGCGACACGGTCGAAGGTCGGCGCATCCTTCACCATGTCCCACGTGATGTTGGTGAGCTGGGTGATGAAGTAAGGAATCGAGCGCTGCGGATTGACCAGCGTCTCGAACAGCTCGACGATCTCGCCGTTGCGGACGACTACCGCCGCGATCTCGGTGATTCGATCGCCGGACCACGCACGGCCTCCCGTCGTTTCGGTGTCGACCACGACGTATGACAGATCGCGGAGCAGCTCCGCCGAGTGTGCGGACGGGTAGGTCCGGCCACGCGAGACGGCGTAGGGCTGGGCGGTGAGATCCGCCAACATCCAGCGACCATCCAGGCCCCGCACGAACTCGCGCCGACCGGAAAACATCGCGTGGGCCATGTGCTCCGCGACGATTCGCGGGGCTCCGGGAAGACTGCAGATGTGCCCGATCAGCTCGACGACATCCGCCGGGCCCGCCGACAGATAGTCCAGCGCGCGAGAGGTGAGCAGAGTGTCCTGGGGCTCGGAGTAAACTCCGCGCGTCAGATCCACGGATCGTCCCGTGTGATCGGACAAGTCATGCAGTGGGGCCCGCCGCCCCCGCGCACCAGCTCCCCGCCCTCGAACGTGATTGCCGCCCGTTCGTGAGCGGCTATGCCGTGCTCGGAGGACAGAAAATCCGACGCGGAGATCATCCTGAAGCCGGCTTTTTCCAATTCTTTCAGTGTTGTCTCGTTTCGTGCGTATGAAGTGACGACGCCGGGGCGCAGTGCTGTAAAGTTACAGCCCGACGCCCACTGCTCGCGATCCTGGACGATTCTTCTGGACCCTCCGCAAAGAATCGGCTCCATCGGCAGTCCGCAATGCTTGAGCGCGGCGAATAGATCAGGTTGCTCCTTCATGTGGGTCTCGCCCTTCTCCCACTGAAGTATCGGCAGGCGGTAAGGTCCAATGAAGTGCGGCGGATAAATCACACACAGCTCACGGTCCACGTGCGTGAAGATCATGTCGAGATGGATGGCTGTCGCTTCTTGTGGCATCACCACGACGACGAGGTTGGTGACTTCCGTCTGTTCGAACAGAAGCGTGGCGAGACTGTCGATTCCCGCGGGGCTGGATCTCTCGCTGAAGCCGATCAGAAGAACATCCTCGCGGAGCGGATGAACGTCGCCGCCCTCGAGAGTATGGTTGAGCCTTCTCTCAGTTGATCCGTCGTAGAGAATTCCCTTGTTGGCGAGCTTGGGATGGGAGGTGAAGAGCGCCTTCATGATCAGCTCTTCCGTCCACCTGGCGTGAAAGCGCATCGAGCCGATCATCATGTTGTGATTGATCGCCATTGCCGAGTCTCGCGTGAAGAAGAGGTTGGGCAGCGGGGGAAGCGAGTAGCTGAATTCGTTGAGAGTTCGCGAGAGCGGACCCGGCTCTTCCTCCTTTCCCTCGATCAGAAGTTTCACGACGGCCTCGGGAGGAAGCTCCCGCAGCTCGAGGCCAAGCGGCTCGAGCGGCACGACATCGAGCGTCTCTCGAATTATCAGCTCACGCACCTCGGTGTCTTCGAGCACGTCGGTCAGCAGGTCGCGGACGTGGAGCACCTCGCAGAATCGCTCGAGCACCTGGACGAACCGTCGGTGCTCGCGCTTCGCCAGGTCGGCGTCCACGATGTCGTCATAGAGAAAATCAGCCCTCGTGCTGGGCGTTACCGCGAGCAGCTCGTTGCCGGGGCTGTGAACGAGAACGGTGCGCAAAGCACCGATTTCCGAGGTGACGTGGACTGGCATTCGTACAAGATAACGCTCGACTGAGGTCATTTCGAAACGGAGAAATGCAACTGAACGGGCTGCCCGCTGCCAGAGGCGTAGCGATCAGCTGTTAGCTGCAAACGTCGGGACGTCCCTCGGTGGCGTAATGGCAAAAGCAGTTGCTTGTGTCATGACCCGCGCCAGTGACGTCCCGACGTAGTGGAGCTAATGGCTATTCGCTGTGCTTCTGGCAGCGGGCAGCCTATTCAGTTGCAGTTGAAGTAGTCTTTCTTGCCCGTCCACCGCCATTGCGATTACCTTGTGAATTACTTCACAAGCATGATTTTGAAGCGGATAGCGGAATCCACAGTCAGGCGCCTCTCCCTTTATCTGAGCTTTCTCGAAGGGATCGAGCGCCAGGGTCTCAAGACCATCTCGAGTGACGAGCTCGCGCGGCTCGGTGGGACAACCTCCGCTCAGGTGCGAAAGGATCTCTCGCTGTTCGGGTCCTTCGGCAAGCGGGGACTCGGCTACTCAGTGCCGGAGCTTTCCGAAAAGCTGCGCGGGATCCTCGGACTCGGAAAGCAGTGGCGGGTGTGCATCATTGGCGCCGGAAAGATCGGCG
>JALYKM010000275.1 GCA_030774785.1 Gemmatimonadota bacterium
ATTGAATATCCTCGGGGTTCAGAAAGTTGAGGTAGGAGTCGTCAACCGGGGTGCCGTCGATGATGTAAAGAGGATCGTTGTTCTGAAACGAGCTGACGCCACGAATTCTGACGGTGCTTCGCGCACCCGGCGAACCGCTCGTCTGGACTGTCACGCCTGGGACGGCAGCATCCAGCGCCTTGAGCACGCTAGCTTGCGTCTGCTTCTTGGCGGACCCGACGTTGACACTGGCGACGGCGCCCGTGATATCCGCTCGCCGCTGTTCCGTGTAAGCGGTGACCACGACCTCTTCGAGATAAGAGATCGCCGACATGGTGGCGTCGACTGTCGTCCGTCCGCTGATCGGTACCGCAACCAGCTTCTCACCGACGTGCGCGAAGGTCAAAGTCGCATCGGCGGGAGCCGAGAGACGGTACTTTCCGTTCGCGTCCGAAACCGTGCGGATATCGGTGCCCTGGACGCGTACAGTAACGCCCGGAAGTGGAACGCCGGCAGCGGTCGTAACGGTTCCAGACACGGGTACCTCCTGTCCGAGTGCCGTTCCGCTGTAGGCCAGCGCGAATAGAACGCTCATCCACACCGCGTGAAAGCGGTGGGTGCGACCGTTCAGGAGTGAACGTGTACTCTGTAGCATCTTCTTCATTTCAATCCTCCCAGTGGCGGGCATGTGGTTCTCAATCTGCGGGTCTTCGCATGGACTGCAGGCCTTGCATGGCGATCAACTGGCGATACGTCAGGAGCTGGACGTTGCGGGCTTTGATGGCGTCCCTGAACCGCTGTGAGGTAACTGCGTCAAGTTCTCCCTGGCGATTCTTGCTCATCTCGGCGAGCCCGCCGTTTGTATTCATGTCGAGCAACGCGCCCAGCTCCGCGTTGTCTATGCCGACATGCGTGACCAGGACGGTGAACCCTGGCTTGAGTCGGGCGACGAGCGCAACCAGGCTATCGGGCTTGTCCTGTGGGCGCGCCTCATATTGGGGATTGTATCTCGGGTCCCCGAAGTACTCCATCATTCCGAGACCAAACTCCTTCGCGAGGTGCTCCGCGATCTCACGGAACTGCGGGTTGGAATACACCGTCCCCATGTGGTAATCGACGTAATCGATCTTGAGACCGGAGTGCATTGCCCGATCGATCTGCGCCCGAAGCTCTGCCTCGACTTGCTTGAGATCGGGGTGGTTCTGGTTGAGGGCTTCCGAGGAGGGGAAGAAATATCCATCGGCGTCCACAAGCGTCGGGACCGCGGTGCGGCCCAACACGGGTCCCCAGCGGTAGTTCTTCCACTCCGAATTGAGCGTCAGGTGAATCCCGACGGCGACCGCGGGATGGCGCTTCAGCATCTCCACCGTCTCCTGGTACCAGGGAGTGGGAAACATCACCGACACCGAAACGGGAAGGCCGCTCTCGATGAGTTTCTCGAGAGCCATGTTCACGCTGTGGCTCATCCCGCCATCGTCACTGCGGATAATCAAGTAGACCTGCTCGGGAGTAGCGGGATGTCTCGACGTGTCGGCCTGACCGACAACGTGGGTCGGCGAGGCGGACAACAACGGCCCAAATAGCAGCAGGGCGAAGGAACGAAGCACCCGCGTACGACTCTCCCTAGAGAGGAAGGCAGGTAAGTCTGCCTATTTCACACCGCGTATCCCGAGCCAAGCAACATCGCGTGGGCGGTTCGGAAGACACCCTGTATTATTGCCCGGGATTCGAGTTGTCAAGTAGGATTTCCATGGGGATCAACCGGCTGGCGGACGGCACATTTCCCTGCAGGCCGGCGCGGCGGCTGCCTCGACTGCTCGTCGCCTCTTCCTCGTGATCCAAGCGCTCTCGATACTGCGCCTGGCGGCGTTCACGCGCCCCAGACTTTCATCCTATCCAGACTTTCATCCTATATAGTATAGACGTAGTGCAAGCTGACCGCCTCGACTCTGCATATTCGAAGATTCGTTTCTTGACTCGACGTATGCGCCCGCTCACACTTCTCCTTGCGACCGCAGCGGTCGCATCAGCCGACGTCGCCTGCACACCCTCCGCGCGCACGTCCGACACCTCCATAGCTTCGACGTCGCTCCGCGTCGTCGGGTATCTCGCGTCGTGGGGCGTCGAGAGCAAGGGAACACGCATCGCGGATCTCCCCGCCCGCGATCTCACCCACATCTTCTACGCGTTCGCGAGAATCGACGAGAACGGCAAGGTCGCGCTCGGTGACCCGTGCATCGATGTGGGAGCGTGCGCC
>JALYKM010000276.1 GCA_030774785.1 Gemmatimonadota bacterium
ATGACCCCGACGGCCATTTTTGGCCAGATGACGGCCCTCGCCGATCCGACGAGGTGCAGGCTCCTGCTCGCCCTCGAGCGCAACGAGCTCACGGTCAACGAGCTGCGCTCCATTCTCCAGCTCCCTCAGTCCACGATCAGCAGGCACCTCAAAATGTTGAGCGCCGAGGGCTGGGTAGAGGCGCGGGCTGAGGGCACGAGCCGGCACTACAGGATAGCGACCGATTCGCTCGACGCGGCAAGCCGGCGCCTCTGGCATCTCGTCCGCGACGAAGTCATGCACACGACCGCCGCCGACCAGGATGCCCGACGCACGCAGGCAGTGCTGTCCGAGCGCAGCACCAAGTCGCAGCAATTCTTTTCGACTTCCGCCGGCCAGTGGGACAGGATGCGGCTGGAGTTGTTCGGGCGCCGCGCTGATGTCGCGCTGCTCGGGCTTCTCGACGAAAGCTGGAAGGTCGCCGATCTGGGCTGCGGCACGGGAGCCGTTTCGCAGGCGCTGGCCCCGTTCGTCGAGCAGGTGATCGCGGTCGACGAGTCGAACGCGATGCTCTCCGCTGCGCGAAAGCGGCTTCACGGAGTCGACAATGTCGATATCAGAAACGGCAGGCTCGAAGCGCTGCCCCTCGCCGACGGCGAAGTAGACGTCGCGCTGCTCTTCCTGGTTCTTCACTACGCCGCTGAGCCCGCAAGAGTGATCGCCGAAGCAGCGCGCGTGCTAAAGCCCGGCGGGCGTCTGCTGATACTCGACATGATGCCGCACGACAGGCAGGACCTGCGGCAGACGATGGGTCATCTCTGGCAGGGATTTGACGCCGCCACCCTCGGCGGGTGGATGGGGGCTGCAGGATTGGAAAGTTTTCGGTACAACGGACTGCCGGCTGACACCGACGCCAAAGGGCCGATGCTTTTCGCGGCCTCCGGCAAACGTAGCGCGGTGGCAGCAAAGAGCTCGCGCAAGAAAGCGGATGCGGTTCCGCTCATGAAAACCGCGTAAACAACGCACACGCTAACTATCAAATGGAGCGCACAGTGGGCACGATAGCTGAACCGATGAATTCATTCGCCGCCGCGGCCGAAGCCGGGCGCGAGCCGTACAAGGTGAAGGACCTCGAGCTCGCGGAGTTCGGCCGGAACGAGATTCGTCTTGCCGAGCACGAGATGCCCGGCCTGATGTCTTTGCGCGCAGAGTACAAGGGCAAACGCCCGCTCGGCGGCGCCAAGATCATGGGATCGCTGCACATGACGGTGCAGACTGCAGTCCTCATCGAGACGCTCACCGAGCTGGGCGCCGATGTACGGTGGGTGTCGTGCAACATTTTCTCGACCCAGGATCACGCGGCCGCGGCCGTCGTCGTCGGCCGAAATGGCACGATCAACGAGCCGCAGGGCACCCCGGTGTTTGCGTGGAAGGGCGAGACGCTCGAGGAGTACTGGTGGTGCACAGACCAGGCGCTGGTGTGGCCCGATGGATCGGGTCCCAACCTCCTTCTGGACGACGGTGGCGACGCAACCCTTCTCGTTCACAAGGGTGTCGAGTTCGAAAAGGCCGGCCGCGTTCCAGAGTTCGATCCCAACAAGGATTCCGAGGAGTACGGCGTCATTCTCGGCTTGTTGAAGCGCGAGTTCAAGAAGGATCCGCAGCGCTGGACGCGGATGTCCAAGGATCTCCGCGGAGTCTCGGAGGAGACGACCACCGGCGTACACCGCCTTTATCAGATGATGGAAGCGGGAACTCTTCTCTTCCCCGCGATCAACGTCAACGACTCAGTAACCAAGAGCAAGTTCGACAACCTGTACGGCTGCCGTCACTCTCTCACGGACGGAATTCTGCGCGCCTCCGATGTGATGCTGGCCGGCAAGGTCGCCGTGATCTGCGGTTACGGGGATGTCGGCAAGGGCTGCGCGCAGGCTCTGAAGGGCCAGGGTGCGCGCGTAGTGGTCACCGAGGTCGATCCGATCTGCGCGTTGCAGGCCGCGATGGAAGGCTACCAGGTCACGACCCTCGAGGATGTCGTGAGGACGGCTGACATCTTCGTCACGGCAACCGGCAACAAGAACATCATCACCGCTGAGCACATGGCGCAGATGAAGGACAAGGCGATCGTCGGCAACATCGGCCACTTCGACAACGAGATCGACATGGCCGGCCTGAAGAAGACCAAAGGCGTAAAGCGCGTGCAGATCAAGCCGCAGTACGACGAGTACGTCTTTCCCGATGGCCACAGCGTGATGATTCTCGCCGAGGGGCGGCTGCTCAATCTCGGCTGCGCCACCGGGCACCCGAGCTTTGTGATGTCGGCGAGCTTCACGAACCAAGTGATGGCGCAGATCGAGCTTCACACCAACTGCGACGCCTATGAGTGCAGGGTCTATACGCTGCCGAAGCATCTCGACGAGAAGGTGGCACGACTACATCTCGACAAACTCGGAGTCAAGCTGACCAGGCTATCGAAGGATCAGGCGGATTATCTGGGCGTTCCGGTCGAGGGGCCGTACAAATCAGAGCACTACCGATACTAGCCTTAATCGCCGTTGGAATTGGAGAGGTGAGAAGCCCCGCCAGAGATGGCGGGGCTTTTTTTCGACGTTGATACGTGGCGGCCTAACGGGCCCTCCCGAAGCGCCGCCTCAACGAAGTGACTTCTTTGTGTGTCAAAGTCTTCGGCCAGCCTGTCACCGTTACGGGCCGCATCGTCACAATTTGTTTGCCTCGTTTGTGTGGACCACCCATCCTAGTCGCCATCCAAGGGACCTCTTAATGACCATCAAGTTACGACTGGCCACTCTCCTTCTGTCTGCCTGTACGCTTCATTCGTCGCGTATGCACGCGCAAACGGCTGACTCCGGCGTGACTGAAGGACTTTGGGAAGCAAAACGCCGATTCGGCCCGGACGTACGTGGCCCCCTCTCGATCGTGCAGGATGCCGATGGATGGCGGGCCGACGTCGCGGGAGTCAGAGAGCAGGCGCGAGTCAGCGGTGATACCGTATCGTTCACACTGCTCAACAAGGCTGGGTCCCTGATCGCGTATCTGTCCAAGGATCGCTCGACAATATCCGGACACTGGATTCAGCCGAGAGTGGTGGTTAGTGGGTCTGAGTACGCGTCACCAATTATCCTCAGACGGAATGAGCCACGGCGTTGGATAGGAACTGTCGTTCCTCTCGACGACGAGATGACGATGTACCTGTTGATTCGAAAGCGGCCGGATGGAACGTTGGGCGCTTTTCTCAGGAATCCAGAACGGAATCTCGGCAGGCAGCTTCGGGCAGATCGCATCGAGACGTCAGGGTCCGAAGTGCGAATGATCGGCAAGTGGAACGGAAACGGAGCCGAACGGCTGCTCGGTTCGGGAGTGCTGAACGACGACGGGTTTTCGCTGTTCCTCTCCGGGCGTGGGGGCACCTTCGATTTCAGAAGGGTTGGGGACGATGAGTACAGTGATTTCTATCCCCGCGGCAGACGCACCGGCACTTATTCGTACATTGCGCCACCAGCATTAGGCGATGGATGGGACACGGGGACTCTCGCGGGAGAAGGCCTTTCCCCGGACACGATCAGCAACTTCATGCGAACTATGGTCAATCTGCCCATGGATTCGCTGAGCTCGCCGCAGGTACACGCGGTTCTGATCGCGAGACATGGAAAGCTTGTACTGGAGGAATATTTTCACGGGGAGAATCGGGACAAAGCGCACGAGACCCGGTCGGCAGCGAAGAGCATCACTTCGACACTTGTCGGTGCGGCAATCCACGCGAGGGGGGGCGTTACACTGGCATCTCCGGTGTACGCAATTATGAACGGCGGTAAGTTTCCTGACACCATGGAGCCGCGGAAACGTCGAATTACCCTCGAGCACCTGCTGTCGATGTCGTCGGGAATCGACTGCGATGATAGCGACCCCAATTCCCCCGGCAATGAAAGCGCTGTAACTGATCAAACGGACGAGCCCGATTACTACCGGCTCATTCTGCGTCTCGGAACGATCCGCGAACCGGGAGAGAAAGCGGTGTACTGCAGCATCAATCCTCATCTCGCGGGCGGCGTACTGAAGAACGCTTCCGGACGAAGTTTGCCCGACTTGTTCTCGGAACTGGTTGCGCGCCCTCTCGGAATTGCTAGTTACTACCTGCCGCTCACGCCGACGCGCGACGTCTACATGGCCGGTGGCGTCCGGTTAACCGCGCGGTCGTTTGCGAAGATCGGTCAGATGTACCTGGACAGTGGGGTATGGAAGGGAAAGCGAATTCTGGATGCCTCGTATGTCAAAAAAGCGGGCATGCCGCGGTATCCGATGTCCGGGATTCACTACGGCCTCGCCTGGTGGGTGATCGACTACCCATTTCGGGGCGAGACGATGCAGGGATATTTCGCAGGCGGGAATGGCGGTCAATTTCTATTGGTCATCCCAAAGCTCGACATGGTCGTGATGTTCTACGGTGCGAATTACCAGGATCCCGCGACGTTCACTGGACAACGGGTTTATGTCCCTCGGTTCATACTGCCGGCGGTGTCAGGTCGCTAAGGCGACCAGCTATCGTTTAGGGCGAGCGGTGGAGTCGATGGTAAAGAACGGCGACTTGACGACGGGTCGGTTTTGCTCATAAGACCGCTTGGTGAGGACCGCGACAGTGCTGTCCCGGCCGGCCCAGCTCTCGACTGTGGCCGAATCGAGAAGCTTGTAGCGTCGTGCGAGCTCGGCGCGATACCATTTGGCAGCGAGCAGCGGAACGGTTACGACGGTGACATCTTTCCGCGTTCCCTCCCCCTGCTGAAGGTACCAGAGCGGGTAGGTGTCGTTGTCACCGAGCGCGAGGAAGACGCCGGAGGGAGGCACCCTGGTCAGCATGTCCGCGGCGTCGAGGCGGGCCCGCGCCTCCACCGCATCGGTCCTGCGGTCGACCGCGGTCCAGTTCAAGAGGGCGGGTGCGAACGGCACCAGCATAGCCACCACGCTGACCGGCGCGGGGAGCATGCGAGAGAGGCGGATCGCGCCAAAGCCGGCCCACAACCCCCAGCAGATGAACGCGAAGAAAAAGAAATAGTCTCTCTCACGCGCCTCGTGTAAGGCGGCCGGTGGCAGGATTCCCGCTCCAAATGACGGGCCCGCCTTCAGATTGAGATAGATCACCGCCCCGATCCACGAAACGAGAAACAGCACCGCCACGGCGCGCCAGCTGCGACGGTCTGCGGCCCTGTGCGCCGCGAATCCAAACACGCCAACCAGTGCGTAGAGCACCGTGATCGGCGTGCGCCACCAACTCGGCCTTGCATCCGGGGCGAGACCTTTGGCGAACTGCCAATCGGCGTACTCGAGCACATTACCGAGCTGCAGATAGAACGGCGAACGCCGCGGCCAGACCGAAGGTACGTCGTATTGCCGGCGAAGGATCACGTCGAACAGAGCGCCGAACGTCGATGGATTGCCCTGATTGATGGCGGGATCGTGTCGCGCACGAATGATCATGAACGCGACGCACGTCATTCCGATCAGCGCCACGACGATCGACGCGCGCAGCAGCTTCATGAACGAATGCGCTGCCCGCCTTCCGTCGGCGTACCGCCTTCCAACCGGCACCGCGAAATACCCGTCGCGGGTGCTGAAGATGAGCAGGATCGCGCTCGGCACCACCAGCAGCGCGATGAGATGCAGCGTCCACGCGAGCCCCGCCATGTAGGCGGCGAGCAATGCCCAGCGCGCGTCTGAATTCTCACCCGCGCGATCCGCTGCCCAGAGAATCATGCAGCCGAACAAGAGCGCAACCGCATACACTTCGGTCTCCGTCGCGCTCAGCCAAACCGTCGACATCAGGCCGGCGGTCAGCCCCGCCGCGGTCGCCGCAAATCCGTCGCCGGTCCACCTGGCGAACAAGCTAGTGAGAATTCCACATGCGAACGCGGTACACACTGCGGACAGAAGATTGATTGACCGCGCGAACCCGAACGCTGAAGCGAAGATCATGCTCCAGACTTTGCCTATCAGTACGTAGAGCGGAGTCCCCGGTGGGTGGGGAACGCCGAACGAGCGAATGGCAGCGAGAAACTCACCCGAATCCCACGGCGTGACGCCGGGGGCCAGGGTGAGCATGTAGAAGAACAGCAGGAGGACGGCGGTGGTCCAGCCCGGCGAAGGAAACCGTCTTATCGGGAATTCCCCAGAAGAGAAACTCATCAAAAATACTTCAGCGGCTGTGGAGATGCCGAAGCGATTCTGGCGTCGACGCCTCCTGACGCCGGCGTCACCTAGTCTGCAAGAAGCTCGGATTCCTCGGGCGTGAGCGCCCACGCGGCGTCCAGCGCCAAACGGTTCGCTCGAACTCGATGCACGCGAAAGATCCTGGCGCCAGCGAAGAATGCGACGACGTTGACGCCCACAGTCGTCATGTCGCGATCGTCGTTGGAGGTCATCTGCGTCGCGAGTGTCGTGCCGGCGGACGCGCTTCCGGCGCCCGAAGTATACCGGATAAGCTCGGCGATGACGCGCTTGCGCGACGCCCCGACCAAGACCGGATAGCCGAGCGCAACGATGCGGTGCAACTCGACGAGTACGGCGAGCGAATGCGCCGTCTGCTTCGAGAATCCGATTCCGGGATCGAGTGCGATGCGCCCGGGGTGAATTCCGGCTCGCTGGGCCGTTTCTATCCTCTCCTCAAGCTCGGCAACGATCTCACCGACGGGATCAGATCCATAGACAGCGTTGTCGTAGGTCGCCATGTCAGCAACCGATCCGCGGGAATGCATCAGCACCACGCTGCACCCAGCCTCCGCGCAGACCCGCGGCATTTCCGGATCCAGCGACATTCCCGATACGTCGTTCACGATCGAAGCTCCCTCGGCGAGGGCGGCACCAGCCACTTCGGCTTTCACCGTGTCGATGGAAATCGCAACGTCGCTCCACCTCGAGCGAATCCCACGTATCACGGGGAGCACGCGCTTCAGCTCTTCACGCGCAGGAACGGGTTGCGCGCCGGGGCGCGTCGATTCGCCACCTACGTCGATCGCATCGGCGCCTTCCGAGATCATTCGATCGGCTTGTGCGATCGCTGCCTCGGTAGAAACGAAGTTACCCCCGTCGCTGAAGCTGTCGGGGGTAACGTTGAGAATTCCAAAGACGCTCGGCCGCTGTGACTTTGACGGCCACGCGAACATCACGCCGGTGCTACCTCCGGACCTCCGAAGAGGGGCGGCTTCGACGTCTTGGGATGCATCACTGGCGCAGCAGTCAGCGCCGGCGCTGACGGGGGCGGGCTGATCGGGCGCGGAGGCAAAGTCTCGCCGCGCGCAAGAACAGCAACCTCATCGCCAGTCAACGTTTCACGGTCGAGCAACGCCGCCGCTACGGTGTGCAGCAGCTCCATGTTTTCCTGTAGCACCGCCGTCGCCCGCGAATACGCTTCCTTGATCACACGCGACACTTCGGAGTCGACGAGCTGCGCCGTGCGCTCCGACACTTCGCGCCGGGTCTGTATCTCGCGGCCGAGGAAGAGCTCCTGCTCGTTGTCGCCGACGAGGACCGGACCAATCTCGTCAGACAGCCCCCACTGCGACACGTACCTGCGCGCAAGACCGGTCGCCTGCTGGATGTCGCTCGCGGCACCTGTCGTCACGCGATCCCGGCCGAACACCAGCTCCTCGGCCACGCGACCACCATATGCCTTTACCAGATTCGCCTCGAGCTGCTCTCTTGTGACCGACACCCGATCGTCTTCCGGCAGCGTCCACGCTACGCCAAGCGTGCGTCCGCGCGGAACGATGGTGACTTTGTGCAGAGGATCATTCCCCTTCACCTTGACCGCGCAGATGGCGTGGCCCCCTTCGTGATACGCGGTGAGCTTCCGCTCCTCGTCCTTCATGACCATCGACTTGCGCTCGGCGCCCATCATCACTTTGTCCTTCGCGTCCTCGAGGTCGGCCATGTAGACCTTGTCGTGGTTGCGGCGGGCGGCGAGTAGCGCGCCTTCGTTCACCAGATTCGCGAGATCGGCTCCAGCCATTCCCGGAGTTCCACGCGCGAGCGTCGTCACGTTTACATCATCGGCCATCGGCTTGTTGCGGATATGCACACGAAGGATTCCTTCGCGCCCGCGCAGATCCGGTAAATCAACCACAATCTGCCTGTCGAAGCGGCCTGGACGCATTAGCGCGGGATCGAGAACATCCGGCCTGTTTGTAGCGGCGATCAGGATGACGCCCTCGTTCGACTCGAAGCCGTCCATCTCGACCAGCAGCTGATTGAGTGTCTGCTCTCGCTCGTCGTGCCCGCCCCCCAGGCCCGCGCCACGATGGCGGCCTACGGCGTCGATCTCGTCGATGAAAATGATGCACGGTGCGTGGGCCTTGCCCTGCTCGAACAGATCGCGCACGCGACTGGCGCCGACGCCCACGAACATCTCCACGAAGTCGGAGCCCGACATCGAGAAGAACGGACGGCCTGCTTCACCCGCGACGGCGCGGGCGAGGAGCGTCTTGCCGGTTCCCGGAGGGCCAACGAGCAGCGCACCCTTCGGCAGACGTCCGCCGAGCTTGGTGAACTTTTGCGGGTCCTTGAGGAACTCGATGATCTCCTGGAGCTCGACCTTGGCCTCATCTGCGCCGGCGACGTCATCGAACGTCACCTTGGGCGTGTCGCCAGTGAGGAGCTTAGCCTTCGATTTGCCGAAGCTGAACGCCTTGGCTCCGCCGGCCTGCATCGAGCGGAAAAGGAAGAACCAGATTCCGAAGATCAGCAGATACGGAAACAGGCCGATGAGGAGGCCCGTCATCGACGTACGCGGCCCTTCCGCCTGGATCTGCACTCCGTGTGCACGGAGCTCCTTGAGGTCGTCGGCCGAGTTCTCCATCGGGAGAAGGACCTTGAACTTCGGGACGAGCCGTCCCTTCACCGGCAGCTTCTGCTTGAACTCGCCGAGCAGGGCTTGGCCGCCCTGGATGGTGACCTTGTCGATGTTGTCGCGCTGGAGCTGCTGAGTGTACTCGGTATACGAGATCTCGGGGGCCGCATCCGATCCTTTCCCCGAGAACTGGATGATCGCGACGGGCACCAATATGACGAAAACCCAGAACGAGAGCTGCTTCGAGAGCTTGCTCCAGTTCGTCGGTCTCTTCGGATTCTTGTTCGGCATCTGTATAGGCATTACTGCAAGCTCGCTATGTACGGCAAATGGCGGAAGTTCTCCGCGTGATCCAACCCATATCCAACCAGAAACTCATTCGGCGCATCGAAACCAACGAACTTCGTATCGTACTTCAATCCTTCGGCGATCCGTTTATGGAGCAGCGCGCAGATCTCGAGCGACCTCGGCCTCCGCTCCTTCAGTATAGATATCAGCCGATTCAATGTGCGCCCTGAATCGACAATGTCTTCTACCAGGAGGATGTCTTTCCCTTCCAGCTCCGTTTCCGGGTCGTAAACCAGATTCACCGTGCCGCTCGAGACCGTGTCATCCCCATAACTCGAAGCCACCAGAAAATCGACCTGAAGCGGACGCGTGATCTGCCGCACGAGATCGCTGAGAAAGATGAAGCTTCCTTTGAGCAAACCCAGCACCAGCAGATCGCCGTCCGGATAGGCGGCGGTGATCTCTCTGCCGAGCTCCGTAACCCTTCTGGCGATCTCCGCCTCGTCAAACGCGATCCGCTTGACGACTCGTCCGGACAATCGAGGATCGGATTTGACCCCGAGCGGTCTGACAGTGCTGCTCATGCCCGGGTTTCTGAATGTCGCATCCGCCCGCAAGCGGGCACCCGCCAGCGGCGCAACAGCATGTGATCACGCCGCATCACGATCTCGACCCCTCCGGAAAGCTGGATCGTCCCTCCCGTCGCTCCACTAATAGTAAACTGTGCGGCGCGGTGGGTTCCCCTGCGATCCATGATCACGCTAGCGCGCGCCGCCAGAGCTGGCCATAACACCCGGAGCGAATCAGCATCGTAGCCCGCCAGGCTCGATCGGCTGATGCGAAGCGCACCGTCGCGCTGCGCTTCCGTCTCCACGCCGCCAGCGAGATCCTCGAGCGAGCGTCTCCAGCTCGCGGCCTCGCGAGCCACGGCTAGGAGCTCGTCCGGGAAACCGGGGTTTCTTTTCAGGATCGACGGAAGAATGTCGAGCCTGATACGATTGCGAAGATGCTTTCGATCACGGTTGGATGGATCCTGCACGAACGGCACACGCAACGCGCGAGCATACTCGTCCAGCCTCGAGCGGCTGATGTTGAGGAACGGGCGGATGATTTCCGACTCAGCATACAGTCCCGCGAGTCCCCGCGGTCCCGCTTCGCGGAGAATGCGCATGAACACAGTCTCGATCTGATCGTCGAGTGTATGCGCGGTGACGACGCTGGCAGCCCTCTTTGAGGCGACCTGGCGGAGGAACTCCCATCTCCCGTGCCGCCATTCTTCCTCTTTCGTGCCGACCGCCGAAGCCCGCCCGGTCACACAGAGAAATCCAGACTGAAACGCGTAACGAGCTACAAGCGCGGCAGCTCTGCCGGCGGCCTTTCCAGTCCCGTGATCGAACGTCGCGACCGTGACATTGCGCCGTTTCCGCGCGGAAAGGCTCGCCGCGCCGGTGAGGAGCACCATGGAATCCAGGCCGCCCGAAACCGCGAGAACCGCGTGCTCGCAATTCTCCAATGCTGCCTCGACAGCGCTCTCGACCTCGGAAGGTTCAACCAGGGCACTCGCCATGATAGTTTTAATCTACCTATTCACGGGGGAGTTTCGCTTGGAGACGCACGGTCCGCTCGGCACGCTGTGGGTATCGTTCGGCCTCATCGCGTTTTACATCGCGCTGATCTGGCTGAATTCACTGCTCGGCCTCTTCCTCACCCCGTTGTTTATCGTTCCCGGGACGTGGCTTCTCGACTGGCGCAAGCGGAGGAAGGGTGAGCTAGTCGAGGAAGATCGACCGGGAAGCTCCTACCAGGGATAGAGCGCCTCGTAGTACGCGCGATTACGAAGAACCGTCCGCACGTAGTCGCGCGTCTCAACGAAGGGGATCCGCTCCGTGAAAACCTCTGGATCGCTCGCCCCTGCCTTGCCCGACCACTTCTCCACGCGCGATTCGCCCGCGTTATACGCAGCGAGCACCTTCACCACTTCCGGATACTTGCGCACGAGACCACTCAGGTGAGCGGTGCCAAGCTTGATATTGGTCGCGGGCTGATAGAGGATATCCGGATCCCACGGACCGATGCCTTTTGAGTCCGCGAGCGTTTTTCCAACCGCCGGCATGAGCTGCATGAGCCCCCGCGCCCCGGCGGGAGAAGTGGCCAGCGGGTTGAAGTTCGATTCCTGCCGAATGAGTGCCGCGACGAGAACCGGATCCAGTCCGTTCTCTCTGGAGCTGGAGATCAGAGTTTCACGCTCCAGCACCGGAAAATAGAGCCGGTAATTTTCCGGACTGCGCCCAATCTCGTCCAGGGCACGGCGCCCAAGCGCGATGGAGCGGGAGGCCTGATCGCTCCCCGCGAGGGCGTGCGCCGTTGCCACCATGCGCGTTGGGTTCGCCAGAGCATCGCGGAACAGCCTGTCATTCTCAAATCCAGCCTCTACATCCATTCCGACATCCTTGAGCGCCACGATGCGGTTCATTGCGGTGTCGATCGCCGGAACTCTGCCGTAATTCGATGGTGAGCGGTCCGACGCAACAAGTGTCGTGTCCAGGCGCTTGGCCGCCATTACCGCGTAATAACTGAGTGGCTCTTTGACGATTATCGAGCGCCATCTCGCGTTGCTGCGCGTCTTGTCGCCGAGTAACGCGTAAGAGCGTCCAGCCCAATAGGCGGCAGCCAGCGCTTCAGTGCTGTTCGAGTCGCGCGCCACGAGCGAGTCGAGCTCCGCGGCCGCCGCTTTCCAGTCGCCCTGTATGTAGGAGATCATGCCCGCGCGAAAGCGAGCGTTGGTGGCGTGTCGGCCGGCTGGAAAGCGCTTGAGCAGCCCCATGAGAGTCTGGCGGGCGGCCTGGTCGCGGTTGTCGTCAGTGGCGAGGTCAGCGAGAAGGAGGAGCGCCGACGCTGCGCTCGTGTCCTTTGCATACGCGGTTGTGATTGCGCGCAGCGTGGATCGGCCAGCCTCCCTGTTACCGAGAGCGATCTGCGCTCTCGCCCGCTGGTACTGCGCTGCTGCGACGAGTCTGGGCGGGGTTCGTACTTTCGCGAACTGCGTGGCTGCGTCGCCGTATCGTCTCAGGCGGAA
>JALYKM010000277.1 GCA_030774785.1 Gemmatimonadota bacterium
GATATGGCGCGACTTTCGGGCGGAGCGTCATCTCCGCGGGGAGCATCGGGAGATTCGGCGGCATGGGGACCGTCGTCCAGCGGGCCGAATCGCCCCGCGCGTTGGGAGACACGTGCGAGTGTTGCCTAGCCTTCGACTCGGAGGGGGGCTCGTGAGTCGCGCCGATCGTGAACTGCATCAGGTCCGCCGGCTGCAGCCGCGTGCTGGGAGACGCGCCGCGCAGCACGAATCGGCCGGTCGGTGATGTCACGGTCGCCGAGGGCTCAGCGGTGACGAGGATGATGAATTTGTCGAGCGCGATCGCGGGGAGCTGTGCGCGGCCGTTCCTAACCTCCCCTAACCGGCGCACCGGATCCATGACCGGTGTCGCGATCCACGCGACGTAAGTGGAATACGGGCCGAGCGACGCTGGAGCTGGAAGTCCTTCGAGGGTGATTACGGGTGAGAAGCGTAATACGCCGGAAGCGGTGACGTCGACGGTGAAGGGTCCCGGGCGCATGAGGAGCTCGACGCGCCCCGACGCTCCGACGATCCGCGGCGCCGCAATCAGCTCGATGCAGTAGAGATCGCGGCTGGGCGCGAGCGGACGAGAAGGACCAGCACATAGCGACGCGACCGGCGTTTGAGCGCTGGCGAGCGCGAAGGGAAGCGCGGTGATGAGGGTTCGCATCGTCGGAAATATTGCAATGATGTACCGATTGAGAGTAAGGTTCCCTCGTGAGCTCGACCCGCATCAGTCGCCACGTGAACGCGCCCCGCGCGATCGTTTATCGCGCGCTTCTCGATGAGCGCGCAGTCGCGACGTGGATGGGCTGGCGAATGTCACTCGCAAAACTCGCGGCGCTCGTCCTGGCGGGTTAGGACGCGCACGATGGACGCATCACGTCGTGAATGGGTTCGCGCGGCGCTTCTTCTCGGCGTCGTCTACCTCATCATCGGCAGAGTGTTCGCTCTGCCCACCACCCACGTTCGTGTATGGCGACTGGCCGCGTGGATAATCAGCGGCGGCGCGTACGCGGCCCATATCTGGTACGAGCACTACAGACTGCGTAACCCACCTCGCTCAACTGCGTTGCACGTAGCCGTGGGAGTCGCGATCGGGGCACTCGCTCTCGCAGTCGCCGGGATGATTCATTCGCTATCGACCGCATCGGCGATTCGGCCCACGTGGCTCCTGGCAATTGTTCTCTTGCCGGCCATCACCGGTGTTCCGGCGTTTCTCGGTGCTCTCGTGGCCGGGACAATTCTACGGCGCTTTTCGCGGAGCGCGGACGTCGAATAGCCCCAATCACGGTAGGCGGCTCCCCTCAGTGCCTGAAACTCAATCGCCGAGGAGACCGTAAATGGCGCAAGAGCACCCGGAGTTGAACGACTCGACGGTGCTCGATGCCGGAGGCCCCATCGAACTTCGAAGCGAGTACGTGACATCGAGCCTCAGCGCTGCTGACGCCTCGCCGTTGCCAGTGCGCGAGCGCATTCAGGCTCTGGATGTCCTTCGCGGCGTAGCGGTCGCCGGCATTCTCTTCGCGAACGTGCTGGCCTTCTTCGGCCTGTCCTTTATGCCGCCCGATCGCGCCGCCGCCCTACCGACCGCGGCGGCCGACCACGTTGCGGAATTTCTCGAGCACGTCTTTGTCGACGGCAAATTCTACTCGACATTCTCACTGCTGTTCGGCATCGGCTTTGGCGTGCAGCTCGCACGCGGCGGCGCTGCCGCGCTGCCGCGATTCAAGCGGCGTCTCCGCATCCTGCTGGCGATTGGCGCCATTCACGCCTTCCTGATCTGGGCCGGCGACATCCTGATGCTGTACGCGCTGCTCGGTTTCACGATGCCGTGGTTCGCGCGGAAATCCAATCGCGCGGTTGTGCGGTGGGCCGTGATCCTGCTCGCCGTGCCGACAGCGCTCTATGTCGTCGCGCTCGCAGTCTGGACACTCGTCGGATCTGGCGCGGCTCAAACATCGCCCGCTTCACGCGTGCCCGCGAACATCCTGCCATTCTTCGAAGCGATCGGTAGGGGCGGCCTCAAGGATGCCTTCATTGGCAACCTCGTTTTTCTCGGCGGTCGATGGGCCGATCTGTTTGCCAGCGTGCGGTTCCCGAAAGTGCTCGGCATGTTCGTGCTGGGACTCTGGACCGTGCGCACCGGCCTCGCGTTGTCGCCGTCCGGCCACCGCGCCACTCTCGTGCGGTGGAGACTGCTTGGCTGGGGTGTCGGCCTGCCGGCGAACGTCATCGCGGCGTCGGCGTTTGAACACTGGCCCTACCTGCCGCCTTCAGTCGGAGCGCTCCTCGGTGTGGTGATGCAGGGCGTCGGCATTCCGATGCTTGCGCTTGGGTACGCGGCCACCGTTGCACTATTGGCCGTGGACGGCCGGCGTTTTATCACCGTGTTCGCGCCAGTCGGCCGCATGGCGCTGACGAATTACCTGATGCACTCGATCATCTGTGTCGTGCTCTCGTACGGGTTCGGGTTTGCGCTGTGGTGGCGAGTCGGCGCCTCGACGGCGATGGCGATCGCCGCCGCTATCATAGTGCTGCAGATCCCGCTCAGCGCCTGGTGGCTCTCGCGCCACCGCTTCGGCCCAGTCGAGTGGATCTGGCGCAGGCTCACCTACGGCCAACCGATCTGACCATATGAACGGTAATCGCAGCCGGATTCTACTCGGTGTAATACTCCTCGGCGCTGGCTTCCTCGGACATTTTTTTGCAGCGCGAGCAATCGGCGGCACGACCGTCGCTTACACGCACCACATCTTCGGATTCTTCCTGATTCTCCTCGTGACAGGCGCGATCATCGGGGGCCTCGGATGGCGCTTCTGGAAAGGCCGCCATGATATCACGCTGTTGATCATCGGCGCGGTGCAGGCGCTTTTCGGCCTCGTGATCTACATCGAGAGGTTCAAGATTCACTGACGCTCGTCCCGACCGGCGACAAAGACCAGCTGCTCCGGACTTACTGGTCAATCCCTGCGAGACAGATCGAGACGTCCGTCGTCCTTAGGAAGTGCTCAACGTAAAGCTCGGGCCGATCATGTCGGCTTTGTTCTTATCGATCGGGTGCACCGCGGAGAGCTCACGGCCTCCCCTGCCGGCCCCGCCGCCTGCGCCCGTCCCCGTCGCTTCGACGCCCGTCGCCTCCACTCCCGTCGTTTGCGTTCCGGTCCCGAGACCAGTCACTCCCACGTCTGTTCCGGATAGCACCTCGCCGTTCGGCCCATTCCCATTGGTTAGCATCGACTCGCTTGAGCGTGTGGCTCTTCGTACCGCGGAAGGCAAAGTTTCTCGCGAGGGCTCGGAGCTGCGGATTCAACTACTCCACGGGAAAACCGCCGTCTACCAGGACGACACGACAGCCGGGCTGAAGTTCGCCTTGCCTCGGTATGCAGGGTATCTCAAAGCGATCCATTCCCACGTCGTGCATCGATACCCGTACGAAGGAAGCGGCGGGAATTGGGTCGTCGACGACTCGACCGGAGACTCGACGTTCGTATTCGGCGAGCCGGTCGCGTCGCCAGACGGGAAGCGATTCGTCCTGACCTCGATGTCCGGCGAAGCGCGGTATGACGCGAGCCTGATTGAAGTCTGGCGGATGGTTGGGAGAAAACCCGAGAAAGAGTTCTCGTTCGATACCGAGGAATCGCCATGGGAAGCATCGGACCCGGTGTGGCGGGACTCAGTCACCATAGACTTCCTGAAGAACACGCACACATCGCCTGCGGACCCGTATATCCAGAAACCGGGATGCTTAACCCGGGTCGGCACGACGTGGGTCCTATCCGATTCGCTGCCCCATAAATGACAGCCGAGATTCGAGCACGCGCATAATCAAACAGCCCCTCTCGCCCTGATAACCCCGCCGAGGCATCGCGCAAGTACGGTCTCGCTTTGCAGCTTCGCCGAGGCGTATTAGTTTTCGCTTCGGCGGAAAGGACGCCTCCGGTCCGCGGAAAGGGCTGCGCCCATCTTTTTTGGTAGCTTGTTTCGCTGCGCCCTCTTCGGGCCGATGCGCGGACGCCGGTCATAACGAAGGAGGCGTCCCATGTCGTCACCGTTCGCTCGTTCGCTCCCGTCCCGAGCGGATCTCGCCCAGCAGAAGAAGCAGGCAAAGGAGCTGCTTCAAGCATTCAAGTCCGGCGACGCGGAGTCACGTGCCCGCGTCCGCGCTGTACTGCCGGACAAGCATAAGATCGCCCTCGCAGATGCGCAGCTCGTCCTCGCCCGCGAATACGGATTCAGCAATTGGGGGGCGCTCAAGCAGCACATCGAATCCCGCGCTGAGGCGACAATTTCGCCTGAAGAACGCATGCGAG
>JALYKM010000278.1 GCA_030774785.1 Gemmatimonadota bacterium
GAGCTCTGCATCCAGCAGAGCGCCGGCGATTCAACCCTTCCAGAGGTTGATGTCTTGCTTGCCCTTCTCCGGTACTGCTTTCTGGACCAGGATGTCGCCGATCTGGAGACGACCTTCCGGCTTGAGAACACGCGCCATTTCCTGAAGTCCGGCGAGCTTGTCGGGAAAGAGGTTGAGAACGCCGTTCGAGATGACGACGTCGGCCCAACCGTCGGCGATGGGGAGTGATTCAGCGAGCCCCTGCCGAAACTCTACGTTGGGTAGACCTGCTTCCTTCGCGCCCGCGTGCGCTTTCGCGACCATCGCCGGCGTCATGTCCACGCCGATGACGTCTCCCATCGGGCCGACCATCCTGGCGGCGATGATGCTGTCGATGCCGGCACCGCAGCCAACGTCGACGACGCGCTCGCCGGGCATCAAACGGCCGAGACTGAACGGGTTGCCTGTTCCGGCAAACGAAGCGATCGTCGCTTCCGGCACGCCGTCGAGCCACTCTTCGTCATAACCGACGATCGCGGCAAGCCGCCGGCCCGTATGAAAGTGAAAGTCTCGCTCCGGCTCCGCGGCGACGAGCGCGTACTCCTCCTGAATCGCCTGCCTCAGGCCGTCGACGTCAAGTCCTTCGATGCCCCGACTTACACCGGGCAGGGTGTCAACCTTGGCGCTCATTGAGATTCCTCCTGGAGCACGCTGTGGTGCCCCCTAACCTAAAGTGTGTAGAAATCCGCCACCATGGGGAACACACCGATGTTGTGTGCCGGTGGCGACCTGTGATACGTGTCATAGGGGGAATCAGCGGCCGCCGGGTCCGGAGGCATGGCCACCGGCGCAGAGGCCGGAGTCGCGGCGTGAGCACCGGCTTAAGCCTGAGTCATTTTTGATTTCCTCAGGGGGTTGGCAGCAGTAATATAGGATTGGCTTCATCGGAGAGTACCATGCAACAGAAGGCGCCCGCAATCCGCATCGTCTCAGTGATTCTTTTCTCCACCCTTTGGGCCTGCCTGGCCGAGCAATCAAACGCGCAGAGCGTCAAACAGGGAACCAAAGGCGATTTATCGCAATACGCCGCCTCTGGCTGCGATGCTTCGCTGTGGAACCACGTGTACAACCCGAAGCGATTGAATCAGCTCGCGCCTTGTCTGACCGTTACCGGAATTATCACGGAATCCTCTATTGACGCTGACGGCGACCAACATTTTCTGCTCAGGCTGGATCCCGGGCAGGAGAGCCTGGTGAATAAGCGCAATCGAAAGAAAAAGTGCGGGGACATCGTACTCGAGATCGTGTGTGCAAATCCCACCACGATGAAAAAAGTGAAATCAGCGTGCGCAGGATACACGAATCGCATACCAATAGCCGCGGTAGGCGCGCACGTCAGGGCAACCGGCACTTATGTAATCGATTCGCACAACGGATGGGCGGAGATCCACCCCGTGTCGAAGCTTCAGGCGATGTAGTGTAGGCCGCTGGCTTTGTGGAAGTGGGTACTCGCAACCCGTCATCCGTTGTCCGCTGCCCGTGCCCGTTACCCGTTGGCTGCGTTAGGACATTAGCCCGCAGCCATAAGCTGGCCCGCTGACAGCACCCAGCAGGTAGTCTTCAGTTGCAGTTCACTACCTCCCTATCCAGTAGGTCGCTTTCACCAGAAACACGTTCGTCGGAACGGTCCGGAAGATCGCGCCGATATCGCGGCCGGCGCTGAAGTCTCCAATCGGCTCGAAGCCGCTCCGCTGCTGTTGCCAGACTACGAAAAGCGCGGAGCCCGGCCGGTATTCCCACCGGAGCACGGCGTTGCCGCGGAGATTCCTGACGTTGAAGTCGGGGTCGCCAAACGTGAACGCCGGTGCGGGATCGGGCCCATCGGGATCCACAGTGTAGAGCCGCGTTGCGGGATCCTGACTGATCGTCCCCTTGTCGCGGCCGTACACATCGAAGTCGTAGGTGCGGGGAGCCGCGAACTCCTTGAAGTCCGAGTAATCACCGGCCGACACGAACGGCTGCGCATACACCTGGAGCGTGAGCACGGGCGTGAACGTCCACTCGACACGCGTATCCATCGAGAGAGTCGTCTGATGCAGATCCGCGAACACGTATCGCCGGCCATATGTGCTCGTCGCCAGAGCATCGCTCACGCCGCGCACGAACTGTCCGGTATTGTCGTTGATGGTGAGAGTCGGGCCGAGCGTGATTCTCGTGGAAGTGGATGGCCGGAGGGTCGCGGTGTTGTTGACGTACCACGAACGCGCGCCCGATGCATCGCGTGAAATGCCGGCGCCGGCGTTCAACGCGATCGACTTTCTCTGGTCCGAGCCTCCGTAAATGCTCGCGTTCCAGCCGGAAGGGGTGCGCGCGAGCGGTCCACCCCGGGTGAAGCGATCGCTCAGGTACGCGGGGTTGAAGCCGAAGTTGGTGCCGATACTCCAGAAGTTGGTGAAGTCGCCAAAGGCCCCGAGGCCGACATATTGGAAGATCGAGTTGCCGTCGAAGTTCCAGGTGTGGTTACTGTACCCGTACGCCCCGAAATCGCGAAATCGCTTGCCCGCGTTAAAATCCTGGTAGGCGAGATCGGTCGAGAAGGCGCGGAAATCGCCTCTGCCCTGAAAACCCATGTCGTTCAGCTCGAGCCCGGGGCTCGCCTCCTTGTAGGCGAGCGAGCCGTACACGGATCCTGTCTTCGCGAAAGCGATCTCACCGATGTGACCGCCCAACGAATTCCGCGTCGGATCGAAGGTGAGATGCCTGGAGTCAGGCCGCTGAAAGTAGTGTGAGCTATTGAGCTGCGTCGCGGCGATCGCTCGCTGGTCTCCAACGACGCGGCTTCCCGAGAGAAATCCGCTCACGATGTACTTCTTGTTCATCATGTCGTGCTCGAAATCAACTCCGCCAAAGGTGGCGCTCGAGCGGAGCAGGCCGGTGAACGCCGTGTCACTCAAGTCGCGAACCGTGGAAGTGAGCATCGAGCCCACCACTGTCGCGCCCTTTCGGAAATCCCGTTTCAGGCGGCCAGCGAGATAATTGGTCATAGGCTCGACCGGTGTCTCGACGCGTTCGCCCGTTGTCGTGGCAATCTCCGCGCGCTGTTCCGTGGTCAGGGCGTCGAGAAGTCCTATCGTCCATGGTCCTGCCTTCCCCGTGACCTTCGCGGCGCCCGCGATCCGGGTCTGGTCGGGGACATCCACGAACAGGACGTTCGGTCCTCCCGGAAATCGCTGCGGCTGTCTTCCAATGCGGCGCGAGTAGAAGTAGCGCTGAAAGCTGTAATCGTTGTTGAGATAGACCTGTCCGAAGGTGAACACGTCGGACCCCTCGAGGAAGAACGGGCGCTTCTCGGGGAAGAAAGTCTCGAACGCCGAGAGATTGACCACGGAGGGATCGACTTCGACCTGACCGAAATCGGGGTTCACGGTGGCGGTCAGCGTGAGGCCGCCGGGCAGACCGTAACGGATGTCCGCACCCACCGACGGCTTGGTTTCGGTGGCATGGAAGAATGGGTTCGCTGGATCCCCGGGCGCGCGCGTTACTCTGGTGCTGACGTAGGGCATCAGCTCGACGCGGGAAGGTGAATGAAGATCGACGAGGCCAACGAGATCGCCGAACCGCGAAACGAACCCGCCGTCCTGCGGACTCCATGGCGACCACGTATCGCGCTCATTCCGGCGCGCAATGTCGCGTTGCACCTGGAATCCCCACGTCCTCGGCCCCCCCGACGAGCCGAACCGCAATTGCGAGAGCGGAATTCTGTACTCCGCCACCCAGCCCGCTGAATCAATCCGCGTGACGACATCCCACACCGCATCCCAGTTCAGGTCCTCGCTCAGATCGTTGGACGTATAGACGTCCTTCTTGACGCCGCGGGGATTTACGGTGAACCGCGCGGCCGTGCGCCGGTCGTGGTACGAATCGATGATGAGATGCACCCAGTCGGAGTAAATACCGGTGGCATCGCGACGGGCGAGCTGCGCGGCGATCGAGTCCGGATGCGAATCGAACATCCTGATTCCCACGTACAGCGCGGCATCGTCGTAGAGCACCCGCGCTTCCGTTTGATCAGGGGCGCTCGCTCCGCGAGCAGGATAGCTCTGGGTGAAACCGGTTACGGGCGGAGCTTTGAGCCAATCGGGCTCGTCGAGCTTGCCGTCGAGACGGATCTCGCCGGTTCGGCGCACCGCTCGTGCAACCCTGCGGCCGGTGGTGTCGGTTCGTGGGGGCGGGTTCTGCGCGATGACCGCGGCTGGAGCCAGAATCGCGACGAGCAAGACGAGTTTCTGCATGGGGGACGGAGTCATGGGTTGGGCCATCGATATTAGATGCCCTGACCCCGAATAGCGTTTGAAGTTAGCCCTCGGCTTGGGCTGATGCCCAAACCCGCCTGATTTTGACCGCCTTCCGGTGAACTCGGATAAGATGGCGTTCGGCACCGGTACATGCCTTGCTCTTCATTCACGCATGATCTCGCCACGCACCGTGACTGCGTTGTCGGGCGGCGCTATTGCCGGCGGACTTGGCGTCGCGGTAAAGCGCGATTCCACAACGCGTATCAATCGGGCAGTACGCCGCCGGATTCATCCGCGACGCTCAGCACCCCTTCGATCCGTCGCCAAGGGCATCAGCTATCTCGTTGGGCCACACACCCACCCATTCGCCGCGGCGGCGCTGGTCTTTCTGATCAGGCGTAAGGAGCGCAGCAGCGGCCTCGGGCCTGGAGCAGCGTCGCTCGGGGCGCTTGCGGTCGACAATGCGATGCGGCTGTTCGTGCACCAGCGACGACCGCCCAAAGCCAGCCCTCACCACGGTCGGAATCGCTACGGTTACCCGAGCGGGCACGTGACGGCCGCCACCGCAATCGCAATCGCGAGCGCCGGAGAGATCGCGGACCAGCTCTCGCCCCGAGAGCGCAAGCTGCTATGGACCGCGGTCGCCGCGCTCTCGATCTCCGTCGGCTGGTCACGGCTTTATCTCGACGAGCACTGGATCGACGATGTCGTCGGAGGCTGGATGGCCGGGATCGGACTCGGCGTCGCCTCTATATCGCTCGGTTCGAGCAGAAAATAGCCGCGGTACGCACATGCCCGACCCTTCGCCACCGCGCGCGCCTTCGATCGAGCCAAGGCTCGAGCTGTCGTGGAAGCAGCGCATAGGGTTGCCGATCCTGCTCGCTGTCCCGATCCTCGCTCTGTTTGGTGTCTTCGGTGAGAGCCAGGATCACGCGCGTGCAACAAGCGCATCGCTGGACATGACGGTGTCCTATCCGAGCAGGTTCCGCTATCGACAGGTGCAATCCCTGCACGTAACGGTTCGGAATCTCTCTCCAGTGGTAGCGGACACGGTCGCGGTTGCTTTCGATACCGCCTACATCTCGCAATTCTCGAGCGTCAGGTTCGACCCCGCTCCGAAAAGCGCCTATACCGTCGATCTCGTGAATGTCAAACCGTCAGAGTCGCGATTGGTCTCGGTCGAGCTCTGGGGTCAGGTCTATGGGAATCACCGCGGTACAATCGTGGCGCGACACGGAACAGACACTGTGATAGTCCATCTGAGGACGCTCGTTTTTCCCTGAGCAGTATCCGAGCGGCGAGAGGGAGGAAAAGTGGAAACGGTTCTCCGGGTTGTCTTCGTCTACATCTTTATCTGGGCATGCCTCCGAACACTGGGCAAGCGCGAGCTATCACAAATGGCTCCGTTCGAGTTCGTAATGCTGCTTCTGATTCCACAATTCTTTTCGCGCGCGCTGACACGACAGGACTATTCCATGACGAACTCGATCGTGGCAGCCACGACTCTCTTCTCGCTGGTGCTATTGACCTCGATTGCGAGCTTCCGATTTGCCGGGTTCCGACATTTCATGGCATCCAAGCCGACCGTGCTGGTCAGGCAAGGCGAGCTCCTGCCCACCAATCTTGGCCGCGAACGAATTGCTCCGGCTGAGATTTTCTCGGCCATGCACAAGGCAGGGATCGAAAGAATCGAAGATGTAGCGTGGGCCATTCTCGAGTCGGACGGAAAGATCGCGATCATCCGCGCTGGCGGCGGAGAAGTTCATAACCCCGATTTGGAGAAAGGCACCGGAGCGCGGCAATAACGTTTGGACCAGGCGTGCACTACCTCGGAGCCGGACCCTCGTCCGCCGAAGGTCCGTAAGTGCTCGGCACCGGAATGTCGAGCAGACGAAGGTAGACTCCGAGCTGCGCGCGATGGTGGGCGAGATGGGTGACAAGCACGCTGCGCACGATCTGCGCGCGCGGGCCGTTGACAACAGGCTGACCCTTGAAGGTCAACGTCCAGGGCGCCATCGCGTGATCCCAGGTCAGCTCGTTGACAAGTCGCTGGAATTCCCCGGCTACCTCGTCGAAGATCTTTAGCCGCGCGGCGCTATCGGCAGGCTTGGGCTGGGGTGGCGCGCTTCCACCCTCGTATGTGTCCCGGGTCAGGATAATTATTCCCAAGCCCGGCAGCTGAGCGATGTGGGTGGCGAGCTCGTCGAGTGATTTCGACTTCTGGTGTGGACGCCAGTCATCCTTACCGTTTGGAACGCGCTCGAGCGCGCGTCGGGTCGTTTTCAGCTCGCCTTCGAGGTCAGCAAAGAGAAGAGTCACCGGGTCGGCAAGGGTGGCCGAGGATGCCGGAGTGGCCGTGGTTTGGGTCATGGCTGGGATCTGGATGAGAGGTATTGAATACTAAACGCGAGGTGCATCCCGCAGCTACTAGTAGCGCGCGCATTTGCCTTCCTCGCGACCGCAAGTACTCCGCTAATCGGCCACTTTGCTGGAGCTGTTACCGCAGCGCTTCCTCCCTATGACGACCCACGATCAAAGTTTCAGACTCGCTATGATTTCACGGGCAGTCGGTCAGGCAGCACCACGCTTGCGCGCATACGTACCGGAATCGACTGCCCGTGCAGACCGTGGAGGCGGCTTGCGAAGCACGTAGGCCCAGGCGGAGCGACGTTTCCCATCGCGCAGAGTTACGTAAGCCCGCTTTCGCACGAACTCTGAGCCTTCATATTTGTCGACCGCTCGTAGGGCATAATGAGCCTCCTCGTCAGGTATCGGCAGAATTCGTCGGCAAGCGGGTGATCCCGCTGCTCCGTGACAGCCCGCGCCAAGTCGGCATAATCCGGTTCCGGTTGATAGTCGAGCACTCGACGAACCCGAGAGTAGCGAGCGGTCTCAAAGAACTTCTCATGAAATCTCGGCCCGGGAAGGTGATAACGCTCGCCGTTCCATTTCTTCTCTAACCAGACCATGTAGGCCTGGATGTCGATTTCATACCACTGGGATGTCGATTTCTTATCACCAGGAGGCCGTTCTCGATTAAAAGGGCTCCATTCGCTCGAAATCGG
>JALYKM010000279.1 GCA_030774785.1 Gemmatimonadota bacterium
GTGAGACAATGACAGGTAACTTGATCTCTCCTTCCGCAGTGACCCGCCCGTTCAAGCCACTCGGCAACCTCCTGAGGCGCTTGCTCAGGGGCTCGAGGTCGCAACCGCCAGAGAATCTCGCCGAGAACCGGCAAAACGGGTCGGACACAGAAAAGCGCCTCAGCTTCATGCTCGAATCGGTGCCGGTCAACCTGTGGTCGACGGACGCCCGGCTCAACATCACCTTCTCTCAGGGGGCTGGTCTCCATCTTATCGGCACGAGCGCCAACGAGCAGGTGGGCATGACTCTCTACGAAGTGCTGAAGACCCGCGATCCGGGATTCACACCGCTCGCCGCCCACTTGCGGGCACTCCAGGGCGAGCTCGTTCGCTACGAAGTCGAATGGCGCGGACGATCGTTCGAGACTCGCGTCGAGCCGCTGCGCTCAGCTGATGGACACATCTCGGGTACCGTCGGCATTGCAATCGACATCACCGACCGCAAGACGCTTTACGACGCTCTCCAGACGCGGAATATCTATTTCGCCGCCCTGTTCGAGAACGCGCCCGAAGCAATCGCGCTGCTCGACGAGCACGATCACATCATCCGTATCAACCGCCAGTTCACGAGTTTGTTCGGCTACACGGACGGAGAGGCAGTCGGCAAGAACATCGACGATCTCATCGTGCCTAACGAGCTTGTGGATCAGGGCGAGAAGCTCACCGCCAGAGTGGCCGCCGGGGAAAACGCGAGCGGCGAATCGCTACGCCGTCACAAGGACGGACACATGTTCTGGGTGTCGGTCTCGGCCACACCGTTCCGCGTCGGCGAAGAGCCGGCCAGGGTCTACGCGATGTACCACGACATCTCCGCCAGGAAACGAGCGGAGGAGGAGCTCCGTGCACTTCTGCTGGTTGACGAGCTTACCGGACTCCCCAACCGCCGCGCGTTCATCACACTTTCGGAGCAGGCGCTCAAGGTGGCGACGCGCATGCAGCGCGACGTGTTGATGATCTTCATAGACGTCGATCATCTCAAGCACATCAATGATACCTGGGGACACCTCTCCGGCGATCGTGCTCTCATCGATACCGCCCGGGTGCTGCACGACAGCTGCCGCGAGGCCGACATCGTCGCGCGACTCGGCGGCGACGAATTCGTTGCTCTCATGAGCATCGACTCCGACCAGCCCTCGGAGATCATCTGCGAGCGGATCCAGGCGCGGGTCGAGACGCACAACCGCGAAACCGAGCGCGGATATCCGCTGTCTCTCAGTGTGGGAGCTACGAGATCAAAGGCCGAGGGAACGATGCTGGCCGATCTCCTGGCGCAAGCCGATACAGCGCTTTACGAGCAGAAACGGGGGCGGCCCCGCACTCACGCGCTCTCGCGATAGTACTCCGCGAGACACCATGTGACCATGTCGGCGAGCACGACCTGGGTCCGCTGCGACGATGGAAAGCGCGAGCCGACTTCTTTCACCAATCCCTGCGCCGCGCGAACCACCCCTTCTCCCGTCTCTCCGCCGTCTTTCATTTCCGAGACGTAGGTGCACACGGCGGCCTGCAGATCCTCCTTGGTGTAGACACCAGCCGCGAAGACCGACCCCAGCGCCTTGGCAAGATTGATGTGAGCGTTGCTTCTCGCGTTGCGCGCGACACGCCCGTCGCTCCGCTTGGCCCCGCCTTTTTGGGCACTTTTGCGACCAGGCCGACCCGTCATGCGTGGAACGTGCGGCGGATCGGCGCGTGTGTCAAGAGAAGTTACCCCGTATTACGGGACGGCGCGCACCACTCCGCACGCAATGCGCGCTCCGCTGTTGCCGGACGGTTGCGAAAGCTGGTCGTCAGGATTTGCGTGTATGACGATCGCGCTTCCATCGGCGTCAAAGAGCGACATCGCTCCCGGTGTCAGCAGCACGCGACCGGTGCTGAAGGCGACTTTTCCGATGCCGTTGGCTGGCGTGACGATGTTCGGCGCATCACCGGCATGCGGACCCTTCGGATTCTCCAATCCGTGCTCCTTTCCGAGTGGATTGTAGTGCGCACCCGCAGTGGAGAAGGCAGTGGACCCGCCTTCGCATTTGCCCACCTCGTGGAAATGAATTCCGTGCGTTCCCGGTGGCAGGGCGAGGGTGGCGATCTCGACGTTCACGAGCCCATTCGACTCCTGCCACAGCTGAGCGGTCCCGATGGGGGCACCGTTGACGTCGTAAATGACCGCGATCGCCTGCGCGACCGAGTTGCGCCTCAGCTGCGTTGAAGAGCATGCACCGCAGACCGCGACGAGGAGTGCGGCGTTGATTAGGAGAGACCTGCGCGGAAAAATCATCTTGGGCTCCGGCGTGTGAGTAGTTTGCTCGTGCTTATCGGTCCCGAATTCGGAACTTCGTCCAGAGAACGATCGTCGTGCAGTTCTGCATTGCGCGCGAATACTGCGCGGGAGTGTTGGGCCCCTGATAGACCTCGACGCCGACGACCTCGCTGCCGTTCACGAAGTTGTTGATGTCGCCCGGCTCCGCCGATTGCCAGGGCATGTCGTCGACGTAGTATTGGACGCAGCCGGCATTGGTGAGACTCCCGCCGCGTGAGCTCGAAATGACCTCGCCCTGCGGAGTATAGCTAATGCGCAACCCAGGCACCGTTCGCAGGATGTCGGTGAGAAAGTTGGGACGCATTCGCTGAATCTGGTCGGGATCGAGGTAATATCCGGCGCCCGATTTCTTCCGTTGAGTGAAGCCGACTTTGTCGAGGCTGGCAGCGCGGCGTGCGGTGACGACGACCGGGTCGATGATCGCTACGAACTTGGGCAACTTGATCGTGACCCGCTTGGGCTCACGCGAGGAAAGGTCCACCGGCACCGTCTCGGCGCCGAATCCGAGATGACGCGCCAGCAGAATGTGGCTTCCGGAAGGCAGATTCCGAAGCGTGAACTCCCCCTTCTCGTTGGTGAGAGCCACCACATCAGTTCCGACCACTTCGACGCGACTTCCAGCATTTGTGGCGCTGCCTTCGAGTAGCACGCGCCCGGATACCGTTGCATTGCCAACTTTCGTCCCGGAATCGGCCGGCGAAAGAAGGAGATTGCGCGCGAACAGCTCGGTCTCGCCATCTCCGGTTGCGACCGGGACTTCCGCAGTGACTGAGCCACCGCGTCGTGCCTGCAGCGTTCCCTGCATGGAATTCGGAAGTCCGCAAATCCGGAACGCTCCGGATGCGTCGGTGCTGTCGCGCAGCAACCTCGGTGTACGGCGAACGCCCGTCTCTTTCGACGCTTCCAGCTGGGACCAGGCGAGCGAGACCTCTGCTCCTGCAACGGGTTGGAGCGTTTCGGGATCGTTCACGTGCCCTATCACGGCGGAAGTTCCCTGCGCGCGCGGTCTTGCGGGACACGCCCGCCGAATTATCGTGGCCGCGGATGGCACCGCGAGGAATACTGCGCTCGAGCTGTCGGGTCCGACGTGGAATGGCTGCGTCGCCAGCGTGATGCCGAGCGTGTCCAGGAGAGGATGGAAGACCCCGACTCGATAGGTGCCGGGCGGGAGAGTATCGATCCTGAATTTCCCGAGGGAATCGGTGACGAGGGAGACCTTCGCGCCTTCGATGACGACGTCGGCGCCGGACAGATACCGGCCATTCAGGCTGTCGACGACAATACCGACGATCTCGGCTTTCCCAGTCCTGGCGGGCGGCAATGGTGGCTGAGTGGTCTTCTGCTGTGCAGTGAGCGGCGCAGCGAAGGTCAACACGGCCAGCGCCGCCATGATCCCAACCGTTCTGATGAATCGCATCAATCTTCCAGCGCTGGCTCGTAGGCGGTTTCTGTTGGCGGTCCGAGCTGGCTGTTCCCGCTGATCAGCCGCGCGCAGGTGTTCCATCTGAGAATCGCATCGTCGTTTCCCGCGGGGCGGATTGCCTCCGCTCGCTCGTACCACGTCATTGCGTCGCGAAGTGCGTCATACGCCATCGCTCCGCTGCCCATTCCCCCCCGGTGCAGAAGCGCTTGTCCACTCCGCTCCGACGCAATGCCCGTATAGTAGGCTCGCTGGTATGGATCGGTGATCCGCGGAAGCGTTTCGTGCACCGCCTTCATGATGTAACCATGATCGGCGGCGAGCTGGTCGGTCAGGGCCAGCACGAACATCACCACCACTTGCTGGTTCGCGGGCTCGATGTCCAGAATGTCGCGGCAAATGCTCTCCGCCGCCCACGATTGATTCATCAGGCGATACCTCTCAGCCTTCTGGATGGCGCGAGGAATCGCTTCCCGCGAAATCGGCTTCAGCTTGAAATGCTCATTCACCGCGCTACTCCTTTTCCTACCGTTCTGCCGTCCGTTACCCGGTACCCGCTTCCCGTTTCCCGCTGCCCGTTACCCGTTACTTACTGCTTTCCTTCTTACCCCGGATGAGCCGTACCAGTTTCGCCAGCGGATCGTAGTGCCGGTCGACGACGCGCTCCTTGAGCGGAATGATCGCGTTGTCGGTGATCGTGATGTTCTCAGGACAGACCTTGGTGCAGCACTTGGTGATGTTGCAGTAACCGATGCCGTGACTCTCCTTGAGCTCCGTGGTCCGATCGAGAATGTCCAGCGGATGCATCTCGAGCTGCGCGACGTGGACGAGAAGCCGTGGCCCGACGAACTGCTCGTGCAGCTGATGATCGCGGAGAACGTGGCAGACGTCCTGGCATAGAAAGCACTCGATGCACTTCCTGAACTCCTGAACGCGGTCGGCATCGGCCTGCCCCATGCGCCAGGTTCCGTCGGGCGCGTCCGGTGCCCTCGGAGTGAATTTCCTGATCCGTTTCTTGGCGCGGAAATTCGACGACACGTCCGTCACCAGATCTTTCACGAGTGGAAACGCCCTCATTGGCTCGACGGTGACCGGCTCCGCCAGATCGAGCTCGCTCAGGCGAGTCATGCACATGAGGCGTGGAATTCCGTTGATCTCCGCCGAGCACGACCCACACTTCCCGGCCTTGCAATTCCAGCGCACCGCCAGGTCGCCGGCGCTCTCGGCCTGGATCTGGTGGATAGCGTCGAGAACGACCATTCCTTCGGAGACACTGGTCGCGTAGTCCTGAAGCTGCCCGCCGACGCCCGCGCCTCGCCAGATTCTGAACGTCGCGCGCCGCGTTTCGGTGCCGGCGCTCGTGTCGCTCCTCGCCGCGGCGCGCTGGCCGCTCTCGACGATGTTGCGTGCGAACGTCTCAGTCGCCGCCATTACTTGTTCTCCTCGATGATCCGCATCAGATCCTCGCGCACCTCGGGCAGGGGCTCGCGCGTTACCTGCATCTCGCCGGCAGGACCCCGGTGAATGACGATGTTGAATTTCCCATAAGTCGGATCCTTGTCAGGAAAGTCGTCGCGAAAGTGTCCGCCTCGACTCTCCTTTCTTTCGAGGGCAGTGCGGGCAACGATCTCGGAGACCGTGATCAGGTTCTGGAGATCGAGCGCCGTGTGCCACCCGGGATTGTACTCGCGGTTGCCCGTCACGGAGACCTTGCGCGCCCTCTCCCGGAGGGTCTTGAGGGCCTCAAGTGCGCGCCGGAGCTCTTCCTCGCGCCTCACGATTCCGACGAGCTCCTGCATCATCGTCTGCAGATCGTGCTCCACCTGGTACGGCCCTTCCCCTCCACCCTGCCTGTTGAAGGGCTCGAGCGCGGCGCGGACTATGTCATCCGCCTGTTGGGTATCGATCCTTGCTGACGACTGCCTCGCCGCGAATTCCGCGGCGTACTTCCCGGCCCGCATTCCGAACACCAGCAGGTCGGAGAGCGAGTTTCCACCCAGCCTGTTGGCGCCGTGCAGTCCCGCGCCGACTTCGCCGGCGGCGAACAATCCCGGCACACTGGACATTTGCGTGTCGCCATCGACTCGCACACCACCCATCACATAGTGCGTCGTGGGACCAACTTCCATCGGCTCCTTCGTGATGTCGATGTCGGCCAGCTGCTTGAACTGGTGGTACATGCTGGGGAGCTTTTTCTTGATGTGCTCCTCGGCGTTGGAGAGCTTCGTCTTGATCCAGGAAATGTCGAGGTAAACGCCGCCGTGCGGACTTCCCCGTCCCTCGCGAACCTCGCGAATGATCGCTCTCGCTACGTGGTCGCGTGTCAGCAGCTCGGGTGGCCGCCGCGCATTCTTGTCACCCTGCGTGTAGCGCCAGCCCTCTTCTTCGTTGTCCGCGGTCTGATTGCGGTAGTTCTCGGGGATGTCGTCGAACATGAAACGACGACCCTCGCGATTCACGAGTATGCCACCTTCGCCACGCACCCCTTCGGTGACGAGAATTCCTCTCACGCTCGGTGGCCACACCATCCCGGTCGGATGGAACTGCACAAACTCCATGTCCTGCAGCGTCGCACCCGCATTGTACGCGAGCGCATGTCCGTCGCCCGTGTACTCCCAGCTGTTGCTGGTGACGCTGAACGCCCTGCCGATTCCACCGGTCGCGAGAACTACCGCTTTCGCCGCGAACAGCTTGAACCGCCCGCGCTCCCGATCATAGCCGAGCGCGCCGGAGATGCGATTGCCGTCCTTGAGGAGCGAGACGATCGTGCACTCCATGTGCACGTCGATCGGCTGGTAGACCGCGTGATCCTGCAGCGTGCGAATCATCTCGAGCCCGGTTCGATCTCCCACGTGGGCAAGACGCGGATATTTGTGTCCGCCGAAATTGCGCTGGAGGATGCGGCCGTCGGGGGTACGGTCGAAGACGGTGCCCCACGCCTCGAGCTCGCGCACCCGATCGGGGGCCTCTTTCGCGTGCAGCTCCGCCATGCGCCAGTTGTTGAGATACTGGCCGCCGCGCATCGTGTCCGCGAAGTGAACTCGCCAGTTGTCGCGATCATCGACGTTTGCTAGCGCCGCAGCAACACCGCCCTCAGCCATCACCGTGTGCGCCTTGCCGAGCAGCGACTTGCAGATCAGGCCGACCGACGCACCGCCGTGCGCAGATTCGATCGCCGCACGCAGCCCGGCGCCTCCGGCGCCGATCACGAGCACGTCGTGCTCGTGCCTCTGGTATTCCGCCACCTAGAACAGCCTCACGTCGCGCCAGATGCCCATCGCGCAGAGCCTGATGAAGACATCCGAGAAGGCTACCCAGAACAGGCTGAGCCACGCCCACCGCATGTGTCCGCGATTGAGACAGCTGACGCAGTCGTAAGTTTTTTTCCGCACCGGCGCGCGGGAGAGCTGGTCGAGATATCCGCCCACCAGATGCCGGAGCGAATGGCATCCGAGCGTGTACCCGCCGAGCAGAATCACGTTGATGATCAGAATGATGGTACCGAGTCCGATACCGAAGTTCTGGCGGCCGGTCGAGCGATCGAAGAACCACATCGCCTTGTATGCATCGCTGGCCAGGATGACGAGAAAAGCCAGCGCCGCGTAGAGGAAGTAGCGGTGGATGTTCTGGATGACCAGCGGAAAAAATCTTTCTCCGCGATAACTCTTTCGCGGCTCGCCGACAGCGCAGTTGGGAGGATCTGCCCAGAAGCTCTTGTAGTACGCCCCCCTATAGTAGTAGCACGTGAGGCGGAATCCCGCGGGAAACGGAAGGATCAACAGAGCGGGTGAGAACGGAAGGAAAGCCGGAAGCCACGACGGACGCGCGCCGTGAATCCAGGCGTGCGGAGAATCCGAAAACAGCAGAGGCGAGTAGAACGGCGAGAGGTAGTTGCCGTAGGCGTAGTGCTTGTTCTGAAGTGCTGCCCACGTTGCGTAGACGAGAAAGCTGCCGA
>JALYKM010000280.1 GCA_030774785.1 Gemmatimonadota bacterium
CCGGCAGTTTCGAGGGCCGCGACATCAACAGTGCAGGTGCAGAGCTGATACTACTAGGCCGGACTCGGAAAGGTTGGCAGATCCGGGCGATACACTGGTCTTCAGCGAGACGTCAGTCGCGCTGAATCGAGCCGTCTACTCAGTGTGGGTTCCGGTTTCTGAAGACGTTATAACTAAGAAAGGGCGGGCGGCCCGGCTCGCACGATACGTCCCAGGCCGGCGACCAGTGTGAGCTCGTTATCCGGAACCCATTCGACGACCCAGCGGACGGTTTTCTGGAGCCACTCGCGATCGACCGTTCCCCGTTCGAGTGCGTTTGCGCACTCACGCCTCAGCTCCTTCTCCAGCTTCTCGAGCTGGGGACGTGCAGACGCACCTTCCCCAGTCTGCATGCCGTTGGCAAGCAAGCGCTCGACCTGCGCCAGAGCCGCATCGAAGGCCTTTTCCAGCTCGAGAGGCGCTATCTCACCCATGGGCGGCGAACGGTATATACAGGAATCGCGGTGATGCTCTCCCGCTGGATCGAAACGAGCCGGCGTTTCGCCAGGCGCCGAATGGCTTCCTGCACTGCGCGTTTCGACAGGCCCGTTCCGGTAGCGATATCAAGCAGGCTCACCTGGGTTTTCGTTCGCCCGGACCCGTGCGAGCTCCGCCAAAGAAATAGATAAACCAGGAACGCCGAAGGCTGGCGGTCGTGGCCGACGAGATCGGGCAACAGAGTGTCCAGCACATAAGCATCGACGTCAACGGTGCTCATAGAATTCTGAGGGCTATGGCATTGAACGCCATAGTAGCCCCATCACGCCTTGCGCCGCAACATTGGCTCGCGAGAATTGAAGGGGCGCTTGACGCGCATCACCAACAAGTCTCGGAGGAATCAGATGATCAAGGCCATGAAATTCGTGGGGGTTCCGGTCGGGGATCAGCAAAAGGCTCTCGAATTCTATACGACCAAGCTCGGGTTTCGAGTCATAACCGACCAGCCGTTCAACGATGAGCAACGGTGGATAGAGCTCGGGATCGGACGCTCAGGCACCGGGATCGTGCTCTTCACACCTGCGGGACAGGAGAGCCGCATCGGCACCTTTACCGGCATTTCCTTCGTTGCCGACGACGTCAAAGCGACTTGCAAGGAGCTTGCGTCCCGAGGCGTTCGCTTCGTTCAGGAGCCCAAGGAGGCGGACTGGGGCACCTCCGCCATTTTCGCCGACTCCGATGGAAATCAGTTCGTGCTGGGCTCTGCCTAACTTGTTGTAGCCCAAGCCCTTGGACCAGCCCCGCCAAGCTGTTTCGAAGTGCTAGTCGCTGGGGGCATAAGCTCGGGGAAACTACTGTGTAAGTAAGTGACTACTTGCATTCGGGCGCGGCCAGTCATTAATATCCGCTCCATGAATCGCAGAGATGAAATTCTTGCCGCTGCCGCCGAAGTCTTCGCGCAGCACGGTTTCCGCGGCTCAACCACTCGGCGAATCGCCGACGCGGCGGGCGTCAACGAGATCACGATCTTCCGTCAGTTCGGGTCGAAGGAAGCGCTGCTCCGCGAAGCCATGAAGCACATGACGGAGTCGGCTGGCCTGGCGGGACTCCCGGAGATCCCGTCCGACCCGGAGCGCGAGCTGACAGACTGGAGTGAGGCGTTCATCCAGCATTTGAGACTTCGGAGCTCGATCATCCGTAAGACGATGGGTGAGATCGAAGAGCGACCCGAAATGCGCGAATGCGCCAGCTGCGTCCCGACACAGGCGTCGAACGAATTATGCCAATACCTCGTCGCCCTCAGGCGGCAGGGCCGGACGTCGGAAAAGTTCGACCCCAAAACCGCGGCGGCAATGCTCATGGGAGCGATCTTCGCCGACGCGATGGGACGCGACATAATGCCCGAGGTGTACCCGCAACCCGAGGGAAAGGCGGCGCATATGTATACGGTTCTCCTTCTTCGCGCCCTGGGTGTCGAAATCGGGTCCCGCCGAACGACGAATAAGCAGACCAAGCGAACGAAACAACTTTCAGCCTGAAAAGTGTCTTCAAGAAAGAATCAAAATCGTGGCCGCAGAGCGGCCAGAACTATAGGAACGGTCTTCGCCGCCGCAATTCTGATCGCGCCGGTGGCCCGAGCGCAGGTCGCACCAGCAGCGCAACCGGTTTTGCAGTCCCGTGCAATCTCGCTCGATGAAGCCGTTCGGACCGCCGAGGCGCAGAGTGAAGCGATTCGCATCGCTCGCGCGGGAGTCCAGCGCGCTCAGGGACAGCAGTATCAGGCGCGCAGCCAGCGGCTGCCACAGCTCAACGGTTCGGCCAGCTACACGCGCACGCTAGCGTCGCAGTTCAACGTCGGAGGAAGCCAACCAGCGGTTGATACAACCAAGGCTGCGCCACTGCCAACGCCCTGCGACCAATACCTCCGCGATGCGACCGCCACGACAGCCGACCGACTCGCCGGACTCGAGGACGCATCGCGCTGCGCACTCGGGCAGAATCCGTTCTCATCCTTCGGCAACCTCGGCTTTGGTGCGAAGAACCAGTACAACGCAGGGCTCTCACTCTCGCAGAACCTGTTCGCCGGCGGACGGATCTCGGCGCAGAACGCTGTGGCGAATTCGGGCCGTCGCTCAGCCGAGATCGAGCTGGCCGCGCAGCGCGCCCAGATTCGGCTTGACGTTACGCAGGCGTACTTCGACGCCGCTCTCGCCGACCGGCTGGTCGCGCTCGCGGAATCATCGGCTGTGCAGACTGAAAAGGTGCTCAGGCAGACCCAGCTCGCCCGCACGGTTGGAAACGTGTCGGAGTTCGAGCTGCTGCGCGCCCAGGTATCGAGCGCAAACCAGCGTCCGATCGTGATTCAACGGCAGAGTGATCGTGAAGTCGCCTATCTCAGGTTGAAGCAGCTGCTGAATCTTCCGCTCGACAACGCGATCCAGCTGACGACTGTGGTCGACGATCCGGCAGCGACGAGTGCGGCGCTGGATGCCGCCGCTGGAATCACCAGCGACACCACGGCTGCGGACAGGGCGACGGTACGGCAGGCAGCTGAAGCGATCGATGCGCAGCGTGGGCTGCTCAAGATCGCCAAAGCGCAGCGCTTCCCGACGCTCGCGCTTACGTCGCAGTATGGCAAGGTCGCGTTTCCGTTGACCGGCCTTCCTGGTTCTGGAGACTTCCGAACTAACTGGACGATTGCACTCGCGTCGCAGTTTCCGCTCTTCACCGGAGGCCGCATCAAGGGCGAGCAAATGGTGGCGGAAGCCAACGTGCGCGACGCGCAGGCCCGCTACGACCAGCTCCGCGAATTCGCCGCGCTCGACTCACGCGTGACGATCAACAACCTCCTGCAGGCGCGGGCGGCGTGGCAGGCGAGCCTCGGCACCGCCGAACAGGCGGGCCGGGCTTATTCGATCGCCGAAGTTCGCTACAAGGAAGGGATCTCGACTCAGCTCGAGCTGAACGACGCGCGAATCCTGCTGGAGCAGGCGGTAGCTAACCGCGCTCTGGCGGCGAGGAATCTTCAGGTTGCCCGTGTGAAGCTCGCACTGCTACCTGATCTCCCTCTCCAAACGACGCCCGCCACTCAAGCCCAGGCGCAGAGCCAGGCTAGCGCACAGCAGCAATCGCAGCAGAATAGTCAGCAGACCCAGACAACACAGCAGCAGGGACAGGCGCAGCAGCAAACGACCGGCATTCCACCACAGTAAGGACACGGAAGAGTCAAATGATGAACATAGATCGCAGTATCTCGAGAAAGAGTGCGGCCGTTCTGCTCGGTCTTTCAGCCCTCGTCGCTGTCAATGCGTGCAGCAAGGGTGACAAAGCGTCTGCGGCGGAGACGGCAAAATTGGAGACGATGGTCGTAGGCCCGGAAAACATCGCGGTGGCCGCCAATGGATCCATCATGACCGGGCCATCGATTTCCGGAACGCTCGAGCCCGAGCGTGCAGCCGTGCTTCGCGCGCAGGTCTCCGGTAGCGTTCTCCAGACCTACGCGGATCAGGGCCAGGCTGTGAACGCCGGCACCGTGCTGGCCCGGATAGACGCGACGGGAATCCAGGACGCGTACACCTCGGCGCGCGCCGGTCTCATCTCCGCACGCAATGCGGCGGATGTCGCGGCGAAGGACCTCGCCCGAAACCAGAAGCTCCTCGCCGCCGGCGCGATCGCCGAGCGGGACATCGATCAGTCGCGGCGGGCGTCAATCGCTGCACAGGCGGCTCTGGAAGATGCGAACTCGAGGCTGGCGAGTGCCCAGAAGGCTTTCCGTAGCACCACGGTGACGGCGCCTTTCAGTGGAGTCGTGAGTGAGCGTCCAGTCTCGGCGGGCGATGTCGTTCAGCCGGGTTCTGCTCTGTTCACCGTCGTCGATCCGTCGAGCATGAGGCTCGAAGCGTCGGTGCCGGCTGAGCAGCTCGCAGCGATCCGAATCGGTGTGCCGGTCACTTTCACCGTCAGCGGCTATCCCGGGCGCGAATTTGTAGGACGTATCACTCGCATCAACCCAACCGCTGATCCAACGACTCGTCAGGTGCGCATCTACGTTTCGATTCCGAACGCGGGCCGTGCGCTCGTTGGTGGGCTGTTCGCGAACGGACGGATGTCGAGCGCGACGAAGGTCGGGCTGGTCGTTCCCGCGTCGGCCGTCGATGTGCGTGGGACCGTGCCGTCGGTGATGCGCGTACGCCAGGGAAAGGTGGAAAAGGTTCAGGTTCAGATTGGCCTCACCGACAGGAGCTCCGAGACCGTCGAGGTGCTCTCCGGTCTGCAGGCTGGAGACACGCTCCTTCTTGGAGCGGCGCAGGGGATCACTCCGGGTACCATGGTGCGGATTTCGCCACCGGTGGCGAGTCCGGTCGCCAACAGCGGTAGAGGGAGCTGACGTATGGTCATTTCAGATTTTGCCATCAAGAGGCCCATGATCACCGTCGTCACAATGGTGGCGCTGGTCGTGTTCGGACTGTTCGCGCTGTGGCGACTGCAGGTCGACGAGTTTCCCGACATTCAGCAGCCGGTCGTGCTCACCTTCATCCCGTATCCGGGCGCATCTCCTGAAGGAGTCGAGCGCGAGATCCTCAAGCCGGTAGAGGACGCGATCAAGGGAATCTCCGGCGTCGACAAGATTTTCGGCACCGCGGGCGACGGCTATGCTCAGATCATCACGCTCTTCCTGTTCGAGAAGGATCCCCAGGTGGGGACTCAGGACATTCGCGATGCAATCTCGGGAATTCGCGCGGACCTTCCGGTAGAAATGAAGGAACCGGTGCTACAGCGTTTCGATCCGGCGGATCAACCGATCGTGTCCATGACCCTCGCTTCGCAGACCATGAGTCCGGCGCAGCTGACTCGGATTGCCGATCCTGACATCACGAGCAAGCTGAGAGGCATTCCCGGTATCGCGCAGGTTCAGCTCGTGGGCGGCGTGAAGCGCGAGATGACGATTCAGCTCAACCCGCAGGCTTTGCAGGCCGCCGGGATCGGTGTCGGCCAGGTCGTGCAGGCGCTGCAGGCGCAGAATCTCGCCGCGCCTGTCGGCAGGCTCAATGGAAATCTCGACGAGCGCACGATTCGCCTGCAGGGACGCCTCGAAGGTCCGCAGGATTTCATGAATCTGGTGGTAGCCGAGCGTGGTGGTCAGATCGTGAGACTCGGCCAGGTCGCTGACGCCATTGACGGCACGCAGGAACAGCGCTCACTCGCGCTCTACAACGGAGTCGAGGCGGTCGGTATCAACATCGTGAAGGCGAAGGGCTACAGCACGACCGACGTCAGCGCGAAGATCAGGACGAAAGTTAGCGACATCCAGTCAACGCTCCCTGCCGGAGTAAAAATCGACATCGTCAAGGACGCCGGTCAGCGCGTCAAGGATTCGGTGAGGAACGTCGAGGAGGCGCTGCTCATCGGAGCTCTGCTCACGGTCCTGGTGGTGTTCGTGTTCCTGAACTCGTGGAGATCGACGGTGATCACCGGACTGGCGCTGCCGGTTTCGGTGCTGGCGTCGTTCATCGCGGTGTGGGCGTTCGGATTCACGCTCAACACGATGTCGCTGCTCGGCCTCTCGCTGGCGATCGGAATTCTGATCGACGACGCGATCGTCGTGCGCGAGAACATCGTGCGGCACATCGAGATGGGTAAGGATCACATGACTGCGTCGCACGAGGGCACCGACGAGATCGGACTGGCCGTCGCGGCGACGACCTTCTCCATCGTGGCGGTGTTCGTGCCGGTGGCGTTCATGTACGGAGTTGCCGGTCAGTGGTTCAAACCGTTCGCCCTCACAATTGCCGCGGCAGTGCTAGTGTCGCTGTTGGTGTCTTTCTCCCTTGACCCGATGCTGTCCGCCTATTGGGCTGATCCGCAGGTCGAGGCGGGTGAGAGGCGCAACCCGATTGCTCACGCTCTCGAGAAGTTCAATCAGTGGTTCAACCGATTGGCGATCAGGTACAAGACTCTGATCGCCTGGGCACTGGATCACAGGGTGGCGATGGTTCTGATCGCCCTGGGTTCCTTCATCGGAGCGCTCGCCCTCCCGGCCGTCGGGCTCGTCGGCGCCAGCTTCTTCGGCACTGAAGATCAATCCGAGGTCAACATCGCTCTCGAGACTCCGCCCGGATCCAATCTGGCTTACACGCGGATCAAGGCTGAAGAAGCTGCACGGATGGCGCGGGCGCACAAGGAAGTCCGGTTCACCTTCACGACGCTCGGCGGAAGCACCGGGGATGTGAACACGGGGAATATCTACGTGCGCATGGTACCGAAATCCGACCGCAGCATTGGGGCGGAGGATTTCGGCCGTCTGCTACGCCAGGAGGTTGGGCACATTGGCGGCGCCACGATGTCAGTGTTCACGAACGATTTCCAGGGCGCGCAGAAGCAGATTCAGCTTCAGCTCCGCGGCGGCTCGCCACAGCAGCTCGCCACTGCCGCGGAAGGGATCGCCGAGCAGGTGAAGCAGGTAAAGGGCGCTGTCGATGTTGGATTGTCGACCAAGGGACAAAAGCCCGAGCTCACCGTCGAGCTCAATCGCGGTCTCGCCGGAACGCTCGGTGTTACGGTCGGCCAGGTTGCGCAATCGCTGCGTCCGGCGTTCGCAGGAATCAAAGCAGGCGACTGGGTGGATCCCAGTGACGAGACCCGTGAGGTGAACGTGCGCCTCGCCCCCGAGGCGAGGCAGCGCGCGGCCGACCTGGAGCAGCTACCACTCGTCGTCACAGGCCCCGATGGCCAGCCGCGTACACTGCCACTTGGTCAGATCGCCACGATAACGCAATCACTGGGTCCAGCGCAGATAACGCACCTCGACGGCGATCTGGTGGTGACTGTTCAGGCCAACACTTCGGGGCGGCCGCTCACTGAGGTAATGAGGGATATCAACGCCCGCATTGCGAAGATCACGATGCCGCCTGGTGTTCGCATGACGACGGGGGGCGAATCCGAAGATCAGGCAGAGGTCTTCGGCCGCATCTTCTCGGCGCTCGGCATTGCGGTGATGCTCATGTATCTCATTCTGGTGATGCAGTTCGGCTCGTTCCTCGAGCCGCTCGCCATCATGATCTCGCTGCCGCTGTCGCTGATCGGCGTGATGCTCGCGCTCATGTTCACCGGCACGACGATCAACATCATGAGTCTGATCGGCGTCATTCTGTTGATGGGAATCGTGGCCAAGAACGCGATTCTACTCATCGACTTCGCCAAGTGGGCGCGCGAGAGGGACGGATTGAGCCGGCGCGAAGCGTTGATTCAGGCAGGCGCGATCCGCTTGCGTCCGATCATGATGACGACGCTCGCACTGATCGCCGGCATGATCCCGGTTGCGCTCGGAATTGGAGAAGGCGCCGAGTTCCGTGCGCCGCTCGGGCGCGCGGTGATCGGTGGCGTGATTACATCGACACTGCTCACGCTGGTCGTGATTCCGACGTTCTACGAGATCCTCGACGAGTGGAGAGAGTGGATACTGCACAAGCTCGGTCTCGATAAGCACACCGAGACCAAGCATGCTGATCATCCCCCTGCTCCGCAGCCGGTCAACGCGAACGAGAGATTGGAAAAGCTCGCCTGATCTCCTAACGATGAATCGGATCGTTTCCTTTCTGCCGGCCGGCACGGAGATGGTGTACGCCCTCGGGGCGGGTGATGAGCTCGTTGGCCGATCGCATGAATGCGACTATCCCTCGTCTGTCACGAGCCTACCCGTGGTGAGCCGGCCCGCCCTGGATCTCGACGATGCTTCTCCCGGCGCGATCGATCTTGCCGTCGCGGAGCGGATGGATAGCGGCGACACACTCTACAAGATCGACGAGGTTCTCCTCCGCGATCTGAAGCCCGACGTCATCCTCACACAGAATCTTTGTCGGGTGTGCGCGCCGTCGGGAGATGAGCTGACTCGGGCGGTAACGAAGTTCGAGCTGCGTCCGGAGGTGTTGTTTCTTACCCCGCGAAACATCGCTGAAATTGTCGAGAACATTCTTGCGGTCGGCCGCGCCATCGGCCGGACTCGCGAAGCCGAGTCACTCGTGCGTGATCACGAAGAGCGTCTAGAAGCAGTGCGTGCGGCTGTCGCTCAGGCGCCGAAGCGTCGAGTCGTTTTTCTGGAGTGGACTGAGCCACTCTTCTGCGGCGGCCACTGGGTTCCCGAGATGATCTCGCTTGCGGGTGGTGAAGATCCACTCGGACGGCCGGGTGAAGATTCGGTCCGCATGGACTGGGACGATGTTGCCAAGACAGCACCCGAGCTGATCATCGTATCGCCTTGTGGCTACCGGCTCGAACGTGCGGCCGAGCTCGCGCGACAGATGCCGCAGGTGTCGGACGCGGCAGTCTACGCGGTGGATGCGAATGCGTACTTCGCTCGGCCTGGGCCGCGTGTAATTGAGGGGGTGGAATTGCTCGCCCACCTGTTCCACCCGGACCTTTTCCCATGGCCGCACGCTGGCCGACCGTGGGAACTCATTCGCTAGGAATGACTCCAATTGGAACAGGGAATGGGGACCGTACAAATCGGCGGTGGTGTGCTCGAAGATGCTACCCGGGAGGAGCAATTGTGCGGTCCCGCCAGTTGAGGCAGCCTGCGTTGCTGATTATTGGTTCAATGCTGGCACTACAAGCATGCAGTAATGCTCAGCCAGTGACTTCTGCGGAAATTCCGGGGCGCTATGCGATGCGC
>JALYKM010000281.1 GCA_030774785.1 Gemmatimonadota bacterium
CAGTAACAAAGAGACGCGTGGCGGCGTTGGGTGATCTGGAGAGCCCCGCGTAGGACTGGCGCATCCGCGAGAAGAGAACATCCTGCGCCTGGGAGACGGTAAGGTTCGCAACGTAAACCTGCCCAACTTGTGGAATGAGAACGAACCCTTCTCGCGACACATCGAGGGAGTACGCGCGCTCTACTTCGCCCGTAAGAATTACCGCAAGCACATCTCCGGGACCAAGGCGGTAGTCGGGGCCGACGCCGCCGGCCAACGTGGGCTCAAAGCGTGAGGAAGACCCACGGAAGACGTCCAGTCCGAAGATCGGGAGACTGTCCCGTCCAAAGATTGAGAGACTGTCCGAACGCCGTGGAATCGGGCGCCGAGCGGCGGTCTCTGGCTCAGCGGGGAACGGACGGCCAATCCGTAGCTGGTCGACCACAGTCGTATCGACCAGGCCCAGGGCGCGTACTGCATTGAGCAATGAGTCACGCGAGGCGTTGCTCGGCACCCGGGAGCTGCTGTCCGACAGATACTGGTCCAGCAACGCCTCCGGATAACCAGCGGCGCGAAGCCGTGCCCGTACCTCCTCGGCCGTAAGCCCACCTTTCGCAATTTCCGAACGCAGCCTAGCCGTCAGCTGAGGGTCTGGGTCGACTCTTCCCTGGACCTGAGGCTGCTGCGCGCTGAGACCGCCCCGCGCGGTCACGCCGAGCAATAGCACGAAACAGCCGAGAACCAGCTTTCGAAGGGCGCAGCTGTGATATGAGGTAACCAAACTGAATCGCATGAGAGGGGGTGGCTTCTCAGATTCTATGCTTCGGCGCAGATTGAAATCCACCCGAAGCGAGGGAGAACCAAGATACATATATGCACAAAGCCGAGCCAGCGGGGGAATGGGTGCTCTCTGCCGCGAACGGCGATCGAGGAGACCACATGAAGCCCGGGTCAGCTGTCGTGAGGTCTCGCGGGGAGGGGAACAGTTCTCGGACTGCGCTGCCCGCGAATTAATCGGCGAGCTGCTGCGGTGCACCCTCCGAGCGAAAAGGGCGCCGATACTCTACAACCGTATAGATGGCTGCGGCCAGAGCGAAAGCCGCATACACAGCAACAGGGAGGGGAACAAGCCGCGCGATAGCGGCGCCCGCTAGCGCTGACAGAACAAGATTGATAACCGCGACGGCGAGTGAGACTTGTGAGTGAGTCAGTCCAGCTTGCACCGCCCGTTGGTAAGCGTGAGTGCGGTGGGGCTGCCGCCAGAGCCCCTTTCTGAATCTCCGTACCAGCGTGACGGTCGCATCGACAATGAAGACGGCCGCAAGAATCGACCACACGAGAACCGGTACCGATTTTCCATTCTCCGCCGCGATTGCGATCGCCGCCAGCATGAATCCGAGAAAGCCGCTGCCAACGTCGCCGAGAAAGATTTTTGCGGGCGCCCAGTTCCAGCGAAGGAAGCCGAGCATTGAAGCGGCGATCACGAGCGCGAGCTCACCGAGCCCCGGTGCGCCGCCTCGAAAGAGAAAGAGTCCGCCAGCCGTGCCCACAAAAAGAGCCTCGACCGCTGCGGTGCCGTCAATTCCGTCCATGAAATTGAAAAGATTCGTCGCCCAGACAAGGCCAATCAGTGCCAGTACCGATCCGAGAGGGCCCAGGAACAGGGTAGCGTACCCGAGCCTGACGGCCGAAAAGCCTCCGAGCCAGGCGAGCGTCCATCCTGCCGCGACAAAATGAAAAGCGAGCCGCGGGAGCATTGGCATCGACTTCAAGTCGTCAAGCCAGCCAGCGATCGCGACGAGAATACCGCCGCCGGCAAACCCAATAGCCATTGACGCCGAAATACGCCCTGAGAGACCCGCCCAAACGACGTACATAAGGACTACCGCCACGACCGCGAGCCCGCCGCCACGCGGTGTTGGCGTGGAGTGAGAGCTCCTTTCGTTTGGGTAATCGATTAAACGGTTGGCCAGGGCGCGCCGCCGAACGAAAGCGGTCAGGACCATGGTGACGAGGGCCGACACGATGACCACAGCCAAAGTCGAAAAACCAAAACTCATGAGGCGTGCCGCAACTTCTGAGGGAGGAACCTTCTTGTCGCCGTGAAATGGAGTGAGCGCTAAGTTAACAACTGGACCACCCGCCCGCATGGTTTTTAATCAGTCCTGCATCAGTTGCCAGAAGGTGCAATGAGCGTGCTCATGAGTTGGAACAGCTGGAAATGCATGACGCGCCCAGGCTGCGGTTCGTGCAGAAGTATATGCGCAAGCTGATAATGGATGCGATGGCCGCGGACTCTTTGGGTCATCCTTAGGGCAGTGAATACTGGCAGGACGGCTCTGGTTACGGGAGCCACAGGCGTGATGGGGGCTGGTCTCGTTGCCAAACTGGAGGAGGCCGGATATCGCGTGCGCGTCCTGGTCCGGAGACCGCCGGCGCCGAACCTTTTCAGGACGGCCGTCGAAGTTGCGCTGGGAGATATCACCGACCAGGAAGCCGTGCGTTCCGCCGCTCAGGGTGTGGAGCTGGTGTTTCACCTCGCCGCCAAGCTCCACATCAACAATCCCGACCCCGCGTTGCGCGAGGAGTACCACCGGGTCAATGTCGAGGGTACACGCATCGTCACGCGCGCCGCGGTGGATGCCGGTGTTCGACGACTCGTGTTCTTCAGCACGATTGCCGTTTACGGCGCGACCCGGCCGGGTGAAGTTCTGAACGAGGATTCTCCTACGCAAACCGACTCCCTCTATGGCGAAAGCAAGCGCGCTGCCGAGGCGATTGTGCTGGCCTCCCGGCGCTCCGATGGAGAGCCTCTGGGTGTGGTGCTGCGTGTCGCCGGCATATACGGCCCGCGCATCAAGGGCAACTATCGGCAGCTTGTCCGCTGGATCCGGCGCGGCTGGTTCATTCCGGTCGGCTCCGGACATAACCGCAGAACGTTGGTGTATCACTTCGATGTCGCCGCCGCCGCCGTGCTCGCCGCCGAGCATCCCAATGCGGCCGGCGGGATTTTCAACGTCACCGATGGCACCATCCACACGTTTCGGGAGATTGTGGACGCCATTGCACGGGCGATGGGCCGCACGCCCTCCCGCTGGTACATTCCGGAGTGGCCGGTCCGCTTGGCGGCGGGCTTATGCGACCGTGTTCTAATCCTGGGTGGCCAATCCGCGAGTGTTGGGCCGATGGTCAGCAAGATGCTCGAGGACATGGCTGTAAGTGGCCAGAAGATTCAGGATGTTCTTGGGTTTCATCCGAGCTTCGATTTGCGCGCCGGATGGACGGAAACCATTCCTCGCCTGGTCGAGAAGTGACAACTGCTTCGAACATGCTCGTAGATGGGAAAACGTGCGCGTGCCGTCGCGCGGGGCCAGTATTCGTTTGCGCACAAGCTGAGTGCGTATCAGGGCATTATCGAAGCGCGGGCCAATCGTTGCTGAGTCGAGCGGTACAGACTCATTGCTGCACCTAACTCACTGGTTCCGCGGCCGGCGCTCAACAACGTTGCCCGCAATATCCGACTCCACTTGGTCGTTCATTTTATTGTGCCCATGAATTACAGCCGCCGTTTTCACCTGGACGCGAAGCAAACTTCGTCGCCTTCCGCAAAGGAAATGGTGCCGAAAGTCATGCAGCTTGTCTCCCCGAGATCCGTAGTTGACGTTGGCTGCGGAACGGGCGCGTGGCTTTCCGAATTTCAGACCTGCGGTGTCAGGGAGATTCTGGGCATCGACCAGGGCGTCGAACTGGAAGACCTGCTGTTCCCCAGCGATAGGTTCGAACGAATTGATCTCAGTCATCCGTTCAGAATTGCCAGGCGGTTCGATCTTGTTATTTGCCTTGAAGTTGCCGAGCATCTCCCCCGCGATTGCGCGCAGGCCTTCATTGATTCCCTTGTGAATTTGGGGCCTGTTATTCTTTTCTCAGCTGCGATTCCGCATCAGGGTGGAAGGCATCATGTGAACGAGCAATGGCCCGATTATTGGGCGGAGCTGTTTGCCCGGCGGGGATTTGTTCCAGTGGATTGTCTCAGAGCGTTGTTTTGGGCGAATCCGAAAGTGGCGTGGTGGTATGCCCAGAATGCATTGATATACGTCCGCGAAGACAAGCTTGAGGATTATCGATTGCTGGTACCGTCCGGTGAATTGCGACCACTGCGCCTCATTCACCCTTGCAACTACCTTTCTCATGCCGACCCGAGCAAGCAGGGGGTTCGCGTTGTCCTGAGGGCGCTCGCGGTTGCTCTTCGGAACGCTCTGGTGAGGCGTCTCCCGATCTCCGGTACGATGTGAAGATCCGCGGTAGGGCGGCATTGCTGACCTGGGGTGGCCTTCCAGCCGCTACGCTGATCTCCGGGCTTAGCACATTGTTAGACGGCCACCAGCGGCTTCGGGCGGCGGTGCTGCTACTTGGAATGGTGCTCGGCGCCGCACTCGAAATGATTGGCGTTGGTGCAATTCCGGCATTCGTCGCTTTGCTGACTGACCCCTCCCGCCTGGTTGGCATGATTACCGATACAGGCTGGGTCGCCTTCCTTTTACGCGCCGATCTGCCGACCCTTGCACTTTGGGGCGCGAGCGCGCTCGCCGTTATTTTTCTGGTTAAGAACGTGTATCTTGTTGCGCTCATTTATGCAGAAGGCAGGGTCCTGCGCGATGTCGCTACTACTATCGCGAACCGCCTATATCGAGGCTACCTATACAGCCCCTACACTTTCCATCTGCAACGCAATCCTGCTGAGCTCATTCGCAACATTGGCAATGAGGTAGACGAGACCACGGATCTACTTCGTAATCTGGCGGTAGGTTTACGAGAGAGTTTGGTTCTAACAGTCGTCTTCTTGTTGCTTCTGCTCGTCGATCCTGGGGTGACCCTTGCTGTATTCATGCTAGTCGGCACCGCCGCCGCCGGCTTCTATATGGCCGTCCGCCACACGCTGCTGGAGCGCGGCAAGTTGGCCCAGGCCCACCGGGGCCGTCGGATGCAGGCCATGAATGAAGGTCTAGGGTCCATCAAGGACGCGAAGCTTCTTGGTCGCGAATCGTACTTGGTGGACGCGTTCAGCAGCGAAACCCGCGCCATTGAGCATCACCAGTTCTACCCGAGAGTGATCGCCGCCCTGCCACGCCTTTTTCTTGAAGTGGTTGCTATTGTCGGCTTACTACTCGTGGTAGTCGGGTTTGTGGTACTTGGACGCGGTACTCAGAGCATGCTTCCGATCTTGGCGTTGCTCGCCGTCGCGATGACGCGGCTGATACCCGCCTTCAACGCGATAACCTCGTCTTTAACAAATATCCGATACGATTGGCCGGCGTTCGAGCTGGTCAGCAACGAACTCGAAACTCTTGAAGGGTCTGGTGGCGGTCTGACACGAGAACATTCCGAAGCGACGCCTTTCAAGTTAAAAACAGCTATCAGCGTAGACGATCTCCACTTTCGTTATCCTGAGAGCTCGGTCGATGCGCTAAATGGTATATCACTGAAAATTGTGGCGGGCGAGGTAGCGGCATTTGTCGGACCCTCTGGCGCCGGCAAAAGCACACTTGTCGACGTGATTCTCGGACTGTTGACGCCGACGTCGGGCCAGGTTCGTGTTGATGGTGAGGACATCCAGCACCTGCTTACGAGCTGGCAGCGGCAGATCGGCTACGTGCCGCAAGACATCTATTTGACTGACGACACTATCCGTCGCAATGTCGCCCTTGGTTTGCCTGTTGCGGAGATTGACGAGCCAGCCCTTACTCGCGCACTCCACACCGCAAGATTGGACTCGTTCATTGCCAACCTGCCGCAGGGCCTGGATACGGTGGTGGGAAACCGCGGAGTCCGGCTTTCGGGAGGACAGCGCCAACGCATTGGTATCGCCCGGGCCGTGTACCATGATCCCAGCGTCGTAGTGCTGGACGAAGCGACGTCCGCTCTCGACAACGAAGCCGAACGCGAGATTATTGAAGCGGTCGGAAGTCTCCGCGGCAGCCGCACCGTCATCATGATAGCTCACCGCTTGACTACCGTGAGAAGCTGTGATCGACTGTACCTGGTCAGAGCAGG
>JALYKM010000282.1 GCA_030774785.1 Gemmatimonadota bacterium
GAGGCGCCACCGAGCAGAATCAGCCAGCCAGCTGCACCGAAAGCGCCGAAGCCGAATGCAATCCCGGCAGAAAGTCCGAACGCCGCGCCAAGAAAATTCAGCGCGTCGGGTGAGACTTCCGCAGCCACCATCGCGCGCTCCAGTGGTCCGATCAGCCACATCAGCCAGTCGCGGACCCATCGGCCGAGCAGAATGGTTCTTCCGCGCCGTGCAACATCGGGATCCATTGTCCGGCTGCGCGATACGACGGCGAATACGGGCATCGTCGCCAGCGTCACGACGGCGACCGCGAGCGCCAGGGCATCCGTCGCGCTCATACTAGCGGCGTGATGTCATCAGACGTACCGCTCTTGGCCACAGGAATATCAGAGGCCAGCGGCGCTCTCTCGGAGAAAGCTCTATGGGCCTGCCCGTGCGTCGCTCCGCTTTCTCCCGAAGGTAGTCGAGCCAGCGATCGTAGAGCAGGATGCTCTTGCCCCATCGCAGCATCGCCCGCCCCTTGCTGCGCCGAAAATACCAGGAAACGCGCGCGCGCTCGAGCGGCGAGGCAGCGCGCGGTTGCCGATAGACGTTTCCCTCCTTCTGCAAGACGCCATCAGCCACGAGCTGGGTCAACAGGGCGTCATAGAGCGAGACGAGAAGGCTTTGCTCTGCCGCAAACACTTCCGTGTGGCGATCGTTTGTCTCCAGCCTGATCTCGGCCGCGTACGACGTCGCCAGAAGTGTCCGGCAGTATGCAGCAGTATCGAAAGTGGCCGGCAGACGAGGCCTCACCCATTCAAAGGTGCTCGATCGTGCCGCGATCAGAGCATCTTCCACTGCCAGCCGGGATCCATGATCACGGACCCAGGCGAGTCGTGCCGGTTGGAACAGCCGTCCCCTCGTAAAATGATCCTTCGAGCCCGAAGCGCACGCGGCGACGAAGTCGGTGAGCGAGAGCACCGCGCACTTTCCTCTCAGCGCATCGCCTGATCCTTCGCCGGAAAGAGCCACCCCAATGATGCTCGGGGGAAGAATTCCGGCGAGAATCGTCGCGGTGCGCGCGCTGAACCGTGGTTTCTGTCTGGCCGTGAACGTCCGATATGCCTCCGTGTTGTCATCTACGATGACGAAGAAATCGTAAACGCTCGCCAGATTCGGACTCTCCGTATGAGCCTGAGAGCCGTAATGGATGATCGCTGCTGTCGCTTCTCCAAAGCTGTCGGCGATAACGGTGGTCAGCTTCGCAGCCTGCGCGCTGATCCCGGCGTCCAGGTCTGCCACCAGCCATGCCCGTGGTTCTCTGACAGTCACGAGGCGGCCGTTTCCGGCTCGGTCAAATCAGCGAGAGCATCGACCAGCGACCCAAGGCAGTCCCGGCGGTAGTTGCCCATCAGGCAGATCTGTATCCAGTTGCGCGACCGCAGGTACCCGCTCCGATAACCGACTGCGAATCCATCTTCCTCGAGGCGGGTGCCGAGCCCCTCGGACGAGACGCCATCTGGCAGTGCGATGGTGGTAACTGCGGGGGACGCGACTTCGTCCCCGGCGACGATGCGGAAGCCGTTGCTGCGCAGCTGCTCGCGTATCCACGCCGCATCTTCAGTAACGGCCAGTGAAGGCAGCGCTCTGTCACAGGCATGCAGCACCGCGGTCAGCAACGCACGCAGCAGACTCGACGACTGGGTGAACGGAGCTCCCTCACTCTCGGCGTAAAGTCCGAGATCGAGGTATCGAGGCAAGGTGAACGACGGCAGTATCTCATGGTTGTGGAATACGAGCGCGATTCCCGCGGGCGCGCCCAGTGCCTTCCCGCTTACCCCCGTCGCCAGGTATACGTCCTGAAGATTCGCCGGTATGGCGCCGATCGAGCTGATACAGTCGAGGCAAAGGTGCACCCCACGCTCCCTGCAGAGGTCTCGGAGCATCTTGAGATCGTTAACGATTCCGGTGGACGTTTCACAATGCACCGCCCAGACCCACTTGATGGGCTTATCCCCATCGAGCGCGGCCCGCACAACCTCCCGCGAAAGCGGGCTGCCCCATTCCTGCTCGACCACCGTGTAGTCGAGCCCCCATCGGGATGCGTGGTTCACCAGCCTCGCGCCGAACTCGCCGTTGCTCAGCACGAGTCCCACCCCGCCAAGGGCCGCCAGCTGGCCGCCGACCGCGTCGTTGGCGAGCGTCCCGGACCCGAGCATCAGCTGCACTCGTGACGCCCCGGTCAGCTTGCAGAGCGCTGAGCGCGCCTCCGTCAATTCCTCGATGAACGGCGCGCCGCGATGCGACACCGGTGTCGTTTGCATCGCGAGACGCACGGCGGGATCGAGCGCCACCGGCCCGGGGAGGTAACTGACCAGGGGACCGTCCGGCGCACGCTGAACGAAAGCACGTCCCGTTTCGCGAAACGTCTCGAGCGTGAGATACATCGGCTGAAATCGCGCCTCGACCGTCCCAACGGCCTGGCCGAAGGGAACGAATCCAATGTGCCGGTAGAGCTGAAGCTGTCGCTCGGTGCCGGAGATGAGTGCCAGGTCGTACCCCGCGCGCAGGCTATGCTTGGCGAGACACATAGTGAGCCCGCGAAAAACAACGCCGGTGCGGTGGGATGGCTCCACCGCCAGGAGCCGAACCTCGCAGAGTGAACTTCCGGGTGGAAGATAGGAGTCGAGGTTGGCCAGCTTGCTGTCGAGCGAAAAGGGCCGCTTCCCACAGACTGATATCATTCCGACGACGGCTCGTCCGCGAAGGCAGATGGCGTAGGTGTTATCCGACTCGAAACGATCGACGAGAGCGCCGTCGCCGTTAGCTGCGTGCTGTGGAATCTCCTCGACGAACGTACGGTAACTCAGTCGCCTGATCTGGTCGATCTCGTGAGGCTCCGAGGCAATCTTGAACCGGAGCGGCGGGGGGCTCGTCATCTTGCGGATTCCCCGGTCACCGGCTTCCGTCGGCGAAACATGCCGGCGATCTCCGCCAGGCTGCTCCGGTGCGTAGCGAGCAATAGCGCTGTGATTGCAGTGACGGCGATCAGGTCGGAAGTGGATCTGCCGAACACGAAGGCGAACGCGGGCATCAGCGCGAACGTCGCGACCCCGCTTGCAACAGCTTTTCGTGAGATGAGATATAGTGCGGCCGATACGAGCAGTGAGGTAATTGCCACCACCGGAGCGAGAACCAGCAGCGCGCCGAGCGCGCTCGAGGCACCCTTTCCGCCCCGGAAATGCAGCTGCACCGGAAAAATGTGACCGAGGACTACGGCAATCGCCGCTACCGCCATTCCGATGCGGCCGGTTCCCAGCGCGCTCGCGAGCCAGAGCGCCGCGACCCCCTTGAGGCAGTCGATGATGAAGACA
>JALYKM010000283.1 GCA_030774785.1 Gemmatimonadota bacterium
TACAAGCACACCGTGATGCAGTCGACCTTCGGCGTCATCATGCTGGCGCTCGTGCCCGATTCACACACGACCCAGCTCGTGCCGAAGATCATGCCGCTCAAGGAAGTGCTGCTGCACTACATCGAGCACAGGCACCAGGTCGTCGTCCGTCGCACTCAGTTCGAGCTCGACAAGGCGCTCGAGCGCGAGCATATCCTCGAGGGTCTCAAGATCGCCGTCGACAACATCGACGCGGTCATCAAGCTCATTCGCGCCGCGGAGGATACGCCGTCCGCGAGCACTCAGCTTCAGAAACGGTTCAAGCTGACCGAGCGGCAGGCAGAGGCGATTCTCAACATGCGCCTCGCCAAGCTCACCGGCCTGGAGATCGAGAAGCTCGAAAGCGAGCTCAAGGAAGTCCGCGCGTTCATCAAGGAGATGAGGGAGATCCTTGCGTCCAAGCCGCGCCGGCTGAAGATCGTCCGCGACGAGCTGCAGCAGGTGTCAGACAAGTACGGTGACGAGCGCCGCTCGGAGATTACGAGCGACGAAGGTGAGTTCACGATCGAGGACCTGATCGCCGAAGAGGACATGGTCATCACCATCTCCCATTCCGGCTACATCAAGCGGACCTCGGTCTCGACCTATCGCAAGCAGCGCCGTGGGGGCCGCGGACTGAGCGGAGCGGGGCTCAAGGACGAGGACTTCGTCACGCGTCTCTTCATCGGCTCGACGCACGACTACATCCTGTGCTTTACCGATGACGGCAGGTGCTTCTGGCTGAAAGTCCACGAAGTACCGCAGGCCGGCCGCGCCGCGAAGGGAAAGCCGATCGTCAACCTGATCAACGTCTCACCGGAGACGCAGATCAAGGCGATGGTTCCGGTGCGCGAGTTCTCGGATACGCAGTTCCTGCTTTTCTGCACCAGAAACGGCACGGTGAAGAAGAGCGCTCTCTCGCAGTACTCGAACGTCCGGCAGACCGGTATCAAGGCGATCAAGATCGACAAGGACGACGAGCTGATCGACGTCCAGGTGACGAGTGGGTCGAACGACATCGTACTCGCGACGCGCCACGGTCTGTCGGTGCGATTCCACGAGATGGATGTGCGCGAGATGGGCCGCGATACGACCGGTGTCAAAGGGGTCGAGCTGCGCGAGGGTGATTCCGTGATCGGAATGGTGGTCGTCAAGCGGGACGCGACCCTCCTCGTCGTCACTGAGCGCGGGCTCGGCAAGTGCTCCAACATCGCCGACTACCGGGTCCAGAAGCGCGGCGGAAAGGGCATTATCACCGTCAACAGAACAGAGAAGACGGGCGATGTCGTTGCCCTGATGGAAGTTCTGCCTGCGGACGAGATCATGATCATCACAAAACATGGCGTGATCATCCGCTCTTCCGTGTCCCAGGTGAGGGTGACCGGACGTATCGCGCAGGGGGTGAAGCTCGTCAATCTCGACGAAGGCGATCTCGTGACCGCCGTCGCCCGGGTCGTCCCTGAAGATGAGGGCGAAGGGGCGGAAGATGGAACTTCCGCCGTTGAGACCGAACAGGTCGAGGCCCTCACCGACGAATGATGACCGAGCGTCCTGACGTAGCGCCCGAGCGTGTTGAAGTAGAGAAGCTGCGCGCGGCCCTGCGCCAGGCAGAGGCTGAGGTTCAGCGCCTGCTCGACGAAGCCGCTGCGCGCGGGGCGCTCGTGGACATCCTGCACGACGTCATGGGATCGCTCTCCATGGGAGAGCTTTTCCACATGCTAGCCCGCCGTCTCGCCCGCGCTCTCAATCTCAGCCACTCGTCAGTGATTTTCGCGAAGTCCGGCGACCTGATGGGAACTGTTGCGTCCGCTCACGAGGATCCGCAGCTCGAGAATCTTCAGGTCGAGCTGGACAAGTATCCGGAGATAGAAGCGGCGCTGGCGAGCGAGAAGCCGGTTCTGATTCCGGATATCTGGCACTCCGAGGCCTACAAGCGATTGCGCGAAGCGTGGGAACAGGACGGCAGCGTCATCTCGGTGCGCTCCATCATCGCGCTTCCGTTCCGGCTGGATCTGGACCGGACCGGTGTGTTCCTCCTCCGCCGCACCGCGGACAAGAACTCTCTCAACCAAGCCGATGTGGATTTTGCGGAGACGGTCGTGAAGAGCGCAATGAGCGCCATGCGGCGCGCACACATGGTCGAAGTCACCCAGGCTGACAACGTTCGCCTCGAGGCGCTGGCGCGCACCGATCCTTTGACGCAGCTGCTGAACCGTCGCGCACTCCTCACCCAGCTCGGGACCGAAGTCGAGCGGGTGCGCCGCTACAACGCGCCTCTCAGCATCCTCATGATCGATGTCGACGAGTTCAAGGAAGTGAACGACACCTACGGCCACCTAGCCGGGGACCAGGTACTTGTCGAAGTCGCCATTCTGCTGGCGCGCACGGCGCGCAGCGTCGACGCGGTCGCCCGCTACGGCGGCGACGAATTCGTGATCGCCGTTCCCGAGACCAGCGAGGCAGGCGCGATCGCGTTCGCGGAGAGACTGCGCGACAAGATCCAGGCGCATCCGTTCGAGATCGGGAAGGGAGAACCGCTCCGCCTCACGGTGAGCATCGGCGTCGCCGATTTTCCGGAGCCGAGGGTCGAGACCGCCGAAGATCTCCTGGATTGCGCGGACCGCGCTCTCTACCGCGCCAAGGCCGGCGGGCGTAATCTGGTGTGTGTCTGAGTAACTTTGGATCGGGCTTCGCAAGCCGATCCTTGCAGCAACGCTCTCCCACACAACCATGAACCTACGAGCCGGCTCCTCAGGATTACTGACAGCTTTTCCGTTCGTCACCATCGTCGCGCTCGCCGGCTGTCTTGTAGACACGACGAAAAAAGAAACGACCGCCGACACGACGCGTGCCACACCGGTCGTAACTGTGACGGCCGTAAATCGCGGGACGCACGGAATGGCCGAGCATGTGTTGTGGGCCTTTTCTCCGGACAGGAAGGCCGTGCTCGTGGTTGCCGATCCGGGTGGCGTCGAGAACGAGCCGGTGCCCAACGGTTTCTTTTTCGGGGATGAAGCGCGTGGATTCCAGGTACAGATGGACAGCGTCTGGGATGTTGCGCCGTCGCCTGACTGGAAGTGGCTAGGCTTTGGGCGCGCGTACGGTGTCGTCGGCGGCGCCGGGACAGGAACCGATCTCCTGACGGATGTCTCGCGCCGGACTTCCATCGATACCGCGACGTTGCGCGCCGGCTCGTTCGCCTCGAGCGGCATGTCCATGTCGCGCGCTGTCGCACAGCCAGGCGTCATTCATGTTCCGGACGATCCCCGCCAGAGCGCGGCGGGAGACAGTGCCGCGCCAAAGCTCTTTCCGGTTGCGCGGGGGTGGCGTGTGCGCTGGACCACAGATGGGACCACGCTCGCACTCGGCAATAGTCCCGCCCGCGCGACCGACGACGAGCCTAGTCAGACCTGGGCCGCGCTCGATCCGGCGACGGGGGCGTTGCACGGTACGCTGCCGGCGAATGTTAATCTTGCCGAAGTGAAGATGACCGCTGGTCCGACGCTGGACCGCTCGCTGCCGATAGACATGAGTCATTCCCCGCCGATTCAGATTCAGCGCGGTAATCAGACTTTCACCATTCAGAGCGAGCGCGGCGTAATCACGGTGGTCGAAACCACTCCGGGCGCCGCCAACAAATCGGCGCCGCGAGTCGTTGGCGCGGGGATCGCCTTGGCCGCGACCGTGGGCGGGCGTTACATCGTCGCCCTAGCGTCGCGGAGCCGGGCCGATGCCAATGAGATGGGGATAGAGCCGGTGGTGTACACAGTTACGTGGTAGCGGGCGTCTCCTGTACGGGACGGATTGTCGCAACTGCAACTGCAACTGAGAACTGCCAGGCTGCCCGCTTCCAGCTGAAAGCTGCCAGCGCCGAGCTGCAAACGTCGGGACCGCACCGGTGGCGTGATGGCAAAGGCAGTTGTCTGTGCCCCAACCCGCGCCAGTAACGTCCCGACGTAGTGAGGCCGGTGGCCGGCAGCTTCAAGCTGGCCGCCGGCAGCTTGGCAGTTCTCAGTTGCAGTTGCAGTTGCAGTTGCAGTTGCAGTTCTACCGCCCGATTCTCTGCAGCTCCACCAGCAGGCAATGATCCTGCACAACATCGATCCCTCCTCGCGCTACCCTCTCAGCCGCTTCGTCGTTCCTGATCCCGAGCTGGAACCAGACTGATTTCGGTTTCTTGGCGATGATGTCGTCGACGTGCGGCGGGATGTCCACCGGCCGACGAAAGACGTTCACCATGTCGATGTCGCCCGGGATGTCCGTGAGCTTCCGATAAACCTTCTGTCCATGCATCTCGGTCAGATCCTTGTAGTACACGGGCACCGGGACGATTTCGTATCCAGCCCGTTGCGCGTACTCGGGAACGTAGTACGCGGGCTGCTGCGGATCCGGCTTGATCCCGAGCACGGCGATGCGACGCGTGATCTCCAGCAGCTCTCTTATCTGTTCGGGCGTTTCGAGCAGATGCGCGCGCCAATTGTCCGCGTCGAGCTGTACCGTCACTAGCTTGTCTCGATGATAGGCAGGGTAACGTTGAGCGTATCACGCTCGTAAATTGCAAGAGCGAGTCCAGCTCAAAATTCCGGAGATCCATACGTAATGCGGATGTTAGTACTTGGCGCGGGGCTTCAAGGCTCCGCGTGCGCGTATGACCTGCTGCAAAATCCAGATGTAAAGGAAGTTCGCCTGGCCGATCTGCACACTGGCCACCTGGAGCAGTTTCTCGCGCCGCATTCCGGCGACCGGCTGATATTCACGCCGCTCGACGTTCGCGACAGGGAGGCAGTAGTCGCGCTGATGCGACAATCGGACGCCGCGATGAGCGCGATTCCTTACTACTTCAATTACGAGCTTGCCGAGCTGGCGGTCGAAGCCGGAGTGCACTTTGCGGATCTCGGTGGCAATACCGAGATCGTATTCAAGCAGAAGACGCTCGATCCCGCCGTAAGGAAGAAGGGAATCACCGTGATCCCCGACTGCGGTCTCGCGCCAGGGATGGTCAACATCCTTGCCGAGCACGCGATCCGGCAGCTCGATACCGTCGAGACCGTCCGAATCTTCGTCGGTGGATTGCCCCAGAGTCCCGAGCCACCACTCAACTATCAGATCGTGTACTCGCTCGAGGGAGTACTCGACTACTACACGACACTATCCTGGGTGCTGCGCGGTGGAAAACGCACGCAGGTCAAGGCGCTGTCGGAGATCGAGGTGGTTCGTTTCGATGGATCGGTCGGCGAGCTCGAGGGGTTTCACACCGCGGGCGGGCTCTCGACGATGGCATTTCGGTACGAAGGGAAGATTCCTACCATGGAATACAAGACCCTTCGTTACCCGGGTCACGCCAAGATCATGGAAACGATTCGCGAGCTCGGATTGCTGGACCTAAAACCAGTCGATGTGAAAGGAATGAAAGTCGTTCCGCGCGATCTGGTAGTCGCGGCGATGGGACCTCGACTCACCAGGCCCGAGGCTCACGACCTCGTCGCCCTTCGCGTTTTCGCCGAAGGAACGAAGGGCGGCAAGCCAAAGAAAATCGGGTGGGAGCTGGTGGATTATTACGACGAAGTGAACGGCATCAGCGCGATGGAGCGCTCCACCGGTTACTCGCTCTCGATCACCGGTCAGATGCAGGCCCGCGGCGAGATCGGAAAAGCAGGGGTATTCACCCCCGATGAAGCGATCCCCGCCGAGAAGTACATCAAGGAGCTGGCGAAGCGTGGCGTCATGATCAAGGAGATGAAGTGAGGTCGTCGAGAATTACGAGCATCGCTGTGACGAGGCGCATTTTGACGGGTTTCCGTATTCTCTCTTGCGCAGGCTTCTGGGTCGCTCCGCTCGCCGGCGATGCGCAAGCGCCCACCGCCGACTCCGCTTCTGATTCGGCCCAACGGATCGCGCCCGTCACCATTACCGCCGCCCGACAAAGGGAGACGCTGCTCAGCGCCCCGCTCGCCGTGACCGTCATCGGAAAGAATGAATTGGAGAATCGGAGAGGCTACTCGCTCGACGAAGTGCTCCACGCCGTGCCGGGTGTGTTCGCCCAAAGCCGTTACGGGACGAGCGACGTGCGACTTGTCATCCGTGGCTTCGGGGCGCGCGGAGCGGGTGACCGCTCCAACGCCGGAACATCGCGCGGCGTTCGTGTGCTTCTCGATGGAATACCGGAGACCGAGCCGGATGGTCGCACATCCTTCGATCTGGTGGATCTGGCAGCCGCGCACAGGGTGGAAGTCGTTCGATCAAATGCCTCCGCTCTCTACGGTAACGCGGCCGGTGGCATCCTCGACGTCACTACTGTTGCTTCCCCCGATCGGCAGTTCGCCGGTGCGTCGCAAATGGCGGGAAGCTTCGGGTTAATGCGCACCGTCCTCGATGCTGGAACCAAAGTGGGCGAGGGATCTCTCAACGCGACGTTCACAAATACCACGCAGGATGGATGGCGTGCTCATTCCGACGCGCGGCGCTCGCTGTTAAGCTCGGCTTATGTCGCGAATCCGAGTCCCACGACGACAGCACGATTGCTGCTCACCCTGGCCAACGATCTTTTTCATATTCCGGGTCCGCTGACCCTGACAGAGGCGGAAACGACGCCGCGAGCAGCGAACGCGACTTACGCTGCGCGGGATGAGCGAAGGTACAACCGCGTTGGACGCATCGGAGTGACGGTCGACCATGAGGTCGCCAGCAACAGCTCCCTCTCAGCGATGATGTTCTTCAATCCAAAGGTGCTCCAGCGCTCGGAGCGCGGCACGTTCCGCGACTTCAACCGCTACCATCTTGGCGGCAACGCCGTATTTCACGCCGAATCGCGGCTCGGAGACGGGATCCGCGGATCGACGATCGTCGGAGCGGACGGGGCGCACCAGGATGGAACGATTCTGTTCTACTCCCTGACGCCTGCTGGCACACGCGGCACGCAGCTCCTCGACAACAAGGCGGAGGGCGCCACGAACACCGGACTGTTTGCGCAGCAGGGGATTCTCCTCGGCGATCGTGTCAACATTCAGCTCGGCGCACGCTATGACGACATCAGATACGACTACCGGAATTTCGTCACACCCCAGATAAATGCCGCCAAGTCGTTTCGGCGGCTGACACCGAAGGTCGGTGCGAGCTTCCTGGCCACGCCCACGCACTCGTTCTACGCCAACCTGGGCGGCGGTGTCGAAGCACCGGCCGGGAATGAGACGGACCCAGCAGGGACATTTGGCCAGGATACGGTCGTGGCAATCAACCCACTCCTGGAGGCTATTCGCTCAACGACCTACGAGGTCGGCACCAAGCACTTCGTCGACGTGGGTCGCGCATATCTGGGATCGGTCTCCTACGATGCGGCGCTGTATCGGACGGAAGTCAGAAATGAGATTATTCCGTACCGTGGTGGTCGCTTTTACCTCACCGCCGGCAAGGTGAGGCGAGAGGGTGTGGAGCTGGGAACGGCAGTGGACGGAGTGGGAGGCTTCAGCTTCAGAGGAAGCCTGACCTGGTCACGGAATCGCTACTCGGAGTACGTAGTGGACTCGGTGCATTATGGCGTGCCTGGGGCCACCGCCAACTATGCGGGGAACGACGTCGCCGGCGTGCCTGACGTGTTTTATGGACTCAGCGTCGCCCACGACATCTCTCTTGGGCTGCCTTTCGCTGCGCGTCTGGATGCCCGCGGCGTTGGCGCCTATTTCATCGACGACGCGAATACGGTGTCAGCGCCGGCATATCAGACGCTCGATCTCACCTTGGCGGTCCGGCCGATAGAGATGGGAGGCGCCGCAAGATTGAGCGGGTTCGTGACGGTGTCCAATCTCCTCGACCGTCGGTTCATCGGGTCGGCATTCACCAATCCCGATATCGTGAACGGCGTGCCCGTCGCGTTTGAGCCGGGCACACCGAGAAGCGTTGTGGTGTCGTTGTCTATTGCGAGAGGCAAGTAGTTGAGGACCGGTGTCTCCGGTACGCGCTCTCAGTGCTCTGCGAGTAGATAAATCGCGGTCAACGCCAGGAGAAAATACGGAACAAGTGCCGCGGCTCCCACATAGTCCTTGGCGACGCGCTGTCCGAAAAAGAGCGTGGTGAGGTTGATTCCCCCGACAATGGCGCCGAGGTATGCGACAGTGGAGTCGCGCGTAAGAAGGAGCAGTGCGCATCCGATGCCGCTCAGCGCGCCGGCTGATATCTCGAGGATCGTGATGACCGCGAACATCGGTCCTACTGTGCCAGACAGTGGGCTCTTGGCGAAATGCTGCTCCAGATACGCCCGGTTCCCTCGTCGATCCACGACCTTGTCGATTCCGGATTGGAGGAACAGAATTGCGAGGAACGCCGAGACCAGAATCTGCAGGATGTAGTATGCCGACTCGGGTGAGTGCACATTTGGCATGGAGCTATTGTAGCACGATCGAGTCGAAACTGTCCAATTCCGGGCGGCGAATGAACCATCGGAATAGACTGAAGCTCGCGCTGACGGTTCTTCTGGTCGGCATCGGCTGTCAGCGGCAGACGCGAATCTCTCCCCGTCCGCTGATCGACAGCTCAGAGCAGCTGGTAGTGGTGACTACTCCAGGCTGGACCTCGACGACTGGATTGATGCGGCGATTCGAGCGTGCGAGCCCGACGTCGGAGTGGCGATTTATCGATCGACCAGCACCCGTCGTCGTCGGCAGAAAGGGACTCGCCTGGGGGGTTGGCTTCGACGGGGTGTCATCGGAAGGCCCGCACAAACACGAGGGCGACGGCAAGGCGCCGTCGGGAATTTTCCCTCTCGACACCGTCTTCGGGTTCGCTCCGCGCGACTCGATGCAGAACGTGAGACTGCCCTACGCTCGCCTGCGGCCAACCACGGACTGCGTCGACGACACCGCGTCGTCTCATTACAACACCGTCGTCGACCGAGCGTCGGTGGCTCGAGTCGATTGGACGAGCGCCGAGCACATGCGTCAGGTGGGGCAGTACAAGCTGGGCGTGATCGTCGGCTACAACGCCATGCCGCCGCTCAGAGGGCGCGGTTCCTGCATTTTCCTTCACATCTGGGCCGGACCTGGCTCGCACACCGCCGGCTGCACCGCATTCGATGAGGCGAAGCTGCGCGACCTCTTAATGTGGCTCGATCCGAAGAAGCGGCCGCTCCTCGTGCAGCTCACCAGGAACGACTACGCGAATCTGCGCACTAGGTGGAAGCTGCCCTGAGCTGGGAGAATCTCCTTGAAACTCAGCGGGGTCCAGCGCGCTTTTTTCAAGGCACGCCAGCGCGTCAGTTGACGCCGGTACCCTCATTCCTGGCGACGCGCTTGGCCTTTTCGCACAGCGCTCGCAGCTCGGGGTGACTGAGATCTTCCCAGTGCGGGGGAATCGGAATGAGCCGCCGCTTCTCATCGAGGGATTCAAAAGTGAGCCACCCGCGACCGTGGCCCTCGGAGAGCGTAATTCGGCGCTGGCTCGTCATGCGCCGATCCATTCCACTCCGGCGCTCGGCGCTCTTCCACGGGAAATACGTGGGATGGCGCCGGTCACTCCCGCTCAGCCGCCGCTCCACGCGAGTCGGTTGGGAATCCCAAACCTGCCAGTACGAGCCGTGCCTGTCTACGAAAGTCCGATAGCTCATAACGATCTATAACCTCAACGCGGCTGGCCATGCGGTTCACGCCACCGTTGAAGGAAAGATGCCTATTTCGCGCACCTTTTTGCACCCCTAAAGATATGTTTCTTAACGGTTTACCTCCCGAAGCTCGCCAGCGATTCACTCATCACATCGATCATCGATTTGGCCGTCCAGCGGTCCCGTCCATTGTAGAGAAAGGAGAAGGCGAGAACCTCACCATTTACGGCCGTGACGTAGCCTGCCAACGCAATAACGTCGTTGGTAGTGCCGGTTTTGGCGTGCAGGTTCCCCTCGGCTGGCGTATTCCGCATTCGCCTCCTCAGGAGCTCCGAGTCACCGGCAACGGGGAGGGAGGAGTGGAGCCAGGGTCCCCAAGGCGCACGATGGGCGTAGCCCAGCAGTTGGACCTGGGCCCGGGGAGTGACGCGGTCCAGAGTCGACAGCCCGCTTCCATCGGCGAACACCAGACTCGTGGTGTCAGTGCCGATCTTGCTGGCGAAGAACGTGTCGAGGAGGGAGCTCGCGTTGGCGACGGAACCGATCGCATCCCGCTTGGGGCCACGGGCCGCGTTCCTGAACAGCAGCTCGGCGTAATGGTTGATGCTCTCGCGGTTCATCGCCGCAATCATGCTGGCCAGCGGGGGCGAGAGCAGGCTCGCGACCTTTACGGCAGCGGCTGGAGTCTTCCCGAGGCGCATGCCACCGTCGACCTTGATGCCGCGCGCGATGAGCGCATTCCTGAATGCACCGGTGGTGAAGCTCGCCGGATCCTCGACGATGTAGACGTACTTGCGTGTGCCCGCGCGCGAGCCGATCGAGCCGTTCGCCTGAATCGTTCCGTTACCAAGCTTTCTGAAGCCAAGTCTTGCACCTCCGCCCGCGACGGTGCGCACGTTCGCCACCAGCGGGATCGAGCTCGTTGAAGGCTCGAGCCTCACGATCGCCGGCTTGCCAGGCGACGAAGGCGTAACGGAGACCGCGACGAGGTTCTCGTTCAGCGACAGCGCGGACACCCGCGCCGCGTAGGACGCCTGCAGGTACCGCGCGAGCCACCCCTCCGGAACCTTCTGGTCGTCGAAGCCCGTAGCGTCGCCGATGACGTCGCCGGCCACGTGCTTGATTCCCTGCGATCCGACGAGATCGGCGAGGCGATTCATCGGCGCTTCGGGACCACCCGGCAGGAACTTTCCGGACAGCGCGGGATCGCCATCTCCGCGAATGTAGAGATTTCCGCTGAGCGTTCCATCGCTGCCGACTGATCCGTCCCGAAGCGCGTCCGTGCTGAACTGATAGGTCGGCCCGAACTGCTCGAAGGCGATCGCGCTCGTCAGCAACTTCATCGTCGAGGCGGGCACCATCTCCTCACCCGCGTTGTACGCGTAGAGAGTGTCGCCACGCGTGAGAGATACCACCATCGCACCCCAGGTTCCGCTGCGTGTGCGGCCGGTGAGTCCCCCGAGTGTCGAAGCGAGATCAGCAGCGGTTCTCGGACTGCTGTAGCGCACGACGGGAACGGCGGGCGGTCTGTTGCGCTTCGCCCTGCGCACCCGGCGTCTCGTGGTTGTGGTTTTCTTTCGAGTCTGCGCTTCGAGAATTGTCGGAGTGGCGCCGCATGCGGCGAGCGCCACGAGTATGGCGATTCGAATCTTACGGGAAAACATCATAAACCGTTGAACCTTTTGATATTTGATTTCCAGAGAACGCGAGCAGAAGGGCTTCGGATGGCGAGAACGGTGCCAGATCGCGATGGCTCGATACATTTCGCCCGGGCGTGACGCTCGCTTGGAATATACCCAACGGTCGCGTATTTTCCCCGCAGGGAATCGAATCGAACCCGATCAGAGGATCAAATGGCTGAGCGGCCGCACAATTTTCTGCGTGAAGGTGTGATCACCGGTTTCATCGGCGCAACCGCAATCGCAGTCTGGTTCCTCATCGTCGACACCATCACGGGCCATCCGTTCTCGACGCCGATTTTTCTCGGGAAAGGCGTCGTCAGCGTTCTCGGCAAGAACATGATGGGAGACACTGCTTTCACTCAGGTAGTCGGCTACACGATCTTCCACTACGTCGCTTTCTTCATCGTGGGCATCGTACTGACCGTGATCGTGCACCAGGCGGAGCGGACTCCGGCGATCCTCGCGGGACTGCTCGTCGCGTTCGTGATCACGACGATGGGCTTCTACATGATCGCGGCGGCTTTCGCGCAATCCGCACTCGGCCAGATAGCGTGGGTGCAGATTTTCATCGCCAATCTTCTCGCCGCGGGGCTGATGGGCGGGTATCTGTGGCGAAAGCATCCCAAGCTTGACCGGCAGCTGAAGCAGGCGCTCGAGGGAACCGACGACTCTTAGGCCGTCGAGGGTTTCCAGTCCACCTGAGCGCCGGCGGTCGAGTCCTCGCCGCGAGCGTTCCATTTGAAGAACACCACCGTCATGATGATGTAGAAGACGATCCCGCCCGGGATCCACATGATGAGCGCGCCGAGGAGCTGATCCTCCAGTGGCGAGATCGGCAGGACTCGAGGCGCCGCCGAGTAAGCCGGGTAGAGAACGTGGTCCAACATCGCGATGTACACGGCCACGATCGACATCGGGATGCTCATGAGAAAGCTGTAGAGCATCTGTCCCGGATAAGCGAGGCGCGGAAACTCTGGTAGCTGGCTGAGAAGCGGCCACCACATCAGCACCGCGGCTGCCATGAACATCAGGTGCTCGAGAATGTGCAGGTTGTGATTCGCCATCGCCGCGTTGTAAAACGGCGGCAGGTGCCATACTGCTATCACGACGTTGAAGACGACGAAGCAAATCGGAGCGCGGGTGAAAAAACGCGCGGCCGGCCTCACGAATCTGTAGGAAAGCGGGCCGCTAAGCATCCAACCCGGCACGCCGGCGAGCAGGAGGGGCGGCATCGCCAGCGTCAGCAGCAGATGCTGAACCATGTGCGCGCTGAAGAG
>JALYKM010000284.1 GCA_030774785.1 Gemmatimonadota bacterium
TGCTTCTTTCTGCCGTTACTGCAACGTCGGTTGCGGCAACGCTGAACGCACAGGTCGCAACAGGCAAGCCCGATTCGACGTGCACGAACTACCCGGATGGACGCGTCGAGTGCAAAATCACGCGCGGTTCAGCGCGCGGTGATTCGGCGCTCCACAACAGGATCTTTTACCGAATGGATTCAGCGATGGCAAAGCGCGCGGCCCTTGGTATCGAGCTCCGCGCTACCGGAACCCGGCGCGACACACTGGGCGTATTCGTCGAAGCCGTGACGCCGAAGGGGCCGGCCGAGAGCGCCGGCATCATCGAGGGGGATCGCATATCCGCCATCAACGGGGTCGACCTCCGTACCGCGGCTGGGGACGTTGACGATTCGTACACGAATGGTCTCGCCGCCCATCGTCTCACCCGCGAAGTGCAGAAGCTCACACCTGGCAGTCGCGTAACTCTTCGCGTGTACTCCGGGGGCCGCTTCCGTGATGTGCAGGTGACGGCGGGCAAAGCAAGCGACCTCATGAGGCTCGGCGGCCGCTTCAACTTCAGGATTCCCGGTCCCGATGGAATGATGGAGTTCAACGGTCCCGGCGGAGCGATGATGTTCGGGCCGGGGATGCCCATGCTGCGCGGGAAGATCGAGCCGCTGCTACGCGAGCGGCTGAACAACCTGCCGAGCAAGATTCAGCTCCGAAGTCCGATGCGCTTCAGGACGCTGGCGCCGGCGCGCGCCCCCAGGATCTTCAAGGTTGAAGCCGGGGGAAACGGCGATTTCGAAGACGCGATTTTGCTCGATGAAGACTCGATTATGCTCGATATGGATGACGATCTCTTCGACATCGAGAACGTGATCGAGCCGGTGCCTCCAGCCGTGATCAGGGACCTGGCTGCAACCGCAATTCGGGATGCGCAATCCGCGCTAAAGCAGCTCGCTGCGGACGGAGTTGCCTGACGAGATCGCCGCTACTCTCCTGCCAGCGACTTTCCATCGACTGGGCGGCGTAACGGAAGCGTTGTTCCACCAGATCGGTCGAGGGCAACGCGGCCTTCGTTTCAGGACCGTTTGAAGGTTGCGCGGCCTTCGTTTCAGGACACCACAGCTGTGGTGGATGCGTTGGGTCGCCGCTCGCGTAACCGGTACGCGGCAGCACCTCGGCTGCAATCAGGATCAGGCCGACCAGGATGATCAGCAGCGACAACGTGTGCATCTTGGGAAGTCGAGCGCGCCAGGTCGTAAACGCCACCCATAACCCGCCGGCTACGATTACGGCTTCGGCACCGATGTAGCTAAACAGTCCCCAGCCACAGTCGTTCGCGTACGGCCAGATGGTGAGCGCGCCAAAGAGCGCGAAAACCAGGATCAGGCGAGCTCCTGCGCCGATCCTTGCTACTCGCTGCTGTGCCCGCTCCTGGGCGCGCCGCTCCTCCTCGCTCTGCAATTTTTTGAATGCAGGCGACGGCTCGGGCGGAAGTCCTTCGAATTCACGCTCGATTTTCTTTAGTTGGACTGACCAGTCGTTGTCCGCCACGCATGCTCCCCGCAGGGGAATGATCTTATCTTCAGGACTCCGAACCCTCAAAAAGGGCAACGCAACCCGCTCATCCAGGCCGTCAACGCATGAATTCAGAGGAAACGTCCCGGGTCCGGCTCGACAAATGGCTATGGGCCGCTCGCTTCTTCAAGACCCGCGCGCTCGCCGCCGATGCGGTCGAGTCGGGCAAGGTGGAGGTGAACGGCGAGCGGGCAAAGCGCGCCAAACAACTGCAGGTGGGCGACTCCCTCCGCATCCGATTGGGTCCGTATCACCACATCGTGACGGTGCGTGCGATGTCGGAACGGCGCGGGCCGGCGTCGCTCGCCGCAGGGCTATACGAGGAAAGCGCGGAAGGGCGAAAGTCGCGCGAGGCGTTGCAGCTACAGGTGAAAGCAGCGCAGTCCGTCGGTGGTTACGACCAGGGACGGCCGACCAAAAAGGATCGCCGCGACATCGAGAAGCTGCGGCGGCGCGGGGACGCCTGAGCGCTCGAAGCTTCCCGCGACCGAGTCGGGCCAGGCCTAAAACTCCATCTGCGCACCCAGCTCCACGACACGGTTGGGTGGGATTCCGAAAAACTCCGTCGCCGGCCTCGCATTCCGCTGCATGAATATGTAGAGCTTCTTCCTCCACCTGGCGAGCGGCTTGGTCCCCGTTGGGATGAGATTTTCGCGACCGAGGTAGTAGGTGGTCTCCGTCGGCTTGGTAATGATTCCGTGCTCGGTGGCAAGCGAGAGAATCTCCGGGACGTTCGGGGTCTGCATGAAGCCATACTTGGCCTTGACCCGGCTGAAGTTGTGGGGGAAGCACGTCACTTCGATTCGCTCGGTGATTGGAACTTCCGGGACCTGCGCCACCAGTATCGAGAGTAACACCACGTTCTCGTGAAGCACCTTGTTGTGCTTCAGATGATGTAGCAGCACGAGTGGAGCGTCCTTCGACTCGGAAGTCAGGAAGACAGCTGTGCCCGGAACACGCACCGGCTTGAATCTTTTGTCGGGGTTCTCGTCGCCCAGGTCCTTGAGCAGCGCCTCGAGTGGGATCGAAGCGTCCACGAGCAGGCTGCGGACGATCATCCTGCCGCGATACCAGGTCGTCATCAGCGTAAACAGTCCGAGCCCGATGGCGAGGGGAACCCAACCACCCTGCGCAATCTTTAGCATGTTGGCGCCGAAGAGTGCGAGGTCTATGATTAGAAAAAACGCAGTGAGCGTTCCTGCACGCAGCACACTCCATCCCCACTGGCTTCGTGCCAGCACGTAGAACAGCAGGGTCGTAATCGCCATCGTCCCGGTCACGGCAATTCCGTACGCTGCACCTAGAGCGCCGGAAGACTTGAAGGCGAGAACGACTAGAATGCAGCCGACGGCCAGTATCCTATTCATCTCCGGAACGAATATCTGTCCCGTCTCCTGTTCCGAAGTGTGGATGATCTGGACGCGCGGACTGTACCCAAGCTGCACGCACTGCTGCGTGAGAGAGAACGCCCCCGAAATGAGCGCCTGCGACGCGATGATGGCGGCAACTGTCGCCAGCGCGATCAACGGGTAAAGAAGAATGCGGGGGGCCAGGAGATAAAAGGGATTAATCGCGGCCGACGGATCGCGGAGAATCAGTCCGCCCTGGCCGAAGTAGTTGAGGAGTAATGCGGGCAGGACCAGAGCAAACCACGCGATCCGTATCGGACGCCGTCCGAAGTGCCCCATATCGGCATAGAGCGCTTCGACTCCAGTGACGACGAGAACCACTGCTCCGAGGAGAACGAACGCGCCCTTCCCATGGTCGAGAAAAAACTTCAGGCCGTACCAGGGATTGATCGCAAGGAGAATCTGCGGAGCCAGCATGATCTCACGGAGGCCGAGCAAGCCGATCGTGACGAACCACACGATCATCACCGGCCCGAATATGCGTCCGACTTTCGCCGTTCCATGTTTCTGGAAGAAAAAGAGTCCCACCAGCACGGCGATCGTGAATGGTATGATGAGATACTTGAAGGCCGGGGTCACCACTTCCAGTCCCTCGACCGCGCCCAGCACCGAGATCGCCGGCGTAATGACACCGTCACCGTACAGCAGTGCGGCCCCAATCAGGCCCAAAGCGACAATCAGTTTTCGACGATTTGAGTCCTGGTCTCGCCGCTGCTTCTGAAGGATGAGCGCCAGGAGCGCGAGAATCCCACCCTCTCCATTGTTGTCGGCGCGCAAGATGAACACGATGTACTTGATGCTGACGATAATTATCAGCGACCAGACGATTAGCGACAGAACGCCGTAGACGTTCGCGGGAATGGGCTCCAGTCTGTACTCCGGCGCGAAGCACTCACGCAACGCGTACAACGGGCTTGTCCCGATGTCGCCGTAGACGACGCCGAGCGCGAGAAGAGTGAGTTTTGCGAGACGGCGGCCGCTCGGGTGAGCTTCTACGTTTGTACTGATTTGCGCGACCTATGGAGGTTGTTCACGCCTACCGTACAACTGGTGGCTTTGACCTCGGAATTTCCGCAAGCGGACGGGCCTTTGCAAGGTCGGTACCGCCCCTGTAAAAAACAGACGTTGGGGAGGCATATCGCTTGCACTTATAACGGTGCAACAAGGGACGATTCCACAGAGGAGGGGTAAATGAAGGACCTAAACGAAAGGGGTCTCGAGAACCAAGTCAAAGGGACCGCCAAAGAGATGAAAGGCAAGATCCGTGGCGACGTAGGGGATGCCACCGATAACACCAGCCAGCACATCAAGGGCCGCGCTGAAGAGCTCAAAGGGAAGGTCCAGAAGAACTTCGGGAAGGGCGAGAGAAAAGCCGACCCCGACAA
>JALYKM010000285.1 GCA_030774785.1 Gemmatimonadota bacterium
GCGATATCCGCTGGGGTATTCGCCAGAACCTCAGCCTGAACGGAACGATCAATCCGGATTTCTCCCAGGTCGAGGCGGATGTTGGCCAAGTGCTTCTCAATGAGCGCTTCGCGCTGTTCTATCCGGAGAAGCGGCCGTTCTTTCTCAACGGGCTCGAGCTGTTCGATACACCGAATCAATTGATCTACACTCGGCGGATCGTCGCTCCGCTGGGCGGGCTCAAGCTCATCGGAAGACTCGCAGGTACTAACATCGCTTCAATGCTCGTCGGCGATGATCGGCAGTACTCCTGGGGAGGGAATCATTCGCCGTTGTTCGGAGTCTCACGGCTGCGATACGACTATGGCTCCAGCAACACGGTCGGCGCCGTACTCACGACTCGCGAAGATGGCGCCAACTACTCGCGTGTCGCTGCCGGTGATTTCCGTTTTTATCATTCGAAACTTTATTTCGCGCAGTTCCAGGCCGCTGGATCGTGGACGGATAGTGTGGGCAACCGGCGGAATGGAGCTCTCTATCAGGGAGATTGGGATCGAACCGGCCGCGCGTGGGGCTTTCACTATACTCTCAGATCCCTCGATCCGGGTTTTAAGGCCGCCGCCGGCTTTGTAAATCGGACAGGAATCATCGAGGCGAGAGCGTTCAACCGGCTCAGTTTTTACGGAGCGCAGGGAGCACTGGTGCAGACGTACGGCTCGTTCTTCGGGCTGGACCGGATCTGGAACAATGCCGGCGGCGGTCACGGGTTGGCCGAGAGCGCTGAATCGATTACGCCGAGCGCCACGATCCGCGGTGGATGGCAGCTGAGCGGCGCTGTCACTCACGGCTATTTCGCCTTTGATCCATCGCTGTACACGGGATTGACGGTTCAGCGATCGATCGGAACAGTGATCGTAGTGATCGATACCGCGGCGTTCATCGTGCCGCCGCCGGAGAAGGACCAATGGGGCGGATCGTTCAGAGTGACGACGCCCACGTACCGATTCTTCAGCGGCACGGCGAGCATCACGGAGAGTGAGGTGCCGATTTTCCGCGAAGCAGCGCCGGGCGGCAGCTCACGGATCGACGCGGCGCTCGACTTACGGCCGACAACTGCTGTTCGAAGCTCGCTTCAGTTCTCGCGGCTGACCATCGCGCGGAGGTCGGACGGCTCGCGATTCTCGTCGGAGACGATTCCCCGCATCAAGGTGGAATACCAGGTGAGCCCGCCGATCTTCTTGCGGTTAGTCGGCCAGTACGCGGCGCGGTCCCGGTCAGCGCTTCGAGATCGGAACGGCAATCCGATCCTGGTAAACGGCGTGCTCGATACGGGAGACACCACCAACCAATTCTCGGCTGACTGGTTGTTCAGCTACCGTCCGGTGCCTGGGACGCTCGTGTATCTGGGATACGGTTCGACGCTCGAGGAGCCGCGCGAGTTCAGATTCCAGGATCTACGCCGAACCCGAGACGGATTCTTCGGGAAGATCAGTTATTTGTTCCGGCTGTAAATAGTCGCCGGTGGTAGCTTCGGCCTAGGTACCTTTCTGCACATCAAATATCCACTTCCCTTTCCTTCGTAAGGCCCCCTCTGCCGTTCTCTTCATTAAAGCTCCACCCCAGCCTCCACAAAGGTCTCAAAGAGCTGGGCTTCCAGCGACCAACTCCGATTCAAGCCGAAGCAATACCCGCCGCACTCGAGGGACGCGACATTCTCGCCTGCGCGATGACGGGAAGCGGGAAGACCGCCGCGTTCGTCCTGCCGATTCTCCACCATCTCATCGCCAAGCCGCGTGGAAAGACCCGCGCGCTGGTCGTGACGCCGACCCGAGAGCTTGCCGCGCAAATTCTCACAGCGCTCGATTCGATGGCGGTTCACACGCCTATTACGGCCGCGGCGATTTATGGCGGCGTGGGCATGGCTCCGCAGGAGCATGCGATGCGGGCCGGGGTCGATGTTCTGATTGCTACTCCAGGGCGGCTGCTCGACCATCTCAACGCACCTTACGCGAGTCTCAAAAACATCGAATTCCTGGTGCTCGATGAAGCCGACCGGATGCTGGATATGGGATTTCTTCCCGACATCAAGCGCATCCTCAAGATGGTGCCGGCCAAGCGACAAACTCTCCTGTTCAGCGCGACAATGCCACCGCCAATCGCCGTACTCACGAGGGAGATGCTGCACAATCCACTGATGATCGATCTCGGCCGGCGCTCGCTGCCCGCGGTCGGAATCACACAGGCTGTGTACCCGGTGAAGCAGGATCTGAAAAAGGATCTACTGCTCGTCCTGCTCGATCGCGGTGAAATGACGCAGGCATTGGTGTTCACGCGCACCAAACACCGCGCGAACCGCCTGGCCGAGCAGCTGGTAAAACGCGGCGTCAAGGCGGAGCGCATTCATGGAAATCGCTCTCAAGGGCAGCGCACCGCGGCGCTGGCAGGATTCAAGAGTGGTCACTACAAAGTTCTCGTCGCGACGGACATAGCCGCGCGTGGAATCGACATTGAGGCGCTTGGGCACGTCGTCAACTTCGATGTACCGCAGGTGCCCGACGATTACATCCACCGCGTCGGTCGCACCGCACGCGCGGGCGAGGTCGGGGATGCCTTCACTTTTGTCGCGCCGGATGAGCAAGACGACCTGCGCGCGATCGAAAAAGCGATCGGGAAGCGACTGCCACAGGTCACGATACCTGACTTCGATTACAATGCCCGGCCGGAGGGTCGTCTCGAGATTCCGATTGGCGAGCGGATCGCAGCAATCCGCGGAAGGAAGGCCGAAGAACGGGCGCGATCAAAAGCAAAATCGAACGGGCAGGGCGGCACGCCCCGGAGGCATGACGGCCGCCAATCGCAGAGCTCGGGCAAGCCGGACCCCCGGAACGTCACGCGTACCGGTCGTTCGCGACAACGTCGTCGCGGGCGGTAACGAGAGACAAAGTGGCGCGCCGTTCAACCGTCGTCACAGATTGACGGTCTTCATCCCTCCTTCCGGGTAACGCGCGCCAGCGGCAATGCCCTTTGGCGCTGCCGCGTCGATCCGCCTGAGATCGCTCTCGGATAGCACGACGTTCAGTGCGCCTACATTCTCCTCCACCCGCTCGGGGTGCCTGGTCCCCGGAATCGGCACGATGTCGTCTCCCTGGGCCAGCACCCACGCCAAGGCGAGCTGTGCCGGAGTGCATTTGTGCTCCTTCGCGATCTCCTCGACCTTTGCCACCAGCTCGAGATTCTTCTTGAAATTCTCGCCCATAAAGCGCGGGTTCTGCCGCCGGAAATCGTCCTCGGCCAAATCCTCGATTCGCTTGATCTGTCCGGTGAGAAATCCGCGACCGAGGGGACTGTAGGCTACGAATCCGATGTCCAGGAGTCGCAACGCATCGAGTAGTCCCTCCTCGGGATCGCGCGTCCAGAGCGAGTACTCGGTCTGGACCGCGCTGATCGGATGCACCTTGTGGGCGCGGCGAATCGTGGTGATCGATGCTTCAGAAAGGCCGATGTAGCGGACCTTTCCCTCACGAACCAGCTCCGCCATCGCGCCGACAGTGTCTTCGATCGGTGTGTTCGGGTCGACGCGATGCTGATAGTAGAGGTCGATGGTGTCCACTCGAAGCCGTCTGAGCGATGCTTCGCACGACTCGCGCACGTACTCGGGGCGACCATTGACTCCCCTGAATGTGCGGTTGTTGGGATCGCGCACGTTCCCGAACTTGGTGGCGATGATGACGCGATCGCGGTTTCCCTTGATTGCTTTTCCAACCAGCTCCTCGTTCTTGAACGGCCCGTACATGTCGGCGGTGTCGAGCATGTTGATGCCCAGCTCCAGCGCGCGATCAATGGTCGCAATGGATTCCTTTTCGTTGCTGGGACCGTAAAACTCCGACATGCCCATGCAGCCGAGCCCAATGCCAAATGTCTGGAGACCCTGGGTGCCAAGGCGGCGTATCTTCGAGCTGGCGGGAGTCATGTGAATTCCTGGGGACAAAGTGTGATAGCCAGAATCACCGCAACACGCACGCCGAAACGAAGCAGAGCAAGGCTCGTATTGTCCAGTGGCGGAGGTGAATGATGGCGCTAAGATCCGATCTGATACGCGGTGCGTTCCTGGGACTGGTCATTCTTGGCATTGGCGGCCGCTTCCTCATGCGCGTCATCGCGCACATGGAAGGAAGAGTACCGGTGTTCACGCCTCAGGGGAGCACGACGGTCGTGTTTGCCGGCACCGTAGCTGGCGCCTTGGCGGGACTGATCTACCATCTGCTGCGACGCTTCGTGCGCAAGCCCTGGGTGCGAACGGCTGCATTCATCACAATCTGTGAGCTGATCTCCTGGCGAGGGGTTAGCGGTCTGCTTCCGCTGCCAAAAGCGATGTTCATGGCTCTCGCGCTTGTCTATCTGGTAATCATCGACCTCCTGGGCCGCCGCTCAGGGCCGGCTCATACCAGCCCTGAAGACCACGTACAGCCAGCGTTTTAACGGTCTATCAAGAGCATTGCCAAACAAGCTGAGGCAATAGCGGCCACGCGCCACGGCTATCACTCTTAAGCGCATGCCGACCTCTCTCGCCGCTCGGAATGTCTCGCATAGCTTCGGGTCCGTAATCGCGCTCGATGACGTGAGCATCGACGTGCCAGCCGGACGTGCCGTTGCGCTCGTGGGTGAGAGCGGGTCGGGCAAGACGACGCTTCTCCGCTGCTTCAACCGACTCGTCGAGCCGCTGCATGGAGAGGTCAGAGTCGGCGACAGAGAGGTTCGCGCACAGTCTGCCGTGTCGCTGCGCAGGGGAATCGGTTACGTCCAGCAGCACGGCGGACTTCTCCCGCACTGGCGGGTTCTTCGCAACGTTGCCCTCGTGCCGACGCTTCGACAGATGCCGGATCCATCGGACGCGGCTCGGCAGGCGCTCGAGCTAGTCGGACTACCGGCCTCAGCTTTCGGGGATCGTTTTCCGCACGAGCTCTCGGGCGGCCAACGCCAACGCGTCGCTCTCGCGCGCAGCATTGCCGCCCGGCCCGGCGTGATTCTGCTGGATGAACCTTTCGGCGCGCTCGATGCGATCTCTCGAGCGGATCTTCAGGAATCCTTCGATACAATGCGCCGTGATCTCTCGGTGACGACGCTGCTGGTGACGCACGATCTAGCCGAGGCGGGGCGGCTCGCCGACGAAGTAGTCGTGATGAGAGCGGGACGGATAGAGCAGAAGGGAACGATGCGCACGCTGATCGGCGGCCCGGCGACCGAATACGTGGCGCGACTCATTGAGCGCGCCAGGGCGGGACTGGAGGCGCTGCGCCTGTGAAGCGCATCGCCCGATCGTTGTTCATAATAAGCCTGGTGCCGGCAGCAAGCATCCGCGCTCAGTCGACGCCGAGAGAACCTTCGAGGCACGACGAACACCGGCCGGTCGTCGTCGCGTCCAAACCGTTCGGCGAGTCGTACCTCCTGTGCGAGATGTTCGCGCAGCTTCTCGAGTCGCGAGGCTTGAGCGTTGAGCGGCGACCCGGGCTTGGCGCTACCGAAATCGCGTTCGGCGCTTTGCGCACCGGGGCAATCGATGCCTATCCGGAATACACTGGAACCGGGTTGGTCGCCATCCTTCATGATTCGCTTGCCGATTCGGTCATGGCGGATCCGCGCGCGGTATTCGCGCACGTCGCGAGACGCTTTGCTGACGAATATCATGTCCGCTGGCTCCCGCCGCTGGGATTCCAGAACACCTACGCGGTTGCTGTTACCCGTACGACGGCAAGCAAGTACCATCTGCGCACGCTGAGCGACCTCGCGCGCGAGAGTCCCCATCTCACGGCGGGATTTACAGCAGACTTCATTGGCAGAAGCGACGGGCTCGTCGGCCTCGCGCGCGTCTACGGCTTGCACCCTCGCGCGGTGCGGCCACTGGCGCCAGCCGTGAAGTATCAGGCGCTGGTCTCAGGTGCGGTCGATGTGATCGACGGCTATTCGACTGACGGCCTCCTCGCCCGGTACAATCTCGTCACGCTCGTCGATGACCGGCATTTCTTTCCTCCCTACGAAGCAGCAGCCATCGTGACGGAAAAACTCGAAACGCAAATGCCCGGCGCGATCGCCGCACTTACGCTCCTGAGCGGGCGCCTCGACGAGAAGACGATGCGCCAGCTCAATCGCCGCGTGGAAGTCGACGGCGAAGACGTCCGCGTTGTAGCTGGCGATGAGCTGAACACACTCGGACTCATCGGTGGCGGGCACGCGGCAAGAAGAGTCGAGGGACAAGAGCGTTCCGGGTTCGCCAGATACCTGTGGGATCGCCGAGCGAATCTGGCGGCGCTGACTCTCCGGCATCTGTTGCTGGTTGCACTCGCTCTTCTCGCTGCGGTGATCGTCGCCGTTCCACTCGGCCTCTCGCTCGAGCGGACTCGGCGTGCGGCCGAGCCGATGATCGGCGCGCTCGGCGTGCTGCAAACGATCCCAAGCATCGCACTCCTCGCGTTCATGATTCCTTTGCTCGGAGTGGGTGTGACACCCGCGCTGGTGGCGCTATGGCTATACGCCCTGTATCCAATCGCGCGCGGAACCTACACGGGCGTGCGTGACGCCGATCCGGAGGCAGTCGCCGCGGCGGAAGCTCTCGGCACTACTCCGGTGCAACGGCTGCTCTGGGTCCGGCTTCCGCTGGCCGCGCCGGTGATCATGGCTGGAATCCGGACAGCCGCAGTCATCACCGTAGGAGCGGCGACGCTCGCCGCGTTCATTGGTGCAGGAGGCCTGGGTGAGCCCATCGTTGCCGGACTCGCGCTCGCTGACACGCGCATGATTCTGTCGGGAGCGCTGCCAGCCGCGGTTCTGGCGCTCGTCGTGGATGGTGTTCTGGCGTTGGTGGAGCGACTGGTTGCTCCTGCCCACAGGCGAGAGGGAATCTGGCGGAGGCGCGGCTCGGATCCGGGTGGCACAATTGGCTCGCCCGGAATCGCGCCGACGCCGATTCAGTAAAAAACGCCGGCTGTCTAGTCGAGTGTCAGCAGAGTGCGGCAGGCTGTGACTGCTGAATCTAGAAACTCCCGGGCCTGTCGTTCCTGCGAGGAGGCAGCGCCGAGCCGTGAGCCGCAGAGAACAGCGCCGACCCATTCACGCGTGTGCCACGCGCCGCTTCCCCAGAGGGGGCGCGACCGAGCGCGTAATGCGGCGGGTTGCGGGCTCATGCTTACGTAGAAGTACGGCTCGTCGTAGTACTGATCGCCGGGATCCAATCCGACCGCGATGGTGCGTCTCGGCGCAACCTTTATGACCGTTCCGATGTCGAAGTGACGCGGCCAGCATCGGACCTCGCTCGCGACCAGCGCTGATCGAGTGATGGTGCCGAGGAGCGCCGCACCGTTGCCGAACCACTTCGAGAGCTCCTCAAAGCATGATGGCTCACTGGCATCGAATGATTCGCCGATCGCGACGTCATGCCTGGGTATCTCGTAGTGTCGAGCGAGAGTGTAGCGCGATCCATCGGCACCCAGGAGCTTGATCTGCGACCGAATCCAGTCTTTTGCTTCTGTGATGGTGCGGCCATGAAGGTGGTATTCAGCGATAGGCCGGTTCTCGTCACTGGCTATCACCAAGGCAAGCTTGACCGGTCTCGCGCCGATGCGGAACGCAGTCCGCGCCGGAATCACACGCGAGAATAATCCGTCGAGAGCAGGTACCCATTCGAGATTCGTATGGCTGTCGTCTGGAACGTGTTGGAGGAAAGAGATTCCGGCCGCGGCGCCGAATTGTGCGGCATGATGAAGCTGCAAACGAGAATCGGTGAGGCTCGCCGCCGCTTCGGGTCGAACCGGCTGCCATATCCTCGGGGAAGGGCGCCGTGTTTCGTGCGTTTCGTGCGGAACCAGTTCCACGGTAGTGTCCAGTAAGAACACCACCAGCATACGCAAATGGGCGGGCGGCCACAAGCAAGTAAATCGGTGACTGCCGAGCATGTCACAAACGGGCTGGGCCGAGAGACCGAATCGCCGGCGCTGGTTGCCGCGCACCGGAGCATCACTAAGCCGGTGGAATCAAAGCAAGGAACGGATCAGTTATTGCCTTCAGGTCCTCCGGTTTAAAGAGCTCCGAAAAAAGCAGTGCAACAACAGCATGACGCGTTATCATCTGGATCGACCGGCGCTCTGCCGCACCCCTAATAACGTCGTGCGCCTCGCGTCCGGATAATCGATGGCCGGCCGTTTCGAGCATGTCCAGCACCTGCCATGTACGCACAGACTTGACTGATGTTGAAGTGGCGGACAATACCTCCCAGCTTTTCAAATCTTGTGCAGCGGCGATTGCCGCCATCGCTGCGTCCCGCCATCTGCCGAGATCTATCTCGCAGAGCGATTCGACGAGCTGCTCGGCGGAGTTGGCATAGAAGCTATTGTATACTTTGTCCACGGTTTCCCCCGCACGCGCTATGCGGCGTCGGAGGGGAATTGTGGCACTTCAAGCGGCTCCAGCACTCGAACCGACAACACCATCGCGTTCAATCCGGCGAACTGCAGGCGTCGCTGAAGCTGATAGGCCGTTTCGTTGTGCAGTATCCGCTGAAAGAATCGCTCACGCTCGAAAATCAGCTTTCCGAGAAAGAAGACGGACCTGGGGAACTCAGCTGCGATTGTCGAACAAAGTTCCTCACCCGCATCGAGAACGTCAGTGCCTATTGCCATTCTCGATTCAGCAGCGAGCCCAAATCGCTGCGCCAGATCGACGTAACTGCTGAGAGACTCCTGCGTTTGTTTGCGTAGCCTTTCCACTTCTTGCACTCCCTTCATCGTAGCCGCGTCGATCACCCCGATCGAAACGAAAACGATGTTGGCAAAGTGTCCCGGGAAGAGCCTCTGGATCGTGAGCAATGCGTGGACGCCCATGCCTCCGTAGCCGCCAACCAGTAGAACGGCGGTGGGCCGCTTTCGGTCGATCGACGGCGCGGCCGAGGCAGAACTGCTGGGGAGTGCCTCCATGATGCTGTTCAGCCTTGCCAGATTGAACTGGACCTGCTGGTAATGCCTTCTGATCAGGAAGCATCCGAGCACAACGACGCCAGTGACGGCGACGGTAACCCAACCCCCGAGCGCAAATTTCTCATAGATGATGCCCACCAGGATTCCGGCGCAGAGAGCGAGCGCCAGACCGTGGATGCTCAATCCGCGGCGACGGCCGACGCCACGTTCGCGCAGCCACATCCGAAACATTCCAAGTTGGGAGAGCGAGAACGTCACGAAGACGTTGATCGAGTACATCGTGACCAGGGCTGTCAGATTTCCCCGCGTGTACACGAGCGTTGCTAGCGCTGCCCCTCCCATGAGCAACACGCCATTGCTGATGGTCAAACGGCTCGAGAGCTGAGCGAAACGGTGGGGGAGCCAGGAATCCATTGCCATGCTGGACATCACGCGGGGGCCATCGATGAACCCCGCTTGAGCGGCAACGAATAGCAGGGCTGCTTCAGCAGCCAACGTGAGCACAACGTAGTCGTACCCGATATTGTGCTGTCCAATCGTCCAACTCCCAGCGAATGCATCGAGCAGGACGGCATTCATGGTCTTTCCCTCGACAGGGCGCGCGTCGAAGAGGAGGTAAAGTACGAGCAGCCCGCCCGCTGTGACCGCGAGAGATATCGCCATCAGTGTCATGGTGCGTCTCGCAGTCTGAACCTTCGGCTCTCTCATGATCTGCAGACCATTGGAGACCGCTTCGATTCCTGTGTAGGTTCCGGCCCCCATCGAGTATGCTCTGAGAAAAACTCCGAACATCCCTAGCAACCCCAGGCTGTTCAGTCCGGTCTGAAAACCACGATGCACCTCGTTAGCTACGGCGGGGATCCTGTCAACGTGCACGCCGATTCCGCCGACGAGAAGCACAGCATGCGTGAGTAGAAAGAGACCAAAGATCGGCGCGAGGATCGTCACGGATTCCCTCACACCACGAAGGTTGAGGAGAATCAGTATGAAGATCACCGCTCCCTCGAGTATGAGCTTCCAGCGAGCTGCTTCCAGAGGGAGAACGCTGAAAACCTGATCAGCCCCGCCAGCGATCGAGACGGAAATCGTCAGAACGTAGTCGACGAGCAGCGCTGATCCTGACACAACTCCCCAGCGCGGCCCGAGCAACTCCGTGGCGACAACGTATCCACCGCCACCGAACGGGAACCGCTTGATGATCTGGGAGTAGGCGAGAGAGATGACAAGAACCGTAATGGCCGTGGCCATGGCGAGCGCAACCGCCAGATATGTGTGCTGACCGAGGGCTCGGAATGCCTCGTCCGGACCGTACGCTGATGACGAGAGGCCGTCAGCACCAAGCCCCACCCACGCAAGCAGCACGATGAGCGATATGGAGTGATAGGTGCTCGGCGATTCCACATCGCGAGGTCTTCCGTAGACGATTCGCTTCAGTCTGGATGGCATTTTATCAGATGTGGGCGACTTAGTGGGGTGAGAATGAAGCGGCGATGGTCAGATTGAGTGCAGTTACAACGAACAGATCGCTGCGTACGAGGCGCCCATCAGGCCTAGCCGGGTAAACCGCGTCGGCGAAGCGCAAGCTCCGGATCTCGTTGCGCCACGAAACACCCGGCGCGACGAGCGCATCGAGTCCGAGCGATGCGCCGTGCGCACGGAATCCTGCCATTATTCCAGTTGGCACGATGACCTGCTCGGGATCGCTGTAGAACTCGACCCGCGCCGCAGTGGCGATGCGCGGAGTCAGCTCTACTCTACCGATTGCGACCGCACCACTCCACGCAGCGGAGCCGCTCCGCCGCGCGCGCCGCTCGGTTCCTCGCTGGGCAAGGGCAAGTAGCTGGACTCGCTTCGTTGGGTTTGCGCGAACTGTCAGTTCGTGGAAGACACGGGTGCGAGAGGGGACCGAGTCCGGCGCCTCGTTGCCAAAGAAATTGTCATAAGCGAAGCTCAGGCTCGGAAACAACGCATAATCGAAGCGAAGACCGATCGCCTTGTCGCTGTTCGTTTCGGATACATTCTGCCACCCATTGAGAAGGTTGAGTTGTGCCGAGAACGTTGGGCGTGGAGTCCACGTTGCGCGGATCCCGGTCTCGTAGTACGGCGTGAAGTCGGCGGCTAGCGAGCGGGTGTAAGTGGGGTTGTCTCGGGAGATCCAGCTCTCCGACCCTATGTGTGAGAAGAAGATGCCAGCGTCTATCCACACCATCTGGGCCACGCGAACACCGGCGGTCGCTTCCTGCAGGAAGCGGGACACTTCCGGTCCGCTGATTGTCCCGACCCGAGGCTCAGACGCGTAGTTAGCCTGCACCGAAGAGCCCGCCTGCAGTGCGATTCGGCCGCGAACTGACGCGCCCGCCGCGACTGCTTCTATAAACGCGAGATTTACGTTGAATTCGTTGTGCCGCGCAGCCTGGGTCGTGAATGGCCGATCGATTTTTGGCGGTCGCGCGAAGTCGTAGGCGTAATAGACGTCGGTAAATCCTCCGAGCCTCACGCTCACAATGCGCGAAGAATCCGCCGTGGATTGTTGTGCGGTCGTCAACCGCGCAAACGCCACGCAAGGAATCAACAGCAGACACGAAGTCAGCCTGCTTACTGCGCAACTTCGCCGGGTAACTGTCACCGTGCGGACTAGCACATGAAGCGACAAAAAGCCCTCACGACATCAACTATGTGGCGAGGGCCGTTAAGAAGGCACAAAGAACGCGTTAAGACTTTACAAAGGCAATTCCTCGAGGGTACCCACCTCCGCCACGGGCAGACGAGCTGTGAAAATCGCGCCGCCGCCACCGCGTGGTGCAAAACTCAGCGCTCCGCCCTGAGCTTCGATCAGCCGACGGGCGATAGGCAGCCCCAGACCGACGCCGGCAGAGTTGCCGGCAGAAGTGGCACGCTGAAACGGCTCGAAGACTTTCTGCTCATCCTCCTTCCGGATCCCCGCACCGCGATCGGCAATCTCAATGAAGACCCATTCACCTTTGCGAAACCCGCGTACTTCAACGCAGGCTGAGTCGGGCGAATATCGCAACGCATTCTCGAGGATGTTCGAGAGTGCTCTCAGGGTAAGAACGAAGTCGAGACGACCTATTAGAACCGATTCGTCTTCGTCTATTGAGACGTGAATATCCCGGCGTTCAGACACCGCAGAGACATGTTGCAGGACGGCACCCAGCAGATCTTCTATGGGTACGAGGTCGATCGTCACGGGAAATGCTCCCGCCTTTAGACGAGACAGATCTAACAGGTTGGTGACGTATTGATTCAAGCGATCTGCCTCCGCCTCCACAATCGCCGCTCGGGAATCTCCGCCCTCTGCAATTTGTCTGGCGGTTGCCTTTATTGCGGTAAGGGGCGTCCGGAGATCGTGCGATACAGCTGACAGAACTGCATCCTTGAGGCGGTCAGCGTCGCGCAGGGCATTGGCATGCTCTGCCATCGCCGAAAGCCTCACTCGCTCGAGGCCTAACGCTGCGTAGTGCGCGAGTGCTTTCGCGAAGGCGTGCTCGGCGATGTTCAGCTGTATCGGCCCGCTTGCCTGCAACCGAAGGATCCCGACCTGCCTGCTTGTCACCTCCAGCGGGACAAGGAGAGTGCGAACGTCAGCGGCGAGAATCACTTCCGCCGCCGAGCGATTGCTGTCAGGATTGCCACTGAACTCCTCGTTTCCGTGACTGCTTGCGCGGGCGACAAGCTTTAGCCGGTCGCCGTCCGTCTCTCTGAGATAAAGCTCGCACACCTCCATGCCGAGCTCCTGGCGAATAACGCGCGCGATTGCGACGGCTGCGTTCTCGGCGCGCGGCGCTTGGAGCGCCTCTGCGGCGAGCGCCGTAAGACGCTCCATCTCGCGCGCTCTGGTTTGTGCAACGTTCGCTGCGGTCTGTGCTCTATGGAGCAATTGCGCGGCGATTGCACTAGTGGCGAGAAATGCGAGGAGCACAATCCAGTCAAGGGGATCGTGCACGCGGAAGGTCCCATACGGCACGACGAAAAAGAAATTGAATGCGAGAAAACAAGCTGTCGCGAGCAGCAATCCAACGCGTCTGCCATGCACCGCGCTCGCGACTAGCACCATGAGGAAGTAAGCAATAGCGACGTGCGCCACGCTGATTCGGGCGCGTACCAACAGAAGCCCGGCTGTAGCTACCCCCAGCGCCGCCATCCACAGCGCGCCTACGAACCAAATGGCATTCGAACCGGACTGAGTTCCCGCTTGTATCTCAACTGCCGAAGACCTCAGCTCTTCATTCTGCACGCGGGCCATCTGCATCGGAGAAGCGGTAACCAACTCCCGGCTCCGTAAGTATCAGCTCAGGTCGTAACGAGTCGCGTTCGATTTTGCGGCGCAGATTGGCCACGTGAACCCGTAGATACTGTTGCGGGTCTCCTGATGATCGAGTCCACACCGCACGAAAGATCTGGGCGTGCGTAAGGGTGCGGCCGCGGCGTTCCAGAAACGCACGGAGAAGAGCCCACTCGATTGGAGTCAGATGGATGGCTGTTGAATCACGGCTGACACTGCGCCGCGAAAGATCAATTGTGAGCCCGTCAATCTCGATCGGATCAAGAAGTTCGACGGTCGGAACACGAGCTCGGCGAAGGAGGGCACGTACGCGCGCCCGCAACTCGCCGGTGCTGAACGGTTTTGTCACATAGTCGTCTGCGCCAACGTCAAGAAGAAGTACCTTCTCCTTCTCCGAATGCCGCGCCGACAGGACAAGGATAGGCGCCGAAGAGTCCTTGCGAATCGCTCGGCAGACGTCCGACCCACCGGTATCGGGAAGGCCGAGATCGAGCACGACAAGCTCGGGACTTTCGGCCAGAGCCAGCCGCACTCCCTCCTGACCCGTGGCCGCCTCGATGATGCGGACACCCTCATCAGCCAGTGCGTCGCTCACCACCTGCCGGATCTGCCGTTCGTCCTCGATCAAGAGGATTGTTGCCAAGTCCATCGCTCTAAGATGCGTCTATACGCACAATTTCGGGAATACGGGCGGATGAAGAGCGGCCGGAGGGCATTATATTGGCGCATTGTGCCGAGAAGAAACGCCAACAACCCACGCGTCCCGTCGGATCAGGGACGCCGCGCTTCCGGCTCCAGCGAGCGGGCCAACCGGCTCTACGACTCGCTGCGCAACATGATCGTCCGAGGCCAGCTCGCACCGGGCGCGCGGATAGTCGAAACTGAGGTCGCTGAACGATTCGGGGTCAGCCGCACCCCGGTTCGTGCCGCTTTTCAGCGCCTCGAGCAGGAGGGATACGTCGTCTCTTCGCCGACCCACCAGGCGCGCATGACCGTCGCTCCTCTCACGCGCGAAGATGTCGGGGAGCTGCTCGAGATCGTTGGCGAGCTGGAGGGTCTGGCCGCCCGCGGCGCCGCGCGCCTCCCCGATCCTGAACGGGAGCGCCTGGCGAAAGACCTTGCCACGCTGAATGCGGACTTTCGGCGGGCGGCATCCGCGCGTGGCGCGCAGCCGGGCAGGCTATACGAGCTCGACGAAAAATTTCACCGTCGCTACCTCGAAGCCGGCTCCGGCTCGCGCCTCCGGTCTCTGCACGAAGCCGTGAAGCCTCAGGCGGAGCGCTACATCAGGATGTATATCGCACTTCTACTCGATACTGTCGCAACCGCCGGGACTGAGCACGACGCCATCGTCGACGCCATTCGCACAGGAAACGCCGGCGCGGCGCAGCGCGCCGTACAGACCAACTGGCGTCACGCGGCCGACCGATTGGTGCGCGCGATCGAGGTGATGGGGGAACAAGGGAACTGGTGAAAACCTGAACTGCAACTGAGAACTGCCAGGCTGCCCGCTTCCAGCTGAAAGCTGCCAGCGGCGAGCCGCAAACATCGGGACGCCACTTAGTGGCGTGATGGCAAAGGCAGTTGTCTGTGCCTTGACCCGAGCCAGTAACGTCCCGACCTAGTGAGGCTGGTGGCCGGCAGCTTCAAGCGGGCAGCGGGCAGCCTGGCAGTTCTCCGTTGCAGTTGCAGTTGCAGTCTTGCGAAAAACCTCAATTTCAGCAGGATATGAGCACCACCAGCGTCGCCGGCAACCTCCGTCTGCTCACTAGCCACGAGGGAAGATCAAATGGCCACCAGAAAGACTCCCCGCAGAACCAAGAAAGCTGCTGACAAGAAGACTGCACCCGGCAAGAGAATCATCGCGGTCGTTGGCTCTACGGGCGCTCAGGGAGGAGGCCTCGTCCGCGCGATCCTCAACGA
>JALYKM010000286.1 GCA_030774785.1 Gemmatimonadota bacterium
TGCTTCTTTCTGCCGTTACTGCAACGTCGGTTGCGGCAACGCTGAACGCACAGGTCGCAACAGGCAAGCCCGATTCGACGTGCACGAACTACCCGGATGGACGCGTCGAGTGCAAAATCACGCGCGGCTCAGCGCGCGGTGATTCGGCGCTCCACAACAGGATCTTCCGAATGGATTCAGCGATGGCAAAGCGCGCGGCCCTTGGTATCGAGCTCCGCGCTACCGGAACCCGGCGCGACACACTGGGTGTATTCGTCGAAGCCGTGACGCCGAAGGGGCCGGCCGAGAGCGCCGGCATCATCGAGGGCGATCGCATATCCGCCATCAACGGGGTCGACCTTCGTACCGCGGCCGGGGACGTTGACGATTCGTACACGAATGGTCTCGCCGCCCATCGCCTCACCCGCGAAGTGCAGAAGCTCACACCTGGCAGTCGCGTAACACTTCGCGTGTACTCCGGGGGACGCTTCCGTGATGTGCAGGTGACGGCGGGCAAAGCGAGCGACCTCATGAGGCTCGGCGGCCGCTTCAACTTCAGGATTCCCGGTCCTGGTGGAATGATGGAGTTCAACGGTTCCGGCGGAGCGATGATGTTCGGGCCGGAGATGCCTATGCTGCGCAAGAAAATCGAACCGCTGCTACGCGAGCGGCTGAACAACCTGCCGAGCAAGATTCAGCTTCGGAGCCCGATGCGCTTCAGAACGCTCGCGCCAACTACCGCGTTCATCGAAACCGGAGACCTTAACAATGAGGAAGACGGGTTCATGCTCGACATGGATGACGAACTCTTCGACATCGAGAACGTGATCGAGCTGGTGCCTCCAGCCGTGATCAGGGACCTGGCTGCAAGCGCAATTCGGGATGCGCAATCCGCGCTAAAGCAGCTCGCTGCGGACGGAGTTGCCTGACGAGATCGCCGCTACTCTCCTGCCAGCGACTTTCCATCGACTGTGCGGCGTAACGGACGCGTTGTCCCACCAGATCGGTCGAGGGCAACGCGGCCTTCGTTTCAGGACCGTTTGAAGGTTGCGCGGCCTTCGTTTCCGGACACCACAGCTGTGGTGGATGCGTTGGGTCGCCGCTCGCGTAACCGGTACGCGGCAGCACCTCGGCCGCAATCAGGATCAGGCCGACCAGGATGATCAGCAGCGACAACGTGTGCATCTTGGGAAGTCGAGCGCGCCAGGTCGTAAACGCCACCCATAACCCTCCGGCTACGATTACGGCTTCGGCACCGATGTAGCTAAACAGTCCCCAGCCACAGTCGTTCGCGTACGGCCAGATGGTGAGCGCCCCAAAGAGCGCGAAAACGAGGATCAGGCGAGCTCCCGCGCCGATCCTTGCTACTCGCTGCTGTGCCCGCTCCTGGGCCCGCCGCTCCTCCTCGCTCTGCAATTTTTTGAATGCAGGCGACGGCTCGGGCGGAAGTCCTTCGAATTCCCGCTCGATTTTCTTTAGTTGGACTGACCAGTCGTTGTCCGCCACGCGTGCTCCCCGCAGGGGAATGATCTTATCTTCAGGACTCCGAACCCTCAAAAAGGGCAACGCAACCCGCTCATCGAAGCCGCCAACGTATGAATTCAGAGGAACCGCCCCGGGTCCGGCTCGACAAATGGCTATGGGCCGCTCGCTTCTTCAAGACCCGCGCGCTCGCCGCCGATGCGGTCGAGTCGGGCAAGGTGGAAGTGAACGGCGAGCGGGCAAAGCGCGCCAAACAACTGCAGGTGGGCGACTCCCTCCGCATCCGGTTGGGTCCGTATCACCACATCGTGACGGTGCGGGCGCTGTCGGAGAGGCGCGGTCCGGCGTCGCTCGCCGCAGGGCTATACGAGGAAAGCGAGGAAGGGCGAAAGTCGCGCGAGGCGTTGCAGCTACAGATGAACGCAGCGCAGTCCGTCAGTGGTTACGTCCAGGGACGGCCGACTAAAAAGGATCGCCGCGAGATCGAGAAGCTGCGGCGGCGGGGGGACGCCTGAGCGGTCGAAGCTGGCGAGCTCCCGCGACCGAGTCGGGCCACGCCTAGAACTCCATCTGCGCACCCAGCTCCACGACACGGTTGGGTGGGATGCCGAAAAACTCCGTCGCCGGCCTCGCATTCCGCTGCATGAATATGTAGAGCTTCTTCCTCCACCTGGCGAGCGGCTTGGTCCCGGTTGGGATGAGATTTTCGCGGCCGAGGTAGTAGGTGGTCTCCGTCGGTTTGGTAATGATTCCGTGCTCGGTGGCAAGTGAGAGAATCTCCGGGACGTTCGGGGTCTGCATGAAGCCATACTTGGCCTTGACCCGGCTGAAGTTGTGGGGGAAGCACGTCACTTCGATTCGCTCCGTGATTGGAACTTCCGGGACCTGCGCGACCAGGATCGAGAGCAACACCACGTTCTCGTGAAGCACCTTGTTGTGCTTCAGATGGTGTAGCAGTACGAGTGGAGCGTCCTTTGACTCGGACGTCAGGAAGACAGCTGTGCCCGGAACGCGCACCGGCTTGAACCTTTTGTCGGGGTTCTCGTCGCCCAGGTCCTTGAGAAGCGCCTCGAGTGGGATCGAAGCGTCCACCAGCAGGCTACGTACGATCAGGCGTCCGCGCTGCCAGGTCGTCATCAGAATGAAGATCCCAAGCGCGATGGCGAGAGGCACCCAGCCACCCTGTACGATCTTGAGCATGTTGGCGAAGAAGAACGCAAGATCGATGATCAGGAAAAACGCGGTGAGGGCGCCCGCGCGCCAGATGCTCCACTGCCAGTGGGAGCGCGCGAGCACGTAAAAAAGAATCGTCGTGATGGCCATTGTCCCTGTCACGGCGATTCCATACGCGGCGGCGAGCGCGCTCGAAGATCTGAACGCGAGCACCACGAGGATGCAGCCGAGTCCAAGCGCGCGGTTGATTTCGGGAACGAATATCTGCCCGGTTTCCTGATGTGAGGTGTGAATGATCTGCACGCGCGGACTGTAACCGAGCTGCACGGACTGCTGTGTGAGCGAGAATGCGCCGGAGATGAGAGCCTGGGACGCGATGATCGCTGCGATCGTCGCGAGAGCGATCAGTGGGTACTGCAGCACGCTGGGCGCGAGCAGATAGAACGGATTGATCGCGCTGGCCGGATCCCGCAAAATGAGCGCTCCCTGTCCGAAGTAGTTCGCCAACAGCGCTGGTAATACCAGGAGGAACCATGCGAGCCGGATCGGCCGTTTGCCAAAATGTCCCATGTCCGCGTAGAGCGCCTCGGCTCCGGTGACAGCCAGGACTACGGCGCCGAGGAGAATGAACGCGGCGTGCCCATGCTGGAGGAAGAATTTCAAGCCGTACCAGGGATTCGCCGCGGCTAGGATTTGCGGGGCCTGCAGCACCTCGCCCAGTCCGAGTGCCGCAATCGTCACGAACCAGACAACCATCACCGGTCCGAATATCCGGCCGACCTTCGCGGTGCCATGTCGCTGGAAGAAGAAGAGCGTCGCGAGGATCGCGACGGTGAGTGGGATCACGAGATGCTGCGATTGCGGAGCCACAACTTCGAGGCCTTCGACGGCGCTCAACACGGAAATCGCGGGAGTGATCACGCCGTCGCCGTAGAGCAGCGCCGCACCGATCAATCCCAGCGCGATGATGCTCTTCCGGCGGAAAGAATCGGCGTCGCGTCGCTGCTTCTGAAGAATGAGCGCCAGCAACGCGAGGATTCCGCCTTCGCCGTTGTTGTCCGCCCGCATGATGAAGGTGATGTACTTGATGCCGACGATGATTATCAGCGACCAGACGATCAACGAGAGAACGCCATAGACGTTGGTCGGCACCGGAGCCAGGCCGTGCTCTGGCTTGAAGCATTCCCGCAACGCGTATAACGGGCTTGTCCCGATGTCGCCGTAGACGACGCCGAGCGCGAGAAGAGTGAGTTTTGCGAGACGGCGGCCGCTCGGGTGAGCTTCTACGTTAGTGCTGATTTGCGCGACCTAAAGAGGTTGTTCACGCCTGCCGTACAGCTGATGGCTTTGACCTCGGAATTTCCGCAAGCGGACGGGCCTTTGCAAGGTCGGTACCGCCCCTGTAAAAAACAGACGTTGGGGTAGGCATATCGCTTGCACTTATTGAGGTGCAACAAAGAACGATTCCACATGAGGAGGGGTTAATGAAGGACCTAAACGAAAGAGGTCTCGAGAACCAAGTCAAAGGGACCGCCAAAGAGATGAAAGGCCAGATCCGTGGCGACGTAGGGGATGCCACCGATAACACCAGCCAGCACATCAAGGGCCGCGCTGAAGAGCTCAAAGGGAAGGTCCAGAAGAACTTCGGGAAGGGCGAGAGAAAAGCCGACCCCGACAA
>JALYKM010000287.1 GCA_030774785.1 Gemmatimonadota bacterium
GACGAGAACGAGATTTACGATCTCACGAACATCGGTACGCTGTCCGCTTTTGCGATCGTGTGCATCGGCGTGCTCGTTTTGCGATACAAGGAACCCGACCGGCCGCGGCCATTTCGCGTTCCATTCGTCTGGCCTGTGACCTTGGTCGGTGCCGGCGCCTGCATCTACGTGATGTTTGGCCTGCCCGTCCGGGCGTGGGAACGTTTCGGCATCTGGCTCCTCATCGGCCTCGCGCTCTATCTTGCCTACGGCTACGCACACTCGACTCTGCGCCGCGGATCAAGGCCGGTGCCGGTGGAGCCACCACCTCCGATCGAGCGCTGATCGGCTCCCCGGTCACGGCCAACATATGAGCATGATTTTCCGCAACCTGAGACGCATCTCGCTGACGTCGTGGATAATGATCGCGATGGTGGTCGGCGTGATCGTCGGGTGGGCGTTTCCATCGTTCGCGGTGAACCTCAAGCCACTGTCGACGATCTTCCTCAGGATGATCAAGTCGATCATCGTGCCGATCATATTCGGCACGCTCGTGGTCGGCATCGCCGGACACGGCGACGACATGAAACGCGTCGGCCGGCTTGCCCTCAAGTCGATCATCTATTTCGAGATCGTCACCACGATCGCGCTGTTCATCGGACTCGGGGCTGCCAACCTCGTCAAGCCGGGCGTGGGCGTGACCATTCACGCGTCGGCAGATCCGGGGCAGCAGCTCGCTCAGGCCACGCCGACGGGAATGGGTTTTCTCGAGCACGTCGTTCCGCAAAGCTTCTTCGAAGCTGCCAGCAAGAACGAGGTTCTGCAGGTCGTGTTCTTCTCGATTCTTTTCGCGGTGGCTCTGTCTCAGGTTCGGGGACGCCCGAAGGAAATCGTTCTCGCCGGGTGCGAAGGGCTCGCCGAGGTGATGTTCAAGTTCACCGCGATCGTGATGCGCTACGCCCCGATTGGTATCGGAGCGGCGATCGCCGTCACGGTCGGCCACAGCGGGCTGGGCGTTCTGATCAACCTCGGAAAGCTGATTCTGACGCTTTACGGCGCGCTGATCGTGCTGGTCGTGGTCGTCTTCGTTCCGGTCGCGCTTCTGTTCGGCGTCCCGCTCAAGCGCTTTGTCCTCGCGGTGCGTGAACCGGCGCTGATAGCGTTCTCGACGACGTCGTCGGAGGCAGCGCTTCCGCGCGCGATGCAGATCATGGAGGCGTTCGGCGTTCCGCGGCGGATCGTCGCTTTCGTCATGCCCACCGGATATTCGTTCAATCTCGATGGGTCTACGCTCTACCTCGCGGTCGCATCGATGTTCGTGGCCCAGGCCGCGGGAGTGCATCTGTCGTTCGGGCAACAGCTGGCGATGATGTTTACGCTCATGATCACGAGCAAGGGAGTTGCCGCAGTGCCGCGCGCGTCGCTGGTGATTCTGGCCGGAACGCTCCACACCTTCGGACTCCCGCTCGAAGGAGTCGCGATCATTCTCGGCGTGGACGAGCTGATGGACATGGCGCGAACGAGCGTGAATCTGGTGGGGAACTGTCTGGCGACAGTCGTGATGGCTAGGTGGGAAGGTGAATTCGTCGAGCCGCAGCCCGAAGGGCTCCCCGCGCAGGAAGGACTTCTTCCGATCGAAGCCGCGCGCCGGGCACAGCCGACTTGAGCCGCTGCTCGAGGCGTTTTCTCAGGAGAGATCCACGCTCCATCAAGCCGCCGCTGAGCGCGACCGCAACCGCTGCGCGCTCGTCTGTGAATAGCTGACGCGACAGCGCGCGCACGTGGAGCACGAGCTCCTCGGCGGCGAGCGTCACCAGCGCATTCGCGCGCGGATCGCCGGCGGCTGCGGTGCTGAAGACCACTGGCGCCAGCGAGGCAAATGCTCGGGCATCGGCGGCTACCGCCCACGGAATGAGGTCCGGGACGTCCTCGCACTGCGTAGCGGCAAGAATTGGGAAGAGAAGAGCCGTGGGGGGCTCACGTCCATCGCTCGATGCGGCAACGATGCTCAGCGCGCGACGTCCGATCCAACCGCCGCTCCCTTCGTCGCCGAACGTTGGCCCCCAGCCCCCGCACCGCACGATCTCCCCTGCCGGACTGCGGCCGTAAGCAATCGAGCCCGTGCCGACGACGAGCAGAATCCCGGCCTGATCATCGAGGGCGTCGTACATCGCGATCAAGCCATCGGAATCGATTACGACTTCCTCGGCGAGATCCTTCGCATCGAGCGCAGCATGGAGTGCCTTGCGCTCTTCGTCTCTGCCGGTGCCCGCCACGCCGCAGTAGAGAACCCGGGGAATGACTGCGCCCGGCTGGGCGATCTCGGCTAGCGCCCGCGTCACCAGCTCGGCGATGACATCCGCCGAGCGAGCCGCCTCTCCCGGTGCGACCGCCGACTTCGGTCCGTCCAGAGTGGTGAGCACTTCGCCATCGGCGGTTCCAACCATGACCCGTGTCTTCGACCCGCCGCCATCTACCCCGACTACAATGTCACTCACTCCAGCGATCCCCGTCCGTCGGCGGCGCATGCGTAAATGAAGAGAGAATGCCAACTCCCATCGTGAACGATGTGCCAATGAGAACGTACCACGGAAATGCGATATGAGAGAGCGGTGTCAGAGTCTCTTTTAGCGAAGGTACCATAGCCATCATCGGCTTGGCGAAAACGACGAAGCTCATGGCGATGATTCCGACCGCCATCCCCAGAATGGCATCCCGCTGTATTGCCCGGCGCCACAACATTCCGAGGAAAAAACCGCCGAGGAGCGCGCCGTAGGTGAACGAAGCGATGGAGAGCGCGATTACCACGACGGGCGTCCCCTGCTGCTTGTACAGGAGTGCCGCGATCAGAAGTACGACTCCCCAGAACAACGTGAACATCTTCGCCATCTTGAGCGTTCTGGGGTCCTCGGCCGATCGCTTGGAAATCGGCAGGTAGATGTCGTGCGTCGTAGAGGCGGCGAGAGAGTTCATGGCGCCCGAGTGGGCGCTCATCGTGGCGGCGAGGACGGCCGCGACTATCAAGCCCCTCAATCCGTTCGGCATCGAATCGACAACGAATGACGGGAAGATCGAATCAGGCACCGCGAACGGTCGCGCCTGATAATACGCGTACAGCCCGATCCCGATCATGAGGAAAAGCGTGAACTGAAAGAAGACGGCGATGCCGCTGCCGATCAGAGCTTTCCGTGATTCCTTGAGGCTCGAAGCGGCGAGAAGACGTTGGACGATCAGCTGATCGGCGCCGTGCGACGCCATCGAAAGGAACGCTCCACCGATCAAACCGGCAAAGAGCGTATACGGCTTGTCGAATCCGAAATAGACATCCAAGACCTTGAGCTTTCCTGCCGCTCCGGCCTGGCTGAGGATCGCGCCCCACCCGCCGTTCACACCCTTGCCGATCAAATACAGAGCGGAAAACCCGCCCAGCAGATAGACGCTGGTCTGCAGAACATCGGTCCAGACGACAGCGCGCATTCCGCCGTGGTAGGTGTAGAGCAGGGTAAGCGCGCCAAGAACCAGGATGGCGACGGGCATCACATAGCGCTGCGGGACCGCGGGGCCGATGATCAATGCGATGGGGATGGCGGTAGCGAAAACGCGAACCGAATCGGCAAATGCACGTGTGACCATGAAAACGATTGACGCAAAGCGGCGCGTGCCTACGCCGAAACGTTTCTCGAGGAGGGCGTAGGCGGTGACGAGATCGCCCTGGTAATACCGCGGCAGCAGCGTATAAGCGACGACGATCCGGCCCAGCAGGTACCCGGCTGCGATCTGAAGGAAGCCGAGGTTGGTAGTGTAGGCGAGCCCGGGAATGCTGATAAACGTCAGAGCGCTGGTCTCGGTCGCCACAACCGAAAAGAGAACCGCCCACCACGGAATGGCGTGTCCCGCTACGAAATAGTCCTTGGAGTCCTTCTGGTTCCGGCCGAGCCAGATCCCAAGCGCGGTGGTGGCAATCAGGTAAGACACCAGCACAACAAAATCGAGGGCGGTGAAATTCGTCTTCATTTCACCGCCCTCGATTTGTCCTGCTGACCAGCAGCGACTTTACGCAGAGAATGAGCTTCCGCAGCCGCAACCGCCGGTCGAACTCGGATTCTTGAAGGTGAAGCCCGATCCCTGCATGGATGTCACGTAGTCGATCGAGACGCCGTTGAGGTACTGCGCCGAGAACGGATCGACGAAGACGCTGAATCCTTCGCGGGGGATGACGAGATCATCTTCCGCGGCCCGGTCTTCGATGACCAGGCTGTACTTGAAGCCGCTGCAGCCGCCAGGCTGCACGCTCACGCGCAGTCCGCCCTGCTCAGCGGTGACGCCCTCGGCGTCCATAAACTTCTTGACCTCGACGGCCGCGTTCGGCGTGACGGTGAGATCGATTTCAGGCTGTGATGAAACGGACATTTATCCTCCGGTACTACATGAAATTTAGGCGGTTACGCCTACTCCGGGTAGTGTTGCCGGCTCCTCCCGGAACGACCGCGCTATCCAGGCGAAGGCCGCCACGGCGATGACGAGCATCACCAGCCCCTCGACCAGGTTTCCCAGCACCAGCTTACCGATCCCGAACAGGGACGCATACACTGCGACGATTCCCGCGATCCAGTTCGTCCAGGCGAGGGCGCCGCCGGGAATGCTCTCCCGCCCGAAACCTGCCCGTTCCGACACCAACGCCCAGCCCGGGCCGCCAGGCCTCACCCGCCGATAGAACGATTCCAGGATGCGATCGGGCTCGGGTTTGGTGGCGAAGGTCACCCCTAACCAGACGATTGTACTCACGGC
>JALYKM010000288.1 GCA_030774785.1 Gemmatimonadota bacterium
CCTCCAAGCAGGCCCATCCAGACATTGAACGCGTTGTTGCAGAGGATGAAAACCGCGCCGCGCTCCTGAAGCGCCGATATCGATGAGTCAGCGGGTATCGGGATCGGCGCACCCGTGAGCGACAGGCTCTCGGCCCCTGCCGGAGCCTTGTAGAACACGTTGCCCGTTGCTGGCGCCTTCGAGGCGTCCATAACCTTGATTGGATTTGCGACTCCGTACTTCTGCCACATGGCGTCGTTGAATCCGAGCATCGTCGTCATTCCGTAGAGGCCGACCACGGCCGTAACGGCGGGGTGCTTCAACCCGTACGTGTCGCGCATCGTGTTGAGATAATTCCGCACGTGCAGCAATCCCATCCCGTTCTCGTGGTTGGGCATGTCGAATAACTGCCGGTGCTTTCCAGTCACCGACGCCAGCCACTTGTCGCTCGGCGTGATGTCGGTTCGCGCGACGTGCTCCGCCGCCAGTGCGCGCGGTACTGAGCCCGTGAGGCCGATCGCGACGGCACCGGCGGCGAGCCGTCCGATGAATTCTCTGCGCTTCGGGAGTGAAGATTCAGTCATACTCACTTCTCCTTTGCCACTGGTGGCAGTGCGCCGCGCTCATGGAGCGCGAGCTGGGTGTGTGGCGCTCTTCGGTGGCAGCGGCGCCGGTAGAACGTGATAGTCCGCGTCGGGTGGTTTCCCGCCGTGGGGCCAGTCATGCGCCTTCGGCGGGAAATTCGGACGCGGGCGGGTGTTGATGTAGGTAGCGACGTCGAAGGCCTGCTGGGGTGTAAGCTGCTGTGCGCGATCGATCGGCATGAGAGAGTGAATGAACGAAGCCGCGGTGTTGATTCGCGCCATTCCCGCGCCAACGTTGTAGGATCGTGGTCCCCACAACGGAGGAGCGAGTGCGGTCCCCTGTCCAGCCGCTCCGTGACAACGAACGCACATCGATGAGAAAACCGCAGCGCCGCGACTCGGGACACCCGGGAGCGGCTGGAGTCGCGGCAGACCCTGTCCTTCCATTTCCGCGCCGACAGGAAGTCCGCTTGAGAGAAACGCGAAATAGCTGACGATGTCGCGCATGTCTCGTCCGGCCGGATTGAGGGCGCGCCCATTCATGCTTCTCCGGAAGCAGTCGTTGATCCTGTCCTCGATGAGATCGACCTTGCCGCTGCGAGCGCGGTATTGCGGGAATCGCGCATAGCTACCCACCCACGGCATAGCGCCGGCCTGCAAACCCTCCTTGAGGTGACAACTGGCGCAGCGAAGCGAGTTGCCGACGTAGCGCGGGAGGCTGTCCCGCGTCGCGAGGAGGATCGCGCGTCCCCGGAGGGCTGAGGCTCGGAAGCCACTGTCGCGCAGCTCCGCATCGGCGGGAACCCGGAACCGAACCCGCTGCTTGGTGCCCGGCTGGGCTGCCGCCGCGACGGTCTGTGCCCGCGCGAGGGCGTGCTCGAGTGCCGCGAGCAACAGAGGGCCTGCGACGATGACCGCGGCGAATTGGATCCGAGACGACAGCACTGCCTCCAAGTTGACGAGCGGACACAGCTTAATCCGGCTCGCGAGCACTCGGATTTAGGATGCCAGAGCGATCAGCGCAAGAGAGTCGTTGCCTTCGCGCTGATCGCTAGCCTGACGTCAGTCGGCCCTTATCTGCGTGTCAGCGGGGGTCTCCGTGGAGCCGATAGACCGCGGCTTCGCGTCTCCTTTGATGGACGTAACGACGTCGCTAACCATTCCATCGATTCGCGAGTTGAACGCGTTGGCGACTCCGGCGATCAGTGCTGCGACGACACCGTCCAAAGCACCGCCAAGCTTGCCGCCGGTTTCTCTCGTCGCATCAGCGGTCACCTTCGCAGCTTTCACATCGGCGCTGGACGCACTCAGCGCGATTCCGGCGCCGAACGCGACTCCTACGGCAGCCCACGGATGATCCCTGACTTTCTGCGTGACGTCCACCTTTCGCTCCAGCTCGGCGATCGCGCCGGACATCCGCGCTCTGGTCTGCTCGATGTCGGCGCGGACATCGGTTGTGGTCTCAGCCATGATTGTGTCTCCGTAGCGTTGCCAGTGTTTGCTTGGGCTTCAGTTTTTTCGGTGACAACAGAGCGGTCCCGCGCTTGAGCAGATAGAATGCTCCTGCCGCCAGGATCACCGTCAGCACGAACGCCGCGATCCAGTAATGGCCACGGAAAAGGGCGTCACCGAGCAGGAGGACTATTCCGAACACGAGCATCTGTGCGGTCAGTAAGCCAAGCATTCCCGCGGCGACGGCGAAGCCAGTGCCCTTGCCGATGTCGCGCGCTATCTGCGCGAACTCAATGCGCGCGAGGTGTACCTCCTGCCGGGCCAGATGCGCTCCATCTTCCGCCACTTCGCGGAGGAGCTGCCCGACTCCGCGATTGGTCTCGGATGCGCTCAGCATCTTCATTGCTAACGCCGGAGCGCCTTACCGATCAGATACCCAGCGCCGAGGGCAACGAGCAGGGTCCTGGCGGGGTGCTGCTTCACCTGCTTTTCGACGCCTTCCTTCAGCTTGTCGAGATCCGCATCTCGCAGCCAGTCGGCGCTCGATTGCATTCCGCTGGCGAGAGTGTCGGTGACAGCGGCGATGCTGGGATCACTGACGATTGCGACCGACGATCCTGAACTTGACGTCTCCGTCGACGGACGACGCTGACGCAATGCTTCGGCACCGGCCTGCAGTCCGTCGGCGAGCATCGCTGGGATCCCGGAGGCCTTCTCCCTGACGGAGGAAGCTACGCTCTTCACACGATTGCCGACGCCACGGCCAGTATCCGTCGTACCGCTTGCCGTCGTTCCAGCGCTGGCTCCGGCAAATCCAGCGGAGCTGGACGTACCGCTCTCGAAGCTGGGATTGAGCTCGCTTCCGAAGCTTGTCTGTTCGCCCCCCGTGTTAGGGTGCATGTCTTCGCGGTCATTTCGTTCCATGGGTACAGCCCCCGACAGTTGTTGGGCCGCATTGAGCGGCGATGAACGATTTACATGCAGGAGCCGCGCCGTGTTTGGGGGCGTTTCACCGAGTAGAGCGGATCGCGAGCTGGCTGATGGTGTGAAGATCTGACGCGCGTCGCTTCAGGGCGCGCTGGCTTTGCTCGATGGTGATCAGCTCGAATCGGATCGTCTCTCCGGGCGAGCGTTGGGCAATGATCGGGAGGTCGGCCTCGGCGATGACCGCAACCTTCGGGTAGCCCCCGACCGTCGGCGCGTCGGCCATCAACGCGATCGGCAGGCCGTCACCGGGAATCTGGATTGAGCCGGGGCAGCTCGCCTCGGACGGAAGCGTTCCGGGCGGGTTTGCGAGCGCGGCTCCTTCGAGCTTGTACCCAGTCCGATCCGACGCGGCTGAGACTCTGTATTCGCTTTCGATAAGAGTGCCCCACGCAGTGTCATCGAAGAGATCTGCGTGTGTGCCGCGAGTGATGTGAACGATTCCTGTCTCGTAGCGGGGAAGGAGATCGGCCGCGCAGTGGAACCCCTCCGGTGGGGACTGAATAGACTGCGCTCCCACCATCAACGAATCACCGTGCTTCAGCGTTCGTCCCGCGTAACCCCCAAATCGCCCCGGCAGATAGGTTGACCTGCTCCCGAGAATCATGGGGACATCCATGCCCCCCCTTACGGCGAGATAGAGAAACCGCCCGCCGGAAATCTGCTCGATCGTGAGCTCGTCGCCTGACTTGGCGTAGATGGTGGTCCAGGGAGTGGCGGCTTTTCCGGAAAGGATTGCACGCGCCTTCGCGCCGCCGAGGGAGAACACCGCGTCCTGTTCGAATGTGATCGAGCCGCCGCCAAGCGCCCACTCGAGGCCCGCGGCGTCCACATGATTGCCCGCCAGCGCATTTGCTGCGCGAAGAGCGAAGGAATCCATCGCGCCGCCCTGAGGTACTCCGGAAGCGCGTGAGTGGCTGCGCCCGCAATCCTGAACAGTGAGGTATGCCGGTGCGCGAGTGATCGTGATCATGTCACGCGCTCGAATCGCACCGTGTCGCCGGCTCGCAACAGCGCCGGCGGCTCCCGCGTGGGATCGAACATCACGGTCTCGGTGCGGCCAATGATGTGCCAGCCGCCGGGCGTATCCAGCGGGTACACTCCCGTTTGCGCGGCTGCTATCGCCACGCTTCCAGCGGGCACGCGCGGCCTCGGCTCTGAGCGACGCGGAAGCTGCAGCGACCGATGCACCTCGCTGAGATAGGCGAAGCCGGGGACGAATCCGAGCAGATCCACCGTATAGGCGCGCCCGCTGTGGCGCGCAATCACCTCGCCGACCGAAAGTCCGGTGGAGGCGGCAACCGTGTCGAGATCCATTCCATCGTAGTGAACCGGAATCAGGTGATCGCCCGATTCGGCCGCGCCGCCCCCACGGCGAGTTGGCCGCTCGCATGCATCGAGCAGCTTCTTCGCGATCTCGTCGTAGGACGTGTGAAGAGCATCGTAAAAAACGGTGAGAGCGAGATAGGCAGGAACGACATCCTCTACATGAGGAATCCGCGACGCCTCGAGCGCGCGCGCTGTTGCATGAATTCGCTCGAGAAGCTCGGCGCTCCGCTCCGTTCCGAATGCGACAGTGACCGCGGAGTCGCCGAGAGAGTGCGCGCGCAGCTGGGGTGAGGTCAAGCGGCGAATGGCGCGATCGTCACGCCGGATTCCTTGAGCCGGGCGTTCAGCGCGCGCAAGATCGATGCTGCGTCGGGATTGTCACCATGAACACAGAGCGATTGAGCCGAAATGTGGAGCTCGGAACCGTCATCGGCGCTGATGGTCTGTCCCTTGACGAGCATCACCGCGCGCTGAACCGCGCTTTTCACATCGTGGATTACCGCGCCCGCCTCGTCGCGCGGAACCAGTGTTCCATCACGCTTGTAGGCTCTGTCGACGAAGGCCTCGCTCGCGAACGCGATGCCGGCGCGCTCCGCTGCGCGAGCCATCTCGCTCCCCGCGAGTCCAAGCAGGGTGAGTGATGCTTCCACCTCGAGGATCGCTGCCACGACTGCCTTCGCCGCGTCGGGATCTCGCGCCGCCCGGTTGTACAGCGCGCCGTGTGGCTTTACGTAGGAGAGTTTGGCACGCTCTGCTCCGCACACGTCGCGCAGGGCGCGGATCTGACACGCCACGTGGATTGAAATCTCTTTGGGAGGAAGGCCGAGCTCTCGCCTGCCGAAGCCCGGAATGTCGGGATACGACGGGTGAGCGCCGATCGTCACAGCGCGCAGCTTTGCCGCCTTCACGGTGTCACGCATCGTCGTCGCGTCGCCGGCGTGGTAGCCGCACGCGATGTTCGCTGACGAGACGAGGTCGAGCAGTGCTTCGTCCTCCGTGGCACGCGATCGGCCCAAGCCTTCGCCCAGGTCGGCGTTCAGATCTATTGTCAGGGGCAAGTAGCTATTTCTTCCGGCCTTTCTTCCCGCCGTTCACCGGCTTCGCTTCGACGACCTCCCAGTCTTCATCCTCGTCCTCGAAGCCGCCACGTCCCAGCTTGGGGAGAAGCTTCTCGCGGATGACGACGGTACTCAGCCAGTACGTGTAGCCATCATCCGCTTCAACCGGAAGCCAGGCGAATTTGGTTCGTACGCGCTCATCGCCGATCTTCCCCCGCGGGTCCCGCCGACTCTTCCACTTCACGGTATTCTCGCCTCCGGTTCTAGACGCGGTCTTCGAGTCCTTTGACGCCCGACATTTCGGCACAGCTCGCGCAGCAGTAGAACGTGCCGTTGCTCTCGACGCCGTGGCCTATGATCTTGCACCCGCAGTGGGAGCAGTTGGGTGCAAGCGCATGGATGGCGCACTCGAATGAATCGAAGGTATGGGCCTTACCCTTCATGGTGACGGTGAACGACTTGTCGTAATCGTTGCCGCAGACTTCACATTTCGCCATTGCGCTCTCCCGATACGGTTACTGACCGAGCAGTCTACGGCGAATCTAATGCCGCCGTGACCGGGATCTTACCTGAAGACTTTTCTCATCTTCGTGTCGGGGTCGCGCGCGAAGCGGAATGTGAACCAGGCAAGGTCGGTCACGAGCTCGTCGTACGCTTTCGGATCCATCTTGTCCGCGACGACGTTCATCCGTCCCGAGATCTGGGTCTTGAGATGCTCGATCCATTCCTTGGTGAAGTCGGCCATAGGGCGGGGCTCCGGTAACGATTGGTAGAAAGTGATCGAGCAAGCAGCGAAAGCGCCAGCCGAAAAATACGCTGTGCGGGTCAAAGCGATTGACAACGGGTCCGGCCAGAGTCCGACTGGACAGATCGGACCAGGGCGAACACGTTAACGGGTCCGCAGGAAAGGGGTAGACCGACCAAATGGATTGGCCCAAGGAGATCGAGTTCGAGGCGCGCCTGGCGAGCGTTGAGCAATCGATCGCCCTGCTCCAGCGCTCGGTCGACGCGCTCCTCGCTGAGCGAGGAGTTGCTTCGGCGCCCGAGCCGTCCGAGCGCAGCTCCCGCAGCCAAGGGCGAGACCCGCTTGCCGAGCAGGTCTTGTACTCACACAGATCGTCATCCGCCCAGCCGCCGCCGAATGCACGCCGGCGAGCGAACCTGGCCGATGAGATCGCCGGAAAGCTGCCTGGCTGGCTCTCCTCCCGAACTCCGGAATGGTGGCTGAGCCGGCTTGGAATCGGTTTCATAATCCTGGCTGTTCTGCTGTTGTATGGATACGCGATCGACAAGGGCTGGGTCACGCCACCTATCCGCGTTCTCGCCGGCGCGCTCCTCGGCGGTGTTCTATTCTGGACAGCGACTCGCACCGCTCGATCATCAAACTCGACGGACTCGCGTGATCTCGGGCTTCGCGAGCTGCTCTTCGGGGGTGCGCTCGCGGTCTGGTACGTTACCGCCTACGCGGCGGCGGTCTGGTATCAGCTGATCTCGATTCCCTCGGCGCGGCTCGCGTTTTTCGTGCTGGCAATACTGTCTACCTGGATCGCGCTCCAGGAGCGACGTGAGATATTCGCGTTCCTCGCCGTGGCGACCGGCTTCGCCACCCCGTTCATCCTGACGGCGCCGCTACGTTCACTGACGGAGCTCTCGCTCTATCTGGGCGCGATGACGGCGATGGGACTCACGATTTATCTCATGCGCGGCTGGCCCTCGATCGTGTGGATCACCTTCGTGGCGTTCTGGGCCAGCGTCGCGGGCGCCGTGAACACGGGCGGGCGGGTAAGCCCGGCATACGGATCGCTCGCGCTCACTACTCTCCTTCTCCTCGCGGCCGCGGCCTTCGTTCGCGTGCCTGCGCTCCGGCGCCAGCTACTTCTGCTCGGCTCCGAGCGGTATACGCCCTTTCCCCTCAGCAGCGGAATGATCCGCTTGATGGACGGCCTCGATTCGCTGGCAGAAGCACTGGGAGGCGGGAAAAGCGCCCCGGACAGCCTCGTGCTTTGGGTTTTACCGCTCTTGAGCCCGATCCTGGCAGTCGATTTTCTCGAAAATATCTGGGTGGCGGTACCGAAGGAATTGTGGGGTCTCGCGCT
>JALYKM010000289.1 GCA_030774785.1 Gemmatimonadota bacterium
CGACGATCTTCACGCTGCTGGTGCTCTGGACCGCGTTCGGGTCGGTGTTCGCGCTGCTGCTGGGGTACTCGCGCATCCCCTTTGCGGCGGCGCAAAGCGGCTACTTCTTTCGCGCGTTCGGCCGGCTCCACCCGACGAAGGACTTCCCCTACATCTCGCTGCTCGTGTTGGGGGCGATCTCGATCGTCGCGGGCTTCTTCTCGCTGGGCACGGTCATCGACGCGCTCATCGTAACCCGCATCTTGGTGCAGTTCATGGGACAGGTCTTCGGCTTGATGCTGCTGCGTCGGCACGCACCGGATATGCCGCGCCCCTACCGCATGTGGCTCTATCCGCTCCCGGCGCTGGTAGCGGCGTTGGGGTGGATTTTCGTGTTCGCCACCACACAGCTACGGGTGATCCTGTTCGGCGTGGGCGTGCTGGCCCTGGGATGCCTGGCGTTCCTGCTCTGGTCCTGGAGCACCAACCGTTGGCCGTTCAGCGGTGGTAGCATGCTTGCAGCTTCTGTGAAGCGGCGCCCCGCGTCAAGCACGGATTTGCTTGACGCTTCTTAATTCCTTTATTGCCGCCCCCTCCTCGAGGTGCCGCTCAAGCTTCTGTTCGCGCTCTCAGGTAGCGAGGGATTCTCGCTGGCGCACGCTGGAATTCGATCGGAGGCTGGCGCAAAACTGAACTTCGGTCTCGAGAGCGGCCATCAGCTGCATCGCGCTCAAGCGCTCCTTTTGGGGTCACCTTCTCGTCGGAGACAGTTCCAATTAATAGCTCGTGACTAGGCCGCCACTCTTGGGCCCTCCACTCGAACGTTCGGTACCCGGTATTCAGTCCCGTCCCGCCACATCGCGTAAAGAATTCCCGAGAGCCGTCTGGCGAGAGCGACCACGGCGATCCGTTTCCCTCGCCGAGCCGCAATCTGCATTGCCCAGGACTTAAGAAGAGCGCATCCGCTCTTTCGTGAGCGAAAATTCGCCAGCCCGCTTCGACCAGGAGAGATCGCATGCGGGCGTTCCCTCGCTTGGTTATCCGCCCCCGGTGCTGCCGCTCGCCAGAGCTGTATTCGCTCGGCACGAGTCCCAGGTACGATTCCACCTGGTGCGTGCTCCTGAAACGCGTCACTTCGTCCAATGCGGCGACGAACGAGAGAGCGGTAACGGGTCCGACGCCTGGAGCGGTCTTGAGCCGCCGCACCACCGGATCGTTTCTACCCAGTTGCTCGATACGCTCATCCGCAGAGCAGATCTCTCTATTGAGTGCGGAGAGAAGTTCAAGGATGGGAGCGAGCTCCTGGAGCACCTCCTCTCTCAGCTCGATCGATCTTACTTTCGAAGCAGTGTGCTCTGGTTCACCTTGGGAAAGTCTCAATCCCTCGCGCCTAACCGCGGCCTTTATCAACGCCACGTAGCGGGTTCGGGTCCTGACCAGTGAGTCTCGCACCAGAAGCTCGCTCCTCACGTGTCGCTGCCTGGTGGACACCCGGTGCGTCGCCCTATACGCTCCCAGCATACAGGCCTCCGCCAAGGTGCGAGCATCACGCTTATCGGTCTTCACCTTCTTTGATCTCGTAGCGTACATCGGAGCGAACCCTGGATCGGCAACGATTACCTCGTGCCCCAAGGACTCCAAATGCCTCGCCACCCACTCACTCTCGGTCGAAGCCTCGAGGAGAATCCGACACCGAGCCCTACCTCCAAGCACCGCGGTGAATCGCTCTCTGCTGGTCACGATCCGCTGCTCAGTGATCTCGCCCCGGGAGCCAATTGTGCAGAGCTGGCTCTCGCGCTTGTGAAGATCGAGTCCTATTGTATCCATGGCTGGCCTCCCCGGTTTGTTGCGGCTCAGACCGCGTGAAAACCCTGTGGGGCGGAACAGTGCCACCACGTCGCCGTGGAGGTCCAGCCGCTTCATTCCAACTGAACTAAGGCGTTAGACCCGCCATCCCCCCATGCGCTTTCCTACCTTCTACCGAATTCTCACGCGCGCGCTGAGCCTCGCATTGTTCAGCGACGTCGTTGGCGCGCAGAGCCCGGTCGGCATCTTCGACGCCCAAACGGACATCGGCCGCGGAAGAGGTTTAGGATCCGCGTCATACGACCCGCAGCTCCAGGCATATCTGGTTGCGGGCTCGGGCCAGAACATGTGGAACGAACGCGACGATTTTCATTTCGTATGGAAGCGGATGACGGGCAACTTCATTCTCTCCACGCGGGCGCGCTTCATCGGCGCGGGAGTCGAGGAGCATCGGAAGATCGGCTGGACTATTCGCCCGTCCCTGGAGACCAACAGCGCGCACGTGACCGCGGCGTTGCATGGCGACGGACTCACGTCGCTCCAGTTCCGTCGAACGACCGGCGGGATCACCGAGGAGGCTAAGTCGCGCGACAGCCTGCCGGACTCGGACGT
>JALYKM010000290.1 GCA_030774785.1 Gemmatimonadota bacterium
CATCGTGCAGGCGTTTGCCGTAGCTGAGCGTGTCGTCGCCTCCGATCGGGATCAGTACGTCGACTCCGATGTGCTCGAGGTTCTTGAGCACGTCCTTCGTGACGTCATTGATCGGCTCGTCGTACCCAGTGAGATGCGCCGGCACGCGCGCGCGTGGCAGGTGGCTTGGCCGCGTTCGTGAGGTGTGGAGGAAAGTGCCGCCGGTACGGCCCGCGCGATTCACTTCGGCCTCCGAGAGCTCCTGCACGCATTCGGAGTTGTCGACGCCGTCGTCCCGGTTGTAGTCGACAAGTCCCGCCCAACCGCGCCGAATGCCGACGACGCGGTACCCTTCGCGCAGCGCGCGGATCGTGATCGCCCTGATCGCTGGATTGAGACCGGGGACGTCGCCGCCGCCGGTGAGAATCGCGATTGTTTGTTGGTTGCTCGCCATGCGTCAAAAGCTAGCAGAGGCAGACCGTTGATCCAGAGAGGCCTTACAAACCTTGGAGCTGGAAAGCACTTGTTCGGATAGCGAGCTCACGGCCGCCCGTTGCCGGGCGGTTGCGGGGGACCCTTAACTGCGCTGCTGCCTGCCGCCCGCTGATCGCTATTGGCTAGCCGCTGAAGACGACGGGACAGTTCTCTTCGCGGAAGGTTCCTTGCTTGGCGATAATCTGCCGATTAGGCCGTGCAGCATCTTCCTCACGTCGATGATTTGCTCGAGCGTAGAGCTGAAGTCAGTGTTCGTGATCGCTCGGACGTCCCGCGCTACGATGAAGTGGTACTCCAATTCCGAGGTTGAGGCGAGGGCGTAGCCCAGGAATCGCGCGAACTCGCGTTCGTTCTTTTGTTCTCTTCCTTCGACGATGTTCGCCGATATCGACATCGCCGCGCGAACCATCTGACTTCGTAATGGCGCGTGCTGCGATCCCCGGATCGAAGCTGTGACCCGATGGACGTTCAGAGTCAATGCGTGTGCTTTACGCCACACCCGCAGCTTCTTGAAATCGCTCATCCCGAAGGATGCCGAGACCGTTGGGTTCAGCACCATCTTTCGCTTGAGGGCGGAGCTTTTTCCCCCGAGACTCCAACGTGACTGTCCTGTCGCCGTTAGCGGAGAGCGGGTAGCTAACAGCGGGCGGCGGGCAGCAGCGTAGTTTCCCAGTCGCAGCGCAGTTCTCAGTCGCCCCATCTAGGTAGCGGATCTTGCCGTTCGCCAAAGTTGGCGGCATGATGACTCCCGCGCCCCCCTTGACCCGATCATCATGAACCCTTTCCTCGCCGAGCTGTTCGGCACCGCGATCCTCATCGTGCTCGGCGATGGCGTAGTCGCCAACGTCGTGCTTCAGCGCACGAAAGGGCACAACTCCGGCTGGATCGTTATTACCGCAGGCTGGGCGCTTGGCGTCACGATCGCCGTCTACTGTGTGAACAGCATCAGCGGCGCTCATCTCAACCCGGCCGTTACGATTGCGCTCGCCTCCATCGGAGCTTTCGATTGGGCCAAAGTTCCCATGTACATCGCCGCGCAGATCGCCGGTGGATTCCTTGGCGGCGTCATCGTGTGGCTCGCATATCTGCCCCACTGGAAGGCGACGCCCGATCCGGTGAGCAAGCTCGCAGTATTCTCCACCACACCCGCGATCCGTCAGCCGGTCGCCAATCTCGTGTCGGAGATCATCGGCGGATTCGCCCTCGTTCTCGCGCTCCTCGCAGTGCTCTCGCCTGGCAACTTCGTGCCGGGCTCGGACCTCGCGAAGGGATTCGGGCCGATACTCGTCGGCGTGATCGTGATGGCCATCGGTCTCTCGCTCGGGGGTCCCACCGGCTACGCCATCAACCCCGCGCGTGATCTCGGGCCACGCATCGCCCACGCCGTGCTCCCCATCTACGGTAAGGGAAGCTCCGACTGGGGCTACGCGTGGGTTCCGATCGTCGGTCCCATTATCGGTGGCGTGCTCGGCGCGCTGGTCTATCAGCTGGTGTGGAAGTAATGAAGTACATCCTCGCTCTGGACCAGGGCACTACGAGCTCGCGTGCGATCGTCTTCGATCACGCCGGCTCGATCGTCGCGGTTGCGCAGAAGGAGTTCCCTCAGATCTTCCCCAAGCCAGGCTGGGTGGAACACGACCCGCGCGACATCTGGTCCACTCAAGCCGGTGTGGCGGCGGAGGTGCTCACGAAGGCGAATGTCGGCTCGGCCGACGTCGCCGCCATCGGCATCACGAACCAACGCGAGACCACCGTCGTCTGGGATCGCACCACGGGAGAGCCGATCTACAACGCCATCGTCTGGCAGGATCGCCGCACCGCGGGCATTTGCGATCGCCTGAAAGCGCGGAAGCTGGATCGCGTGATCCGCCGCAAGACGGGTCTCGTGATCGACGCCTACTTCTCCGCGACGAAGGTTCAGTGGATACTGCAAAACGTGAAAGGTGGGCGCGCCAGAGCCAAGGCGGGCGAGCTCGCATTCGGCACGGTTGACTCGTGGCTCGTCTGGAATCTCACCGGTGGCAAGGTACACGTGACCGACGCCAGCAACGCCTCGCGCACAATGTTGTTCGATATCGCGAAGGGCGAATGGGACGACGAGTTACTGAATCTCTTCGGCGTTCCGCGATCGATGCTGCCAGAAGTGCGCTCCTCGAGCGAGGTCTACGGTGTGACCAAGCTGCTCGGCACCCCGATCCCGATCGCCGGCATTGCGGGTGATCAGCAGGCGGCGCTGTTCGGCCAGGCGTGCACGAAGCCCGGCATGGCTAAGAACACCTACGGAACCGGCTGCTTCATGCTGATGAATACCGGCACAAAGCGGATCACATCGAAGAACAACCTGCTGACCACGGTCGCATGGCGCATCGGTGGCCGCACCGAGTACGCGCTCGAGGGGAGCATCTTCATCGCGGGCGCAGTGGTGCAATGGCTCCGGGACGGTCTCGAATTCTTTCGTTCAGCGGCGGAGGTCGAGGCACTCGCCGCCGGCGTGAGCGATACGGGCGGTGTTTATCTCGTCCCCGCGTTCGCCGGGCTCGGCGCGCCGCACTGGGATCAGTACGCGCGCGGGACGATCGTCGGACTGACCCGCGGGTCGACAAAAGCACACATCGCCCGGGCCGCGCTCGAGGGAATCGTACTTCAGGTGATGGACGTCCTGAAAGCGATGGAAGCCGACGCCGGGATCAAGCTGAGAGAGCTTCGCGTAGACGGCGGAGCGAGCGCGAAT
>JALYKM010000291.1 GCA_030774785.1 Gemmatimonadota bacterium
TCCAGCATCACGCTCGTGAAGAGCGCGGCGATGAGGGCGGTTTTCCAGCGGATTTTCCGGTGTGGTAAAAATTTGTACAGGCAAAAGAACATGGTCGCGATGAAGGAAAACGCGAGGATCTGGCCAAGATTGTACTCCAGCTGGCCCATCAGCTCCTTCCGGATGCCAAGATCGGCCAGGACCAGGACCCCGCGAGTGGTGGCGATCGCCAGGTAGGCGCTGAGGGCGGTGTACGCGACGAGAAGGAGACTCGACACCAGCGTCATCTCGATGTCGAAGATCTTGCCGGCGATGATCCCTCGATCAACGTCGATGTCGAAGATCGCCGCGAGCACGGTACGGAGCGATCCGAACAAACGCGTCGAGAACCAAATAAAGCCGATGGCGCTGTAGATAGTGAGGGAGCCGCTCCGCTTGATGACTTCGTTCAGGATGTTTGCCGCGGGCCCCGAGTCACCAGGGGGATGCGGAGGAAGAAACTTGTCGACGATCTGGAGCACTTCCGCCGAAGTGGTATCGGGCGACTGGTTGAGGAGATAGATGAGACTGGTCGCGAGGAGCAGGAAAAAAGGGACGGCGGCGAGCAGAATGTTGAAGGCGATGCCGCCAGCGAGGAAGAAAACGTTGTCCTCGCCGCTGTTGTCCCAGACTCGCTTCGCGTAGTCGCGAAGCAGCCAACCGAGCCGGGCCGCGAGCCCGCGCTGCGGCACTAGCTGTCTTTGTACGCCGCTTTGCTTTCGGCGATGCGCTGCTCCAACTCGCCCCGCGCTTCTCGCGCCGCGGCGCGTCCGGCGTGGAATGCGTTCGACACCCGCCGCTTCTTATCGTCGACTGCGTCCAGCGTCGCCTCGATGCGCTCCTCGACGGTGGCGCGAACTTCCTTGAACTTCTCCGCGACGGTGCCGCTCACATCCTCGACCAACCCCTGTGCCGCTTCCTGAGCGCGGCGCGCGCGGCGGGCGAGCCCGCGGCGCGTCTCTTCACCGGTCTGAGGAGCCAGCAGCAGCGCCACTCCCGCGCCAAGAGCGAGCCCGATGAGGAACGATCCGACACCCGGCTCGCGCCTCTCGACGATAACGTAAGGCTCGCGGAGGTCATACGGCTCGTCGTCGTCGTCGTACCACTCGTACTCGTCCATTCGATCCTCCGCGCGGTTAGCGCTTCTTCGCCTTCGATTTGGCGGCTGCGCCAGCTGCAGGCTTGGCCGGAGCCTTCGCGGCCTTCCCAGCCGGCGCTGGAGACTCCGCATTCTTGCCGGAGGGGCGCGCGCCGTTGTCGGTACCCGGCGTAGTTCCTAGGTCGCTAGCCTTTCCATTCAGCATGGATGCAATCTCCGAGCGGACGTCGCCGGGAGTCATCCCGACAATGGTTGCCGCGCGGGTGTAATCCCCGTTCGTCGAAGCGAAGGCGCGGAGCACGAGCTGACGACGGGTATCCGCCAGAGTCGCTCCCGCCGGAACCGTTATCGACGTAGTGGCATCCTGGCCGCGACGGAGGTGTCGCGGCATGATGTCGGCCGCCTTGATCTTGTCGTCGCGGCTCATGATCACCGCCCGCTCGACGGCGTTCTTCAGCTCGCGAACGTTGCCGGGCCAGTTGTAGGAGAGAATCCACTCCCACGCCGCATCGTCGAACCCCGACATCGGCTTTCCATTCTGCTCCGCAAATCGGACGAGGAATTCATTCGCCAGCAGCTTGATGTCGCCGATGCGCTCGCGCAGTGGCGGAAGAAACAGCTCTACTACAGCGAGACGATAATATAGGTCCTCGCGCAGATCGTTCTCGGAGAGCGCCTTCTGCAGATCGCGATTCGTCGCCGCGACGATCCGGATGTCTACCTCGATCTCCTTTTTGCCGCCCAGACGCCTGATGATTCTCGACTCGAGAGCGCGCAGCAGCTTGACCTGGATCTCAGACGGCATCTCGGCGATTTCGTCGAGGAAGATCGTGCCGCCATCTGCCATCTCGAATGCGCCCGGCTTCTCGTTCGTCGAACCGGTGAACGCGCCCTTCTCGTGTCCGAACAGCTCGTTCTCGAGGATGTCCTTGGGGAGCGCCGCGCAGTTCAGAGCGAAGAACGGACCCTTCGCTCTCTCACTCTTGGCGTGAATCGCGCGGGCAACGAGCTCCTTGCCCGTGCCGGATTCCCCGAAGATGAGCACGCTGGCTGTCGATGGCGCGACCGCCTCGATGATCTGATATACGGCGCGCATTTCTTCCGACTGTCCCGTCAGCTCGCCGTAGTGCGTCAGTCCCTCGAGCTTGGACGACAGCTCCCGGTTCTTCTGCTGCACGTTGAACTTCTCGAGCGCTTTCGGAAGGAGCGCCTTGAGGCGATTCAGCTTGTCTGCCGTGAGCGGCTTCTCGACATAGTCGTAGGCGCCTTCGCGCATTGCCTGCACGGCGGAATCGACCGTCGCCTGACCCGTGACGATGATGCACTCGGTCGGAATCGCACGAAGCTGCAGCTCCTTCAGGAGCGCGAGGCCGTCCACTTTCGGCATCTTCAGATCGGCGAGCACAACACCAAAGGCCTCCGCGCCGAGCTGGTCGAGGGCCTTCTGGCCATCGACGGCGACCGCGACGTCGTAGCCCTCGTCGCGCAGGATCGCGCTCAACCCTTCTGTAATAGAGCGGTCGTCGTCCGCGATCAGAACTTTGGCGTGCTTCTGTTCAGTCTTTGGAATGGCTTTTACCTTCGGGCAAGATTGTTAATATAACGCTGTCGGCGCGCTGCTCGACCCCGACTCCGATACGGTCTGCCAACCGTTTGATATCGGACACAAGAATAGGAGCCCGGTCGCCGTAAATCATTAGCTCGATTCGAGTTCCGGCGCTACCTCCACGCCCGGCCTTGAGCGTTCCTTCAGACTGCGCCGCCAACACGGAGCTGACGAGCGCCAGCAGTCCATCCGTAAGCGCACTCGTCTCTCCAACCTGTGAGGCCGCGCGCTCGGCAAAGGACACCACATCCTTTGTCGATACTTCGTGTGTGACCCGACTTCGAACCACTTCGACGTTTACAGCCACGCCGTTCAAGGCGTTCCGGATCTCGTGGCCAGCTCGCCGAATTATTTCACGAACGATTTCGAGAGCTTCCGTTGCCGGACGCGCGCGAGCCTTAGTCACTCAGATCCGCATCATCGGGCGCTGCTTCGACCACGACGAGATCCGGATGCGGCTGCGGCTTGTGCTGTTCGACCGGCTTCACAAACCGGTCGACGATCTCCCGCGTGTTCACCACGGCGAGCTGAGTGAAGAGAAAGCTGAACTTCTCTTCGTACTCCCTGGCGAGGCGGCTCTTCACGTCGGCGGGCAGATCCCAGAATCTCTTCTTGAACGGGCCAAGCGCCTTTTTCCGGGTCTTGTAGAAAAACTGCTCGTCGGTATCCGTCGGCTTGCGCTCATCCTTCGCGTTCTGGCGCAGCCATTCGTAGATCTCGTTGCGGAGAGCATCCGGGATGTTGTCGAACAACATCGTCTGGAAGTTCGTGGCGAGGTGTATCTCGGCGGTTTCCGTTCGCGGAAAATTGTGAAACGCGCTGTCGGGAAGCGTCGAAGCTCCGTGCTGGACGGCGCCGGCCAGTCCGTACTTCTCGCGGGCGATCCTGGAGAGTCGCGCCAGCGTGTCGAAGTCGATCTTCACATCGGCTATGCTGCCGTCGGCGAGCACGACTCCGCCGTGTGTCGTTCCGGACTGCACGCTGATCTTGGACAGGCCCTCGGTTCCCGGCGCTCTGCGCGCCAGGGTCTCGTTGAAGCCGTCCATGTAGGTTTCGAGCTCCTCGACAGTCGAGTTCTGGGTCCCTACTTCACCGATCTCGCCGCCAATCGAGATCGTCACCCCTTCAGGCTCGAGCTCTCGAACCGTCAGCGCGAGCTCGACGGCCTGCTCATAGTTCGTGCGCTGCTGTTCCTTGAGAGTCGGTTTCGACAGATCCACCAGCGTGGAGGTATCCACGTCGATGTTGTAGAAGCCCGCCGCGATTGCTTCGCGTGCGAGCTGCTTCACGCCATTCACTTCCGTGACAGGGTCCACCGCAAACTTCTTGGCGTTGACCTGGAAGTGGTCCCCTTGAATGAAAATCGGTCCGCGGAACCCTTCGCGCAGCGCCGCGGCCAGCATCACCGCCACGTACTCGGACGGCCGCTGATCTGTGTAGGCGATCTCGGAGCGCGCGATCTCCTGGATGAGTGCGCCGACTTTGAGCTTGATGGCTGAGCGGAACAAAGCGCGACCTGTATCGTACGCCATGCCGCGAATATTCATCGCTGGTACGGTATAGCCGCCGGTCAGTCCGCGACCTCGCGCGCGATACAGATCATGAATTGAGAAAGGCTGCACGCCGACCGCCTGGCCGATCTCCCAGATCAGCCAGCGCGCATCTTCGCGGTCGTCGGAGTCGCCGAACACCGCGGTGTAGACCAGCCTGTCCATCGCCGGAGATGCAATGGCCGCCTCGTCGTGAACGGTCACTCGACCGTCGAGGACGCTCACCGCCTTGTTAAATGGATTCTCGAACATGTCAAGCACAAACTCGTGCGGGTCCTGGCTGGTTGCAAGGGCTGCGACAGCGTAACAAAAGAATACCTGCCGTTGAAGAACTAACTGAAGACTACCTGCTGGGGGCGATGGGCGTGTCGGCAGGGGGCTGAGGGCTGGATCCAAGCGCGTTTCGAGACCAGCCCTGTAAAACCGGATTGATGGGTGAGCGAAAAACCGGTTGATGGGTGAGCTGGCTCTGGTGGCAGTTTGATCATCCGGGTGATCGACAAATGAATATTCAGTGGGGTTTCAATATTTAGTCAC
>JALYKM010000292.1 GCA_030774785.1 Gemmatimonadota bacterium
TGGAGATCGAGGTCACTTCAAGAAGCACGCTCGTCTCCGCCGCCTTGGTGCTCTTCACCCGTCCCTGCAGCTCGTACAGCTCTGCGGCGTGCTTGAAGAAATCCATTCGCGACCAGTAGCTGCTGACATTCTCCGCCTCCGGCACATAGAGAATCGGGCGCTCGGCCCTCGACTGCGCGAGGGCCAGCAGCGCCGTCAGCCCATATGGGGACGCCCAGCGCGCGTGTCTCGTGTCGACGATGATCTTTTCGTCCAGCGGCAGCGGAGCCACCTGATCGAGCACCTGCTCGAAGGACTTGTCCTCGAGCGAATGTGGGACATTGATGATTGTCGTCACTTGATGCTGAGCTCTCCGCGCAGGTAGTCGGCGAGACCCGTAGCGCCGCGATGGTCCACGTTAAGGGCTGCCGCGTCCAAAGCGCGGTCGATCGCCGCGTCAAACTTATCACCCGCGAGCAATCGGGAGAAATAGGTTGCGCCCCATACATCACCGCATCCCGTCGGATCTCCCGGACCGGCGTGTCGTGGACTCTTGGCGGGCACGCGAGCCGTCCGAATGGCCCCCGACACCGCGCCGAGAGCCGGACGCCTCACGTCGGAAATGCGATCGAATCCGGGGGCGGCAAAATAAATCACGCCGCGATTTCCCAGCGTCACCGTCAGTGAGCTGACGCCGTTGGCGAAGGCGATTGCCGCCAGACCCATCGCGTCGGGCGCCATCATGCTCATCTCGTCTTCGTTCACCTGGATCAGGTCGAAGCACCTGCACCACGCCGCGGGGTTGGGAAGCGGCTGAAGCGTTCGTATTCCGTCGGGCTGGACGGCGAGAAGAAGGGAATGGAGGTCGCAGTAGATCGGCCCGCGAAAATGCTGTCGAATGAGCTGCGCCGTCTCGAGATCGAGCTCGAAGCCGCTGATCAGGTTGATGTACAGGGCGTCGAGATCGGTGAGGAGGGGCTTGAGTCCCAACCAGCTCCACCTGGGCACCCCGCCGCTCAGTCGCTCGCACCGCCGCTCGTCGCTCTGATAGTGCATCGCAACGCGGTTGTTCGGGTGTGGCACCTCAATCGGGGCTGCGTCCGGCGCGGCGCGGTCGAGACCGGCGACGAAGTGACGGGCGGACTGCGCGAGGTCGCTGCCGACTTTGAGGATCGGTACGAACTCCCAATCCGGCGAAAGCGCCGCGTCGAGCGCGCCCAGCGCGTAGGTAATCCCGCCCCATTCCTCGACCGGCGCGTCTCGCGGATCGCGCCCGTGAATGACGTCCCAGACGAAGCTGCCCATAACGCCGACCCGCCGTTTCCGCGTCCTCAAAGCTCTGCTCTCGCCATCAAATTAGAGCTCACCCAGCGTTTGCATCTTGAACGTGGCAATGGCGCCGACGACGCCGGCGGAAAGAGGAAGCGCGCCAGGAACGATGCGGCACGCTTCCACCGCGGGTTTGAACGCGCGTCGCCTGACCTCTGCGCGCAGCGGCCGAAAAAGCGCGTCTCCCGCCTGCGTAACTCCGCCGGCGAGAACGACCACGTCGGGATTGAAGATGTTCAACAGATTCGAGACCCCGGCGCCAAGGAATCCGGCTGTCTCGCGCACCACCTCTCTCGCGATGGCGTCACCACGCTTTGAAGCTTCGTAGACCGTCTGTGCCGTGATCTTCTTCGGATCTCCGTCGGCCATCCCGATGAGAATCGACTCGCCTTCACCCCCACGAAGCGCCTCGCGCGCGCGCTCGGCGATCGCGGGCCCTGAGGCATAGGCCTCGAGGCAACCGTAGTTCCCGCACTTGCAGCGGCGGCCAGTGGAATCGATCGAGGTGTGGCCGATTTCTCCGGCGACATCGGACGCGCCGTGATAGAGCTTCCCCTCGAGAATCAGTCCGCCGCCAATTCCAGTGCCGAGCGTCATGCCGATTACGTTCCGACCTCCGACCGCGGCGCCACACCAGAATTCTCCGAGTGTCGCGCAATTCGCGTCGTTGTCGAGCGTGGCCTCCAGATTGACGCGCTTCGAGATCTCGTCTCGCAGCGGAAAATTCTTCCAGCCGAGATTGGGCGTCACTATCACGATTCCATTCTCGCGGTCGAGTGGCCCCGGGGATCCGATGCCGACGCCGAGGAAATCCGACCGCTCCGCTCCGGTCTCGGAAATCGTCTGTGCGATCACCTGCTCGATCATCCCGACGATCCGGTCGACGACTGCTATCGCTCCGCCATCGGCGAGCGTCTGAGTCGTGCGCATCGCTATCTCGCGACTGCCGTCGAGCGGCATCGCGCCCGCTACGATGTTGGTGCCCCCCAGGTCCACTCCGACTATGTAACGCTCTTTCACGCTCATACTGGCACCGGTGGACTGAGGACTTCGGTCACCAAGCCCGATATGTATTCCGGCGTCAGCTCACGCATGCAGCGCCAGTGGCCGAGCGGACACCTTTGCGGTCCGTGACGGTGGCACGGACGGCACGACAGACCGTCGTGTCCGGCAACGACGTGCCGCTCGGCGACGGGACCAAACCCGAACTCGGGTACCGTCGGGCCGAAGATCGTGAGAGTCGGCGTTCCCATCGCCGATGCAAGATGCTGCGGCGCCGAATCGTTCGTTACTATCGTCCGCGCGCGACCGATAAGCTCCGCGGAAGCCAGCAGCGGCAAGCCGACTCCGTTGATCGCGGAGCCGGGTGGCAACGCGTCGATAATCTGCGCCGCGAGCGCCGAATCTGCCTTGGATCCAATGACTGCGATTCTGACATCTTCGGCGAGCTTCTTCGCCAGCTCCGGATAATATGGCCAGCGCTTGGTTCCCCAGGCGCTTCCGGGGGCGAGCGCTACGAATGGCTCGTCGGTGCTCCCCGTCTGACGCAAGAGCAAGTCGACCCTGTAACGCTCCTCGTCTGATGGGTAGAGGCGTGGGCGGAGCTGGTCGCGGCTCGGAGGATCAGCGCAGTCCGACATTGCCAACCACCACAGCCGCTCGGCGTGGTGCCGGTCCGGCCGATAGGGAACCTGCTTTGTGTAGAGCACCCGGCCCGTGGAGCTCGCGAATCCGACCCGTTCCTTCGCTCCGGTCATGATGGCGATGAGTCCACTGCGGAACGACCCCTGCGCGAGATAGGCCGCGGTGTAGGAGCGTCTGCTCCGGATTTCCCGAATCGTTTGCCACAGCCCGAGCGCCGAGCCATATGTACCGCGCTTGTCGTAACGGATGACGGAGCGAATGTGCGGATTGTTGGCGAGGGCCGTCGCACCACCCGGAGTGAGCAGGACGTCAACCGGCCCGCGCCTGGCAAGCTCGGCGATGAGCGGCGTCGTGAGAATGACGTCGCCGAGAAAGCTCGTCTGGATAACGAGCGATCCGCTCAATCAGTCTACCTGCAGCACGGCGAGAAACGCTTCCTGCGGAATCTCGACTGAGCCGACTTGCTTCATGCGCTTCTTTCCCTCCTTCTGCTTCTCGAGCAGCTTGCGCTTGCGGGAGATGTCGCCGCCGTAGCACTTGGCGAGGACATCCTTCCGCAACGGCTTGACGCTCGTGCGCGCGATGATCTTGGATCCGATCGCCGCCTGAATTGCGACCTCGAACAGCTGGCGCGGAATGAGCTCCTTGAGCTTGTCGGCAATCTTCCGCCCCCACTCGTACGCCTTGTCCTCGTGGATGATGACGCTGAACGCATCGACAGGGTCGCCGTTGATCAGCATGTCGAGCTTCACCAGGTCGCTGCGCCGGTATTCGAGCATCTCGTAGTCGAGCGAAGCATAGCCGCGACTTACCGTCTTCAGCTTGTCGAAGAAATCGAGGATTATTTCTCCTAAGGGAAATTCCCAATCGAGCTCGACGCGCTGCGTGTCGAGGTACGTCATGTTCCTGTAGACCCCGCGCCGATCCGTACCCAGCGTCATGATCGGCCCAATGTATTCGGCGGGCACCATGATGCGGGCCTTCACGTACGGCTCCTCGACGTAGCTGACGACCTGGCTCAGCGGCATCAGCGAGGGATTCTCGATCAGTGTCATCGTGCCATCCGTCTTATAAACTTTGTATTCGACTGAAGGCACCGTCGTCACGAGCTCGAGATCGAACTCGCGAGTCAGCCGCTCCTGGACGATCTCCATGTGGAGGAGGCCTAGAAACCCGGCGCGAAATCCGAATCCGAGCGCGGTGGATGTCTCGGGCTCGTAATTGAGCGACGCGTCGTTGAGCTTGAGCTTTTCCAGCGCATCGCGCAGGGTCTCGTACTGCGTCGTGTCGGTTGGATAGAGACCCGCGAAGACGAAGGAGCGGACCGCCTGGTAGCCGGGCAGCGGCTCGCTCGCGTGATTCTCCGCGTCGAAGATGGTATCGCCGGCGCGTGTCTCGCTTACAGAGCGGACGCTCGCGACGACGTACCCGACCTCGCCGGGTCCAAGTTGATCCGTCGGCACCTGGCGGAGCTGGTTGTACCCCACCTCGTCGACTTCGTAGACCGACTCGCTCGCGCCGAAGGTGATGTGGGTGCCCTTCCTGATCACGCCGTCGACGACTCGAACGCTCGGAATCGCTCCGCGATATCGGTCGTAGTAGGAATCGTAGATCAGCGCGCGCAGTGGCGCTGTCTCGCTTCCCTCGGGCGGCGGCACCTTCCGGACGATTTCCTCGAGCAGCTCGGGAATGCCGGTGCCCTCCTTGGCGCTGACGAGAAGAATCTGATCGGAATCGACGCCGAGCAGGTCGTGCACCTCCTGCTTGCGGCGCTCGGGCTCGGCGCTGGGCAAGTCGATCTTGTTGAGAATCGGGATGATCTCGAGGCCGGCATCCATGGCCAGAAACAGATTCGAAAGCGTCTGCGCCTGGATTCCCTGAGACGCGTCGACAACGAGGATCGCGCCCTCGCACGCAGCGAGAGAGCGCGAGACTTCGTAGGTGAAATCCACGTGTCCCGGCGTATCGATGAGATTGAGCTCGTAATCCTGACCGTCGCGGGCGGCGTACGTCATGCGCACCGCGTTCAGCTTGATGGTGATGCCCCGCTCGCGCTCGAGGTCGAGGGTATCGAGTACCTGAGCCTTCATTTCGCGCTTCGCCACCATGCCAGTGGCCTCGATCAGCCTGTCGGCGAGGGTCGATTTTCCGTGATCGATATGCGCGACGATGCAGAAGTTGCGAATGTGCTCGAGCTTCAAATGGGGTCTCGGATTTTCTTGCGGGAATGCGGCGGAGGGGACGACGAAATATAACCGGCAAATGGGGGGGTCCCTCCGCCTGGGAAAGAAAGATTCCTTGGTGATTAGGAGAAACGGAGAACTGCCATGCTGCCCGCTTCCCGCTGAACGCCACCAGCGGCGAGCTGCAATCGTCGGGACGCCGCTCAGTGGCGCGACAGCAAAGGCAGTTGCTTTTGCCCTGACCCGCGCCGGTAACGTCCCGACGTAGTGAGGCTGGTGGCGGGCAGCTTCAAGCGGGCAGCGGGTAGCATGGCAGTTCTCCGTTGCACGAAAAAAGAGGGCCGCGAAAGCGGCCCTCTTTCTGTAACCTCCTACGAAAAGCCGTCACCGCTGCGGCGGCGGAACCACCACCGGCTCCGGTTTCGATGGTGGCGCCTGCATCCGCGGAGGCGGAGACGACGGTTGAACCGGCCGCTCGTGCACGACGGGAGCGGGAGCTGGTGCGAGAGCAGGCTCTCTCATTCTCTCGGGCATGCGAGCCGGCTCAGACGGCGCGCTCACCCGCGGCTCGGGCCTGAACACCGGCCGTACCCCGGTTGCCGCGGGCTCAGCGCGCGAAGGAATGCTGCGATCGACAGGCATGCGCGCTCTTTCCGGAAGCGCGGTTACTCCGGGTTGTGGTCGGAACTGGTCCAGAATCTCGCGCGGCTCCGCGCGACGCCCGTGAGGCGCAGTAATCGTGACGTCACGCATCTGCGGCAGCTCCGCGCGCTGCGGGAGCGGGAAGATTCCTTCCGGCACCCCGTCCCCGGTCGGACGACGCGCTATCCCCTGCGGGAAACGCGACTTCGGAAATACGGTGGTGTCTCCGGGGGGCCGATGCGGCAGCGGGAGTGGGAATCTGCCGCCCTGTGTGAAGGGGGCAACAACCACGATCGGCAAGCCACACGCATCATAACCAACGACAAACGGCCGCAGGCCGACTGAGCGCAGCTCGGCAATTCGTGAGAAAGCCTGCGCGCGATAGTAGCCTCCGCCCAGAGATGCATAGCCGTAGCCACCATACGCGCAGTAGGCGAGATCATTGTAGCCGTTGTAGGCGTAATAGCTCTGGCGCTGGCCGGCGAAGCGCATGTAATCGCGGCCGATCGGCTCGCCCTTGGAACCGAGGTACTGCGCCAGCGACTGCGCCGCGGATGCGGGCGAGCGATGCTCGATCAGTCCGCGAATCTCGGAAATATTCCAGTCGCCGTCGACCTCGATCAGCTCGAGGTTGAAGGGCGCACGTGAGGCGAGCGCGATGACGGTTCCACGGGTGTCGTCCACGCCGGCGTCGAAACCATTGTAGCTGGCCATGCCGTAGCGCGAGCCTTGCCTCGGATCATTGAACCCGGCAAAGAAATTCGGGAGGCGGAGCTGCTTGTGGGACCCGATTCGCACGGAGATTCCGGGGAAATCCGGATGCAGAACCTGAATGTGTCCGTCCAGGTCCATCATGACCGCGAAGACGTAGGCGTCCTCGGAGACCTGGATGGCCGGGGTGACGTAGCTCGAAACGACTCCGGTACCGCTCTCCGAGTAAACCCTGATGACGGGTGCCCTCTGGCGGGTTCGGTCCTGGGCCGACGAAGCGGATGCCATCAGACACAAGAGCAATGCGGAGGAGCCTGCTGCCGATGCCAATCCCGTCGCCCGCATAATCGAACCTCCCCTGGTTTGTATACAATTTCGTTAGATGTAACCGCAACAGTCAATCCCCAGTTGAGCCCAACTGAGAGTCTCACCTCGGCTACCTGTAGGTTCGTGGCGGCTTTACCTTGCGCCATGCCGCTCCCACAGCTCCTCTCCATCGTAGAATCGCTCGGAGAGTTCAAAGATCTCCTTGGAGAACTTCCGGCGCCGGCATCCCGTCTCGGCGTCGGTGGACTGCATGGTTCCAGCGACGCGGTAGTCGTCGCGACACTCGCTAAGAATCTTACGCACCGCTTCTTCGTCGTGTTGAACGACGACGTCACCGGCGCCGAGCGCTGGCTCGCTGATCTGACCACCCTCGTGGAGCCAGAGGGCGTCGCCTTCTATCCTCCACGCGAGAGCTTCGGGGAAGCGGAGGCTCACGCGGAAATCGCCGGCGAAAGGGTGGAAACGCTGGAGAGAATCGGACGCAGCGACCTCCGGATCGTCCTCACGACCAGCCGCGCACTGCTCGAGCGCACTCAGCTTCCCCGGGCGCTGGCCTCGGCTCGCGTCGAGCTCCGCAAAGGCGACACGCGTCGGCCCGAGACTCTGGCCGCGCATCTCGAGCACATCGGCTTCGAGCGCGTTCCGATGGTGGAAGATGTCTCGCAGTTCAGCGTGCGTGGCGGAATCTTCGACATCTACAGCTTCGGAATGGCGGAACCGGTGCGCCTCGAGTTCTGGGGCGATGACGTGTCCGAGCTTCGACACTTCGATCTTCTCACCCAACGCTCCACGCGCGAGGCGGATGTAGCGCTGATTCTACCCGTTGATGGACAGATCACCATCGGGGAAGGCGAGGCCGAGCGCTCGTCGATCCGCGCCCTGTTCCCGCCGGACACATTGCTCATCGTCCCGCGCGGCACGCACATGAAGCCCGAGCTCGAGCGAACGTGGACGGAAGCGCAGCACCACATCGACCTCGCGCGGAGAAGGGGAGAAGACACCCCCAGCCGCGATGAGCTGTTCGAGTCTCCAGACACGACTCTGAGCGCGCTGAACGCGCTGGGTACGGTCGACCTCTCGGGCGACGGCGCGCGAATCGTATTTCCATTTCGCGAGCCCGAGGAGATCCAGCGCGACATCAGGCGGCTGAAGGAGGTCGTCGCGGACGGAATCCCCACCATCATCCTCTGCGACAACGCAGGTCAGGCGGAGCGGCTCGACGAGCTGCTTAACGACGATCGCGTCTCTCCGGCCAGCCTTGTGATCGGAGTGCTGGACGGTGGCTTCATGATCCTCCCGCGCGGGAGCGACTTTTCCGGATACCGCGTCCTCACCGATCACGAGATCTTCCGCCGCGAGCGGCGCTTCCGCCGGACCAGGCGCTACGTCACCGGGACGGCGCTCGAAAGCCTCACCGCTCTCAAGCCCGGCGATTTCGTGGTCCACCTCGAGCACGGCGTCGGGATCTATCGCGGCATCGAGAAGATGTTCGTGCGCGAGAGCATGGTCGAAGTCGCGGTCATCGAGTACGAAGGCGGTGACCGGCTCAACGTGCCCCTCTACCGGGTCGACCAGATCGAGCGGTACCGATCGGCCGCCGACATCACCGCGGACGCCCCGCCTCCCCGACTGCATGCGCTCGGCGGGAAACGCTGGGCATCGCAGCGCGACAAGACTCGCGCTGCGATCCAGGAGATGACCGTTGAGCTGCTCGACCTCTATGCGCGGCGCAAAGTCGCGACAAGACCTCCGCACCTGCCCGACACGGTGTGGCAGCGCCAGCTCGAGTCGTCATTTCTTTTCGAAGATACTCCCGACCAACGCACCGCGACCACCGACGTCAAGGACGACATGGAGCGGCCGCGCCCGATGGACCGGCTCCTCGTCGGCGACGTCGGTTACGGCAAAACCGAGATCGCCGTGCGCGCGGCGTTCAAGGCGGTGCAGTCAGGGCGACAGGTCGTCGTTCTCGTTCCGACGACGATTCTAGCGGACCAGCACGCGCGAACTTTCGGGGAACGCCTGGCGGATTTTCCGGTGAACGTACGCACGATGAGCCGCTTCCAGACGACGAAAGAGCAAGTGGAGGTGCTCAAGGATCTCAAGGCGGGGAAGATCGATATCGTCATCGGCACCCACCGGCTCTTGAGCCCGGACGTCTCCTTCTCGCAGCTGGGACTGATCGTCGTCGACGAGGAGCACCGCTTCGGTGTCAAACACAAGGAACGATTAAAACGGCTTCGGCTCGACACCGACGTGCTCACTCTCACCGCGACACCCATACCGCGCACCCTGCACCTCTCGCTCGCCGGCCTGCGCGACATGACGCTCATGCAGACGCCGCCGCGTGACCGATCGCCAGTACTCACTTACGTCGAGCCGTGGGATGACGGGCTGATCGACGAAGGCATCTCGCGAGAGCTGGATCGCGGCGGCCAGGTGTTCTTCGTTCACAACCGGGTCGAGACGATCGATGGAATGGCTGAGCACATCCGCCACGTGGTGCAGCGCGCCCGAATCGGTGTCGGACACGGCCAGATGCGCGAGCGCGAGCTAGAGGAGGTCATGCGCAGATTCGTCAACGGCGAGATCGATGTGCTGGTGTCCACGATGATCGTCGAATCGGGACTCGACGTTCCCAACGCCAATACAATGTTCGTCAACCGCGCTGACACGTTCGGCCTGGCGCAGCTCTATCAGCTGCGCGGACGTGTCGGACGCTCTCACCGGAGGGCGAGCTGCTACCTGCTGGTACCTGATTCGATCGACGAGGACGCGAATCGCCGCCTCACGATCCTCGAGCACCACACCCAGCTCGGCGCCGGCTATCAGATCGCGCTCAAGGATCTCGAGCTGCGGGGAGCCGGCAATCTTCTCGGACCCGAGCAGTCGGGATTCGTGCACGCGGTCGGCTTCGACATGTACCTCCGCATGCTCGACGAGACCGTCAAGCGGGTGATGCGCGGAGACGATGCGCCCAGGCTTCAGCCTTCCGAGATCTCATTGGATTTGCCTTCGTATCTGCCGGACGACTACATCACCTCCCAGGACGCGAAGCTGGACATCTACCGCCGGCTCACGCACGTGACCGACATCGCCGAGATCGCGGCTCTGCGCGAGGAAGTGAGAGACCGGTTCGGTGTGCTCCCCGAGCCGGCCAGAGTTTTCTTCGCCACCGCTCTGCTCAGGATACTCGGCGGCGCCTCCGACATCGAGTCGGTGCTGGTGCGCGGAAACGAAGCCCGTATTACCTTTCGCGAGCACGCAGTGCCTCGCATGAAGGGGATTTCGGCGGCGTTCCACGAGGTACAGTTCCAGGCGGAAGTGCGACGCGCGCATCCGCTTTCCCTCAAGCTCACCCGACTTGGAGGAGCTGAGATGCTCGATGGACTTGTCCGCGCATTGACGATGCTGCGCCCTGCCTGACGACAGTTAACCCGCACCACGGAATATGAAACGCACTTTCTATGTTGCCGCCATCGCGACGCTTACACTCTCGGCCTGCTCCGGTCTGAGGGACGCTCTCAGCGCGCACACCGACTGGGTCGCCCGCGCCGAAAGCGCGGAGCTCACGGTGAAGCAGCTCGCGAGCCTCCTCGGCAAGTCGCGAGCACCGGTCCGCAAAGACATCGCGAAGTCGATTGCGAATGTGTGGGTCGACTATCAGCTCCTCGGCGTTGCCGCGGCGCACAACGATTCGCTCGCCGATCCCAAGCTGATCGATGAAGCGATGTGGCCCGCGATCTCCAACATGAAGGCACGCAAATGGTACGACGTCGTGTCGAAGAGCTGGGGCGTCGAGGACACTGCCGCGGCGCAGCGCCAGTGGGCCAATGGGGAGATTCTGGCCGCGGATCACATCCTGCTGCTCACCCAGGGCATGACGGACGCGCAGAAGGCCGACATGAAGAAGAAGGCAGATGCGCTGCGCGCCCAGGTGACACCGGCGAACTTCGCCGACCTCGCCAAGAAGAACAGTCAGGACCAAGGTTCGGCGCGGCAGGGTGGATCGCTCGGAATCTTTCCGAAGGGACAGATGGTTCCGGAATTCGAGAAAGCCGTCGTGGCGCTCAAGCCGGGTGAGATCTCGCCGGTAATCGCCACCCAGTATGGCTACCACATCATCCGCCGGCCGACCTACGATCAGGTCAAGAGCCAGCTTGTGCTCGCGTCGAAGGGACGCAGTGTTGCGGTCGCGGAGAGCACCTACCTCGCCAAGCTGGAAGCAAACGGCAAGATCGAGGTGAAGAAGGGAGCAGTCGCCACCGTAAAAGCGCTGGCGAACGATCCCGACGCGTATCGCCGCGACAATACAGTTCTTGCGACATCGACGGCGGGAAAGTTCACTACTGCCCGTCTCGTCGGGTGGCTCGAGACTCTGCCCCCCAACGCGCGGGTTCTCGACCAGATCAAGCAGATGCCCGATTCGATGGTCACCCAGCTCATTCGCCGATTCGCGAACAATGAGCTCGTGTTGAAGCAGGCAGACAGCGCCAGGATTCAGATCGACCCGGCGGAGCTCGCGCAGCTCCACCAAAGCTTCACCAACGCCGTACGTTCCGACTGGAGTCAACTGGGCGCGACGCCGTCGTCGCTTCAGGACAGCGCCAAGACAGAAAGCGCTCGTGAGAAGCTCGTTGCCAAGCGTATCGACGACTACTTCACGAAAATGATCCAGGAGCGGGCCCCCTTCGTCCCGGTTCCGACTCCTCTCTCGAACATCCTGCGCTCGAAGTACAAGTACTCCTTCAACGACGCTGGATTCGACCGCGCAGTCGAGGAGGCGTCGAAGATTCGCAACGCAGCCGACTCTGCTCGCACCGCCGGACAGCCCCCTACCGCTGTACCGTTGGGGAATCCACCGGCGCCCGTCACCGTGCCGTCCTCGACTCCGCCGAGCGTGAAGAAGTGAGCGAACCACGATACCAGGGCGGGGTAGCATCTCCAATGATCAAGCATCTACTGATTGTTGCCGCGCTGGCCCCGCTTGCCCTTGGCGCGCAGACTCCGGCGACTGCCGCACGTCCTGTCCCGCCATCGCTACCGATCGACCGCGTTGTCGCAATCGTCGGCGACCAGCCCGTGCTCTGGACTCATGTCCTCACAGCCATCAATCAGCGCCGAGCGCAGGGAATGAAGGTCCCGACCGACTCTATAGGTCAGTCAATGCTCGCCCGGACGGTGCTCAACGATCTCGTCGACGAAGAGATTCTGGTTCAGAAAGCAAAAGAGCTGAAGCTCGAGGTGACGGACGCTGATATCACCGCCGGCGTGGACCGCCAGATCAAGAGCATCCGCTCCCAGTTCAAGTCGGACGAGGAGTATCGTGCCGAGCTGCGGAACGCGGGACTCGGTTCGCCGGAAGACTATCGCAAGTCCCTGATCGACCAGTACCGGCGCCAGAACCTGCAGCAGAAGGCATTCGCCGAGCTCCGCAAAAGAGCAAAGCCGGTAAACGTCACTGAAGAAGAAGTGACAGCCGCGTTCGAGCGGAGCCGCGCGGATCTGCAGAAGCGCGCCGCGACCGTAACGTTCAGGCAGATCATCGTCGCGCCGAAGCCATCGGCGGCGGCGAAGGCAAAGGCCAAGGCGCGTGCTGACTCGCTGCTCGCCGAGATACGAAAGGGCGGAGACTTCGAGCAGATCGCCAAGCGCGAGTCGATGGATCCGGGTACCAAGCAGCTCGGCGGTGACCTGGGATGGAATCGTCGCGGCAGCGGACTCGTTCCCGAGTTCGAAGGGATGATGTTTGCACTCCGACCGGGCGACGTGAGTCCCGTCATCGAGACTGCATTCGGATATCACATCATTCGTGTCGATCGCGTGCAGTCAGCCGAAGTCAAGGCGCGCCACATCCTGATCGCGCCGGTCATCGACTCCGCCGACGTTGCGGCAGCCAAAGTGGAAGCGGACACCGTAGCCGCTCAGTGGCGTCGAGGCGTACCCTACGATTCGTTGGTTGCCAAACACCACGATCCCACCGAAGAGAAGGGCGTGCTCCAGCCGTTCGCCCGAGACTCTCTGCCTCCCTCGTACCAGACCGCGCTGACGGGTGCCAAGCCTCACGACATTACGAATCCATTTCAGCTGGCCAATCCGCGGGGTGCGCCGAAGCTCGCTGTGCTTCAGGTCGTGACGGCGACTGAAGCAGGAGAATACGATCCGGCAGAGATCCGCGATCAGATTCGCGCGCAGCTCTCTGACGAGAGGTCGATCAGACAACTCCTCGACGATTTGCGGAAGCAGACCTTCGTGTCGATCAGGATGTAGGAAGTGAAAGCGCGTCTTGCCATGACCGTTGGGGATCCCCGCGGAATTGGTCCCGAAATCGTCGCCAAAGCGCTCGCCGACCCACGCGTCAGCGAGCGCTGTGACATTGTGGTGATTGGGCCCGAGGGAACGGGCGTCCCCGTTGGTGAGCCGATCGAACGGTGGCTGCCGGAGTCTGCGGCGTCGTTCGCGGGAAAGTTGAGCGGTCTCGCGATCGAGAGGGCAGTCGAGATGGCGCTCGCGGGAATCGTCCAGGGAATCGTTACGGCTCCAATCGACAAGGCAGCGCTCCATGCGGGAGGCTACGACTTCCCCGGCCACACGGAAATGCTGGGCAGCCTCACGGGCTCGCGCGTGGCGATGATGCTCGCCTCCGACGAGCTTCGCGTGGTGCTGGCGACGACCCACATTCCGCTGCGCACAGTGACCGAGAAGCTGAGCGCCGAATTGATAATTGACGCGGCCCGCATCACCCGCAAAGGCTTGCAGCAATGGTTCGGGATCCCTGAGCCGCGAATTGCGCTGTGCGCTCTCAACCCCCATGCGGGCGATGGGGGGAGATTCGGCAGCGAGGACACCAAGCTTCTCGCCCCGGCCGCGCGAGCAGCCGGAATCGAAGGACCATTTCCGGCCGACACGGTTTTCGTGCGCGCCATGCGTGGCGAGTTCGATGCGGTGATCGCGCCCTATCACGATGTCGGGATGACGGCGATCAAGGTCGCATCGTTCGGCCGCGCGGTGAACGTCACGCTCGGACTTCCATTCCCCCGCACATCCCCGGATCACGGCACGGCGCTGGACATCGCGGGCCAGAACCGCGCCGACCCATCGAGCATGATCGCCGCTACGCTTCTGTGTGCGTCGATTGTGGCTCGCGCTCGCCCGTCCGGCGATCGCCCAGCGTATGGAGATCCACTGACAGACTCTCGATCCTCCGTCCGTCCATCTCGCGCACAGTAAAAATCGCTCCGCCGGCGATCACTCGATCGCCGACGAGCGGCAGGCGGCCAAGCACACCGAAGACGTAGCCTCCGATCGTGTTGTAGTCCACATCCGGCACGGTGAGACCAAAGTGCTCGTTGAGCTCACCGATGTGGGTGCTCCCTGGCACCAGTGTCTCCCCCGCGCGCGTATGCAGCGGTGCCTCGGCGTCCTCGGGCGTGTCGTACTCGTCCAGAATCTCGCCGACGATCTCCTCGAGCAGGTCTTCCATGGTCACGACTCCGGCGGTCCCCCCGTACTCGTCGAGAACTACCGCCATGTGCTCCTTGAGACGCTTGAAGTCGGCGAGTACCTCTTCGACCTCGCGTGAGCCGGGGATCACGTGCACCGGCCGCATGATGGACGGCAGATCGAACGCGTCGGTGTTGGTACGCGGCGCCAGGACCTTGAGGAGGTCCTTCGCCAGCACGACGCCGATGATGTTGTCGATGGAGTCGTCGTATACGGGATAACGGGACAATCCGGTTTCCTGCACTACGGCCAGCACCTCGGAGAGCGTTGCTTCCACGGGGAGCGCCACCAGCTCAGTGCGGGGCGTCATCACTTCGCGCGCGTTTTTCTCCGAGAACTCGAACACCGCTTCGATGAGATCGGCGTCGTGCGCCTGCATCTGTCCGCCCTCCTGCGATTGCTCGACGAGCAGCCGGATCTCCTCGGGGGAATGGACCGCCTCTTCCGAGCCGGCTTTCTCCTGTCCAAGGAGGCGCAGAATGAACTGGGCCGATCTGTTGAGGACGTAGGTGAAGGGAGTCGTCACCCACGCGAAGAGGAGCAGCGGCGGGGCGAGCCATTTGGCGAGCGCCTCCGGATGGTTCAGCGCGGCGGCCTTCGGAGTCAGCTCGCCAAACACCACGTGCAGGTAGGTGACGATGATCAGCGCCACGGTTGCCCCCAGCGTCAGGCGCATCGACATCTCGATGGCGAAGGGGAGGTGGCCGAACAAGTCCACAAAGATTTCCCCGACTGTCTCTTCGGCGACCCAGCCGAGTCCCAGGCTTGCCAGAGTGACTCCAAGCTGGCTGGCCGAGAGGATGAGGGAGATATTTGAGGCGGCGCGCAGGGCGAAGCGGGCGAGTCGGTCACCGCTGCGGATCATCGCCTCCAGGCGTGTCCGTCTGGAGCGGACAAGAGCGAACTCGGCGCCAACGAAGAACGCGTTGAGGAGCACGAGCAGGATTATGGCCAGCAGCCGACCGAGCACGGATACAACTTACCACAATCCCGGTCACGGGCACCAGCGCGCGAGCGCCCACCGTGACAGCGTCGGACACTCGCATGGGAGCGACGCGCCCGTCGCCAGCTTGCGCATCGCGCTCGTGCTCACCGCGGGCCTTCTGGTCGTCGAAGTCATCGGCGGTGTGCTGTCGAACTCGATCGCGCTGCTCGCGGATGCCGGCCACATGCTCACCGATGTGGCGGCGCTCGGGCTCGCTCTGTTCGTGACGTGGTTCAGCCGGCAGCCCACCACTCCTCAAAAGACCTTCGGATATCTCCGCTGGGAGATACTGGCGGCGTTCGTGAACGGCGCGACACTGCTGCTCATCTCGGCGTGGATTCTGTGGACCGCCGTTCTGCGCCTGCGCTCGCCCGAGCAGGTAGAGAGTGGCTTGATGCTCGCGGTCGCCGCCGCCGGGCTGGTCGTCAACCTGATCGCGGCGCGGGTGCTCGTCGCGGGAGCGGCGCACAGCCTCAATACCCGCGGAGCCTACCTTCACGTGCTCGGTGATCTGCTCGCCACGGTCGGAACGCTCGCCGCCGCGATCGCGATCCGCTACACCGGATGGCTCATGGCGGATCCGATCGCATCGATACTGACGACCATCCTGATCATGAGCGGCGCCTGGCGCCTCGTGCGTGAATCGGTGGACATCCTCCTCGAGTCCACTCCGGCGCACATTCCTCTACCCGCGGTGCGGGGCCAGCTCGAGGCGATTCCGGGAATTGAGTCCGTGCACGATCTGCACGTTTGGGCGGTGACGCCGGCGGTAGTGGCCATGAGCGCGCACTGCATCGTGCGCGAGCCGGGACAGCACCAGCACGTCCTGGGGCACATCCACGACGCGATGCGGCTGTTCGGCATCGAGCACGTCACGATTCAGCTCGAGCAAGACGAGATGCTCGACCGCGAGAGCCACTTGCACGCCTAGCTAACTTACAGGGCTATGGCAAAGCAGGAATTTCGTAACATCGCGATCATCGCGCACGTAGATCACGGCAAGACGACTCTCGTGGACAAAATGCTCCGGCAGGCAGGCGCATTTCGCGAGAATCAGGTCGTGATGGAGCGCGTCATGGACTCCAATCCGCTCGAGCGCGAGCGTGGCATCACGATCCTGGCGAAGAACACCTCGATCCGGTGGAAGGGTACGAAGATCAACATCGTTGACACCCCGGGCCACTCCGATTTCGGCGGCGAGGTGGAGCGCATCCTCCGCATGGTGGATGGGGTGCTGCTCGTCGTGGATGCGTTCGATGGGCCCATGCCGCAGACGCGCTTCGTCCTCAGGAAGGCTCTGGCGCTGCACCGCACGCCCATCGTCGTGATCAACAAGATCGACCGGCCCGGCTCTGATCCGATGCGCGTCCACGACGAGGTGCTCGACCTGTTGATCGAGCTCGAGGCGACCGACGCGCAGCTCAACGCGACCGTTGTGTACGCGTCCGCGCGCGAAGGGGTAGCGACGATGGACATGGATGTCACACCCGTCGATCTCTCGCCCCTCTTCGACGCGATTATAGAGCACGTCCCCGCGCCGCCTCATGATGATGCGGGTCCGTTTCAGATGTTGATATCGACGATCGATCATTCACCGTACCTCGGTCGTCTGGGGATCGGCCGCATCGAGCGGGGCACTATTCACGTCGGAGATCCGGTCGCGCTATTGCCGCTCGATGGCTCGCAGAAGGCGGAGCAGTCGCGCGTGACAAGGCTTTTCACGTTCGAGGGACTCGATCGCATCGAGGTTCCGCAGGCCTCTGCCGGCGAGATCGTGGCTCTCGCGGGACTCGAGGGCGTCGAGATCGGTCTCACCGTGACCGACATCGAGCATCCTGAGCGGCTGGCTGGGATTTCGGTGGAGGAGCCAACGATCTCGGTAGACTTCCTGGTCAACAACTCTCCCTTCGCCGGAAGGGCAGGGAAATTCGTCACCTCTCGCCAGCTCCGTGAGCGGCTGTTCAAGGAGCTCGAGCGCAACGTCGCGCTCAGGGTGGAAGACACCGATTCCACGGACACGTGGACCGTGTC
>JALYKM010000293.1 GCA_030774785.1 Gemmatimonadota bacterium
CTGCCGGCGGCGAGGAGGATTTTTTTGGCGGGCGGTGTAAACACTATCCAGCCGCCGTGTCAGGCCTGATTTATGAATTACCTCCCTGCGAGGCCGATTCCTGCCGCGGCAATCCCGTCAACTCTGATCAGCTGATATATCGAACCTTGTTCAATAGATACTCGTCCATAGCCGTGCTTACCTCTTTCGCCCTCCTAGCCTCCCTCGCCTGTGCCGCGAGCAAGGATGTGCGTCCGTCGCCCGGCGTTGAAGCCATTCCTCCCGAAGGCTCCCTCCCTGCGACTGCCACCCAAGAGATGGCGCTCAGTGCGTCATCCACAGCGGCCATTCCCGCAGGGTCAAAGACTGCTTCCAGTACGGCCGAGAGTGGCGGGAAAGACTCTGCCGCGAAGGATCCTCCGGTGACCGTGCCATCGGTCAAGGGCCGCACGAAGAAGGACAGCCTTGCTCTCGTAAAAGCAGTCAGGGCCGGACTGGAAAACACCAACTGGCCGGTGAAGACGGCGTCTCCACTCCCAGGCTCGATCCTGCCGGCCCACCGAATCGTCGCTTATTACGGCAATCCGCTGTCGAAGAGGATGGGAATCCTCGGAGAGCTGCCCCCCGACCAGATGCTCGCGCGATTCGACAAGGAGATCGCCGCCTGGCGCCAGGCGGATCCTTCCACGCCGGTGCAGCCCGCGCTGCATCTCATCGCCGTCGTCGCGCAGGGCGCCCCGGGCAGGGATCGCAAATACCGGCTCCGCATGACCGATAGCCTGATCGAGACGGTGGCGTCATGGGCGGCAAAGCGGAGCGCTCTGCTCTTTCTGGATGTGCAGGTCGCTCAGAGCACGGTCCAGGAAGAGCTTCCGCGTCTCATTCCATTCCTGAAGCGTCCGAACATAATGCTCGGGCTCGATCCGGAGTTCTCGATGAAGCCGAGGATGGATCGGAAGCAGGGTGTCGTCGTCACCGACAAGCCGGGCGTGCGAATTGGCACCATGAGCTCTGATGACGTGAACTACGCCATCGGCCTGCTGTCGGATTTGGTGAAGCAGAACAATCTCCCCCCCAAGGTTCTCGTCGTTCACCGCTTCACGCACAACATGCTCACCGGAGCGAAGAACATCCGGCTGGACCCGAGAGTACAGGTTGTGATCAACATGGACGGCTGGGGCCAGCCGTGGCTCAAGTACGATTCGTACCGCGCCTATGTCGAATCCGAGCCCGTACAGTTCACGGGATTCAAGCTCTTCTATCACAACGACACGAAGAAGGGTGATCCGATCCTCACGCCCAGCGAAGTGCTGCTGTTGAATCCAAAACCACACTACATCCAGTACCAGTAGGCATCGCGAGTCTCGCTGGGCGGATAGCAGAGCCATATAATAGAGCGGTCGTCATTCACCATGACGACCGCTATTTCTTTTTGCTGGATTGGAGGCGGGGATGACGACGAGACGGGAGTTTCTTTCTAGCATGGCCGTGGCGGGACTCGCGGCGCAGCCGGTGTTTCGCGAGCGGGCAATCAGGTCTCTCTTCCGTGCCAACGTCATTGCCGGCGACCGGCCTCCTCACGCGGTAGCCGACGACGAGTCGTACTGGGCGGAGATCCAGCGCGCGTTCGACTCCGACCGCACGATGATAAACCTGAACAACGGTGGCTGCAGCCCGACGCCGAGTCACGTGCTCGAGGCGATGATCCGCGACCTGAGATTCTCGAACGAGCTCCCGGTGGAACACATGTGGCGTGTGCTCGAGCCTCGGGTCGAGAGCGTAAGACGCGATCTGGCCAGCGAGTTCGGATGTGATCCCGAGGAGATGGCGATCACGCGCAACGCCTCGGAAGCCAACGAGATCATGATCTTCGGGCTCGACCTGAAGCGCGGCGACGAGGTGGTGATCACCAATCAGAACTACGGCCGCATGATCACTGCATGGGAGCAGCGCGCACGGCGCGAAGGGATCGTGGTGAAGCAGATCTCGTTCAAAGTGCCCCCTCCGTCCGACAAATACCTGGTAGAGCAGTTTCGAGCGGCGATCACTCCTCGCACGAAGGTCATCGAGGTCACTCACATCACGAACCTTACCGGGCAGATCATGCCGGTGCGGCAGATCGTGGAGATGGCGCGGCCGCTGGGCATTGAAGTGTTCGTCGATGGCGCACACGCCTTCGCGCACTTCCCGTTCAAGAGGGACGACCTCAAGTGCGATTACTATGGAACCAGCCTTCATAAGTGGCTGCTTGCCCCGGTTGGCACGGGATTTCTCTACGTGCGCAAGGACAGGCAGAAGAACCTCTGGCCGCTCATGGCCGCCGCTGTCTCGCAGGACAACGATATCCGGAAGTACGAGGAGATCGGCACTCATCCCGCGGCGAATCACAACGCGATCTCCGCGGCGCTCGCGTTCCACCGCGGCATCGGCGTGGACAGAAAGGTCGCGCGACTCCGGTACCTGCGCGACCGATGGGCGAAGCGCCTGCTGGCGGAAAGCTCGCGCGTGTCGGTACTCACTCCGCTCGACAACCGGCAGTCGGGGGCAATCGCGCTCTTTCGGGTCGAGGGAATCGACAACGTCAAGCTCGGTGGCTGGCTACTCAGTCAGCACAGGATCGTGAACACGCCGATAGTGCATCCGGAGTTCAGAGGAATTCGAATCACGCCCAACGTTTACACGACGCTCGACGAGATAGACGTCTTTGCCGACAAGGTGATGGAGGCGGTGAAGAAGGGAATTCCAGCGTAGAGGTGACAATGCGACGACATTTCTGGAGAGCCCGTGAGCGTTCCCTTCATCACCACTCATCCGCGAGTTGACGAAACGTGATCCTCTTCATCGCCATCGGCCTGGCGGCCGGAGTCCTTGCCGGAATGTTTGGAATCGGCGGCGGCATTGTCATCGGACCAGCGCTGATACTGCTTGCTCGCTTCGCGCCCCAGACCGCTACGGGGACCTCGCTCGGCGCCCTGCTCCTGCCGGTTGGCGCGCTGGGAGCGTGGGAGTATTACCGGCGCGGAAATCTCAACATCGCGGCGTCGTTGTGGATTGCGCTCGGGCTTTTCCTCGGCGCCTGGTTCGGCGCGAGGGTGGCGCAGAGTCTTTCGGGACCGCAGCTCCAGAAAGCGTTCGCGATCTTCCTGGTGTTGATCGCAATCAGGGTGTGGGTGAAGGCGTAGACCGAAATTTCGCGCGGCTCGGGCGCGCATCCCTATACTGCGCGTATCTCGGGATATTTCGAGAACGCCCATATAGAGTAGGCGAGCATCACGACGCCGCCACTGAAAATCGCCCACTGAACGCCGACAAACCGCGCCACCACTCCGGCGATAAACGATCCGATGGGCGTGAACCCGACATAGACAAAGACATAAGTCGCCATCACGCGTCCGCGCAGCTCGTCGGGTACCACGGACTGAAGGATTCCATTCGCCAGCGCCCCGTTGATCAGCATCGTGAGGCCGAGGAAGAGCAGCACGAACGCGGCGAGATGAACGGAGCGCATCAGCGAAAAAAGAATCGTGAGTCCGGCGAATGCGTACGCAGTGGCGTTGAACAAACGGCCCCGGCGGATTCTCGCTCCCAGACCAGCGAGCGAGAGCGCTCCGGTCAGTGCGCCGATCCCGACAAAGCTGAGGAGCAGTCCGTAACCGCTGGCTCCCGTGTGCAGCACGTCGCGCGCAACCACGGGCATCATCGTCAGATACTGAAATCCGAAGATGGAATAGATAGCGATCACTCCCATCAACCCCGACACGGATCGCGAGCTGCGGATGTAGTTCAGACCCTGCTTGAGCTGCTCGAACGGGGAGACGAGGTGCTGCACCGGCGTCCACGCCGGCAGCTTGATCCGCGCCAGGCTCCCGAGGACCGCGAAATAACTGAGCGCGTTGATCCCGAAACACCACGCCAGTCCGAACTTGGCAAGGATTATCGCGGCGATCGAAGGGCCAACGATGCGGGCCAGATTGAAACCACCGGAGTTGAGCGCAATCGCATCGACCAGATCCTCGCGCGACACGAGCTCGACGATCATAGCCTGTCGGGCGGGAATCTCGAACGCTGAGATGACCCCGCCCAGTGTGGTCAGCGCGAGCAGCCAGTGGACGTTGATGCGGCCCGTCCAGGTGAACCACCAGAGCGCCGCCGCTTCGACCAGCAGCAGGGCCTGACAGACTATGACTATGCGGAGCTTGTTGCGCCGGTCGGCGACGACGCCTCCATAGAGCGAGAGAAGGAGCACCGGGAAGCTGCCCGCGGCGCTCACGACTCCGACCAGGAAAGCGCTGTTGGTGAGCTCGAGTGCCAGCCAGCCCTGCCCCACCTGCTGCATCCAGGTCCCGATGAGCGAGACCGTCTGTCCGATCCAGAAGAGTCTGAAATTCCGGTGGACCTGAAGCGTCCTCAACGGGTTGATCGATCTTCTCTGGGGCCGCGCGGGGGTGGGGGAAACCATTCCCGGGGATTATACACACCTCATGCCCCGACTGTATGTTTGAGACATGCGCTTCCACACCTACTCGAAATTCAGCCCGGAAGCTGCTGATGCGGTCGATCTTCAGGGGCTGCTGGACAAGCTCGCGGATTTTCTGCTGCAGTCGGGATTTGCGGGCGGGCAGAGCCTCAATCCCTACTTCGATGACTTCGACTCGGAGCCGGATCGCTCGGTCGAAGCGCTTCGCCAGGCAATTCTCGATGCCCTGATCGAGAGCGGCCAGTTCACGCCCGAGCTGCTGGAAGCGCTGCGCGGCGACGGCGACAAGGAATCACAGGAGAAGCTGAGCGAGCTTCTCGACAGCCTGATCCAAAAGCTCGCGGCGGAAGGATATCTGAATCTTCAGGCTCCGCCCCAGATGCCGGCCGGTCACCAGCCCGTAACCGGGCGTGGCAGCATCGCTCACGGCGCATCGAAGAGCGTTCAGTTCAATCTCACGGACAAGGGGATCGATTTCCTCGGTTACAAGAGCCTCCGGCACATCCTGAGCTCTCTCGGAAAATCGAGCTTCGGTTCTCACGATACGCCGCACCTTGCCACCGGCATCGAAGCCGACGGCTACAGCAAGCAGTACGAGTTCGGCGACGTGCTCAACATCGATGTGAATGAGACGCTCAGGAACTCGCTCGCGCGGACGGGCTCCATCGAAGTCCCGATGGATCTCGATTACGCCGATTTGATGGTGCGACAGGCGGAGTATCGCTCGTCGTGCGCGACGGTGCTGATGCTCGACACATCGCACTCCATGATTCTCTACGGCGAGGATCGGTTCACTCCCGCCAAGAAGGTCGCCCTCGCGCTCACCCATCTCATTCGCACCCAGTTTCCCGGCGACACGCTGCAGGTGGTCCTGTTCCACGACTCAGCCGAGGAGATACCGCTCTCGACGCTGCCGCAGGCGCAGGTCGGCCCCTATCACACCAACACCGCTGAGGGTCTCAAGCTCGCGCGGCGGTTGCTGATGGCGCAGAAGAAGGACATGCGCCAGATCGTGATGATCACCGACGGAAAGCCCAGCGCGATGACGATGCCAAATGGACAGAT
>JALYKM010000294.1 GCA_030774785.1 Gemmatimonadota bacterium
CACTACTCACTCTTCTACGTTTTTCATTTCTATCTCTTCGGAGTGATCGCGCTGGCGTCCGCGATCGCGTTCGTGACACGGAAGAGTCCGGTCATCGCGGCGCTGTGGCTGGTGAACACGATGTTCAGCCTCGCCGCCCTCTTCGTAATGCTCGACGCGCAGTTCATCGGGGTCATGCAGGTGCTGGTATACGCCGGCGCCATCATGGTGGTGTTTCTCTTCGTCGTGATGCTGCTCAACCTCGGCCATCCGTCGGAGCTGGCGGATATGCGGGGCAGGGGGTGGAAGCTGGCGGCGGGACTCATCGGACTCGGTCTTCTGAGCGAGATCATGGTCATCGCCCGCACGAAGCTTCCCGAGCAGCTCCTGGTCGCGCCGAATTTCAACGAGGAGCAGCTCCGAAAGCTCAACGCAGTGGGCACGATCGCCGAGCCGCTGTTCAAGGAGTATCTGCTGGCGTTCGAGCTGACGAGCGTGCTGCTTCTCGTCGCGATCGCTGGCGCGGTGGTTTTGGGAAGAGGGAGGGCGGCCGGTGCTCGCTGAGTCACTCGCACTCACCGCGGCGCTCTTCATCATCGGTGTGATCGGCGTTCTGATCCATCGAAACGCGATCATCATCTTCATGTGCGTCGAGCTGATGCTCACGGCCGTCAACCTTACGTTCGTGGCGTTCTCACGCTTTTACGGATCAGCCGGACAGGTCTTCGTAGTGTTCGTGATGACGGTATCTGCCGCCGAAGCGGCCGTTGGACTCGCAATCATCATCGCGATCTTCCGCCACCGTCAGACGATAGATCTGAAGGACATCAACCTGCTCAGAGGGTGATGTTAATTCAGTTCGTGGCATCGGCGGCATCGCAGGCTCACCCGCTATCAGGCACCATTGCGGAGTGGGTGTGGTTGCTTCCAATCCTCCCGCTGGCGGGCTTCGTCATCAACGGGCTGCTCTCGCTCAACAGCGCGCACTTCGGCCCCGACGATCCGAACACTTCGGAGCACCATCCCCATTCAGAAGGAGCCGGTGAAGCGCCGGCGCTTTCGCATGCCGAAGAAGCTGGCGCACCAGGCGACGACCATCACGCGGTGAAGCGTCATCGCTGGGCTGGCGTCACGAGCATCGTCGGTCCCGGTGTTCTCATCCTCTCTTTCCTGCTGGCGCTCGGAATCTGGCAGGCGATGGCGGTCGTGCACCCTGAGGCGCCGTTCATCCAGAATTATTTCAGCTGGATGCCGGCCGGCGATCTTCAGATCGACGCCGCGTTCCAGCTGGATCAGCTCTCGATGGTGATGATACTGGTGATCACTGGGGTCGGCGCCCTGATCCACATCTTCAGCGTCGGCTACATGCGCGAAGACCCGGGATACCCGCGCTACTTCTCGTATCTCAATCTCTTCATCTTCTTCATGCTGGTGCTGGTGCTGGGCGCGAACTATCCAGTGTTGTTTGTCGGATGGGAGGGGGTAGGCCTCTGCTCCTACCTCCTGATCGGGTTCTGGTTCAACGACAAGGCCAACGCCGACGCCGGCAAGAAGGCGTTTATCGTCAACCGCATCGGCGATTTCGGTTTCCTGGTGGCGATGTTCATGCTGTTCGCCAATATCGGCGTGCTCGATTTCCTTGGCGTGAGCGCGAAGGCGGCCGAGCTCGGCGCGGGGAGCGCGCTGGTCACGACGATCTGCCTCTTCATGTTCCTCGGTTGCGCCGGTAAGAGCGCGCAGATCCCGCTCTATATCTGGCTGCCGGACGCGATGGCCGGTCCGACACCAGTCTCGGCCTTGATCCATGCCGCGACGATGGTGACGGCCGGTGTCTATCTGATCGCTCGTAGTGCCTTTTTGTTTTCGCTCTCGCCGATTGCCTCGCTTACCGTGGCGGTTGTGGGAGCCGCGACCGCGATCTTCGCGGCCACGATCGGCCTCAAGCAGTGGGACATCAAGAAGGTGTTGGCGTATTCGACTATCTCCCAGCTCGGCTACATGTTCGTCGGCGTTGGCGTAGGCGCGTACGTGTCCGGCATGTTCCACCTCGTGACGCACGCATTCTTCAAGGCGCTCCTGTTCCTCGGCTCGGGTTCGGTGATTCACGCCATGCACGCCGCGTATCATCACACAGACAGCCATGAAGACGCGCAGGACATGCGCAACATGGGCGGGCTGAAGCGTTATCTGCCGATCACCTCTGTGCTCATGTGGATCGCGACGCTGGCAATCTCCGGGATTCCGCCGTTTTCGGGATTCTTCTCGAAGGACGAGATCCTCGGCGCCGTCTTCGCCCGGGCACAGGGATCCACGCTTGCATCCGCGACCTGGCTCGGAATCCCGGGTAGCACGCTGTTATACGTGATCTACGCGACCGGGCTCGCCGCGGCGCTGCTCACCGCGATCTACATGACGCGGATGATGCTCTACACCTTTCACGGTCCCACCCGCACGGGCGCGGAGGAGGAGAAGTATCTGCACGAGGCGCCGTGGGTGATGACCGGACCGCTGGTGGTCCTCGGGATTCTCACCGCGGCCGGTGGCTGGCTGAATCTGCCCGCGGTGATCACCGATCTCGTTCCGCTTGGACCGAGTGAGATTCTTTCGCACTGGCTCGACCCTGTGGTCGGGAGTGCGACGGCGCGCGTGACGGCGGGCGCAGCCCATGTCGCTCCTTCAACAGAACAGGCGCTCATGGGTATCGCCGTGGCGATCGCCCTCGCGGGGATCTTCTTCGCGATCGTGCGGCTCAGGCCCGAGCGCGTGCCGCGCAAGCGCGACGCAGTTCCGGAGTACGGCTTTGAAGGAGTGGTTGCGAACAAATACTACGTCGACGAAGCCCTGGATCGCGCGATCGTCACGCCTACTTACGCCATATCGCGGAATTTACTGTGGCGCATCGTCGACAATGGATTGATCGATGGCTTGCTCGTGAACGGCAGCGCCGCGTTTGCGCGCGGCTTCGGTTGGATAGGCTCGCGCCTCCAGACAGGCAACGTTGGCATCTATGCCTGGGTTCTGGTGGTTGGAGTTCTCGCAATGCTTGGCGCGTTCACCCTCCGCTGATCTGATCAATGGCGAATTTCCTGGAATCGATCGGCTACAACGGTTGGGTGCTTCCGGCGCTCCTTGTCATTCCTCTGGTGGGTGCAGTAGTCATCCTCCTGCTTCCCGTCCGCGATCCGGCGGAGACGGGAGGCGTCGAGAGCCCAGCCGCGCGGCAGCTCGCTTTCTGGCTCTTCCTTCTCGAGTTCATCGTGTCGCTCGGGCTCTGGTGGTCGTACAACCCATCCGACACCGGCTGGCAGGCAGCCATCGATGCGGCCTGGATTCCGACTTGGGGGGTTCGCTTTACTCTCGGCGTCGACGGAATCGCCCTGATGATGGTGCTCCTCACGACCTTCATCATGCCCCTGGCGGTTCTCGGCAGCTGGACGAGCATCCGAACGAAGGTTCGCAGCTACTACGCCCTGCTCCTCATCCTCACGACCGGCATGATCGGCGTCTTCCTGGCGCGCGATCTCTTCCTCTTTTACGTGATGTGGGAAGTGATGCTGGTGCCGATGTACTTCATCATCGGAATCTGGGGAGGAGAGAGGCGGATCTACGCCAGCCTCAAGTTCTTCATCTACACGATGCTGCCGTCGCTGCTAATGCTGGTGGCGATCATCTACCTCGGGCTCCACGCGAGAACCGGCGCTGGCACCCCTGACTTCAGCTACGATCGCCTGCTCACAGTGACGACCGTACCGGAGCGCACCGGGCTCTGGCTGTTCGCGGCATTCTTCCTCGCCTTCGCGGTGAAAGTGCCGATGTTCCCGTTCCATACGTGGCTGCCGGACGCACACGTCGAGGCGCCGACGGCCGGCTCGGTCATCCTCGCCAGCATCATGCTGAAGATGGGGACGTTCGGCTTCCTGAGGTTTGCGCTGCCATTGTTTCCCGGCGCGGCCATGAACCCGACGATCCGAATGATCATCCTGGTCCTAGCCGTGATCGGAATCATTTACGGGGCGCTGGTGGCAATGGTACAGCCCGACTTCAAGAAGCTCGTCGCGTATTCGTCGGTGAGCCACCTCGGGTTCGTCATGCTCGGCATTTTCGCCCTCACGCTGCAAAGCGTTCAGGGCGCGTTGATGGTGATGATCAACCACGGCATCTCTACCGGCGCGTTGTTCCTCCTCGTCGGCATGATCTACGAGCGCAGGCACTCGCGCCTCATCGACTCCTACGGCGGCATCGCCCGAGTAGTCCCGTTGTTCGCGGCGATTCTCACTTTCGTCTCGCTCAGCAGCATTGGGCTTCCCGGCACGAATGGATTCGTCGGAGAGTTCCTGGTCCTGGTCGGGTCGTTCAAGACGTATCCCGTCCTGACGATAATTGCGACGACTGGGGTGATCTTCGCGGCCGCGTATCTCCTCTGGGCGATTCAGCGGATACTCTTCAATCCGCTCGACAAATCCGAGAACAGCCACTTGCCTGACCTGAACAAGCGCGAGCTGGCGCTGCTCGTGCCGCTGATCGCGGCGATCATCTGGCTCGGGGTGTATCCGGCGCCGGTTCTCCGTCGGATGGAAGGGTCGGCACAGCTTCTCGTCGATCGCGTGCAGGGCAGAGGGGATCTCACTCGCGTCAGTGAGGCAAGGCGGTGATGAGCTTCGATCTGAGCATGCCCGCACAGCTTACTTCCGCACTCGGCCCTGACCTTCTGCTCATGGGCGGAGCGATGATTCTGCTTCTCTGGTCGGGTTGGCGGCCCGAGAGCGACGCTCACCAGCGCAGCGTCGGGATCCTGAGCATTTTGCTCTGCATCCTGACGATGGTCGCGGTCGGCTACTACGCGTATCAGGGCTACACGGCGACCAATGGCGCAATCGCGGTTGACAACTTCCGTTGGGCAGCGGATGAGATTTTCCTGATCGCGACCGTGGGAACGATCGCGATGTCGCTCGATTACAATACGCGCGAAGGAATCACGCCCGGAGAGACTCACGTGCTCCTCCTGTTGGCGACTTCGGGCATGATGATACTCGCCGCTGCCCGCGATCTCATCATCGTCTTTCTTGGCATTGAGCTCATGTCGGTGGCGATCTACGTGCTCGTCGGGATGAATCGTCGTCGCGAGCGCTCGGCGGAGGGAGCGATAAAATATTTCCTCCTCGGCGCCTTCTCGACGGCGTTCCTGCTCTACGGTATCGCACTCGTCTACGGCGCGACTGCTGCCACCAACTTCTCGGCAATCGGGGCGAACATCACCCGCTTCAACCTCCAGCACAGTGGTCTTCTGCTGGTGGGGATCGCCTTGCTGCTGGTCGGGTTCGGATTCAAGGTCGCCGCCGCGCCGTTCCACATGTGGGCGCCCGACGTGTATGAAGGCGCACCCACGCCGATCACGGCGTACATGGCTGCAGCGGTCAAGGCGGCCGCCTTCGCGGCATTTTTCAGACTCTGGCTCGAAGCGTTCCCGAACGTGCTCAGAGCCTGGCATCAACCGCTTTGGTGGCTCGCCGCTGTCACGATGATCGTCGGCAACCTGATTGCCCTTGCCCAGCGGAATATCAAGCGGTTGCTGGCGTACTCGAGCATCGCGCACGCCGGATATATCCTCGTCGCGATGGTCGTCGGCACGAGCCTCGGCAGCTCCGCGTTCATGTTCTACCTGTTTGCCTACACGATGGCCACGCTTGGCGCGTTCGCGGTGATCGTCGCGCTCGGCTCCGCCGGTGAAGACCGAATGGGAGTTGAAGAATATGCCGGGCTTTGGACAGTCAGGCCCGGGCTGGCGGTGGCTATGGCCGTGTTCATGCTGGCGCTGCTCGGTTTCCCGGTTTTCGGCGGCATCGGCTTCTTCGCGAAGTGGTACGTGCTCCAGGCTGCGCTGCAGGCCCCATCGCCGCAGACCAGGCTGGCGGTCATTCTGGTTCTCACGAGCGTCGTAAGCGCGGGATACTACCTCTACGTCGTGATGGTGATGTTCATGAAGCCGCGCGCGAGCGCTTCGGCTCTGCCCGCGCGCACTGGCGGCTGGACAGGTGTCGTGGTGTGGGGCTCGGCCGCCATCATCCTCATCTTTGGCTTATTTCCGGATGCGGTCGTCTCGTTCACCCAGCGAAGCGCTCCAGCGGTGACGAAAGACATCGCACTGCGGCCGCGCTAGATCATATGGCACTCTCACGCGCGATTTTCCGTGAGTACGACATCCGTGGCGTCGCGGGAAAGGATCTCACTGAAGAAGTAGCGGGGCTCGTCGCCGGCGCATACGCGACATTTCTTGGTGAAAAAGGCGTGAAAGGAACGCTCGCCGTCGGCCGCGACAATCGGCCCTCTGGAGAGAAGCTTCACACCGCTCTGGTCGCCGGTCTTCTCGCGAGCGGCGTTGATGTCGTCGATATCGGAATCGTTCCGACCCCGCTGGCGTACTGGTCCCAGCACAACCTCGATGTAGTTGGGGGAATCCAGATCACCGGCTCCCACAATCCACCTGAGTACAACGGATTCAAGCTCGGCCTGGGAACGACGTCAATCTACGGTGCGGACATCCAGCACCTGTACGAGCTCGCAGTGGCTGGAAAGTTTCCACGCGGCACGGGAACTCTTCGGAAGGAAGAGATAATAGATCGGTACGTGACCGACATTGCCAGCCGCGTGGGAACGCTTTCCCGCGACATGAAGGTTGTCATCGATTGCGGCAATGGAGCCGGATCGCTCGTCGCTCCGCAACTCTTCCCCAAGCTTGGCATCAAGCCCCGCTGCCTGTTCTGCGAGAGCGACGGAACGTTCCCGAATCACCACCCCGACCCAACGGTTCCAAAGAACGTCGAGGCTCTGATCGCCGCGGTGAAACAGGATCACGCGGACATCGGCATCGCTTTCGACGGAGACGCCGACCGCATCGGTGTGATCGACGACACGGGTGAGATCATCTGGGGCGATTATCTACTCATCATTTACGCGCGGGACGTGCTGGCCCGGACTGGCAAGGGCCAGGCGATTGTTTTCGACGTCAAGGCTTCGCAGGCGCTGCCAGAGGCGGTGGAGAAGGCGGGTGGAATACCAGTGATGTGGAAGACAGGCCATTCGCTCATCGAGGAGAAGATGCACGAGACTCACGCGCCGGTCGGCGGCGAGATGTCGGGCCACATGTTCTTCTCAGAGGGGTTCTACGGCTTTGACGACGCGCTGTACGGGGCGGCGCGACTGCTTCACATCGTCGCCGACTCCGGGAAAACCGTTCGCGAGCTGCTGGCCGATGTGCCGCACTTCGTTTCCACTCCTGAGATCCGCGTCGACTGTCCGGATGATAAAAAGTTCGGCATCGTCGAAGAGGCAAAAACGTATTTCGGGGCGAGATACAACGTCATCACTGTCGACGGTGTGCGCGTCCTGTTCGGCGACGGCTGGGGACTGATCCGCGCATCCAACACCGGGCCCGTCCTCGTGATGCGCTTCGAAGCGCGCACGAAGGAGCAGCTCGAGAAGATTCAGTCCGAGATGCAGGGCTGGCTCCGCGCGAAGGGCGTCAAGGTTTGATGTGATGCCCCGCAGGCGCCTCCTCATCGGGGTCGTCATCGCGGCTGCACTGCTCGTTGGCGGGCGCGCACTCTCCACTCTCTACGCCGACTACACGTGGTATGGCGCGATGGGCGCGACTCCCCTTTGGAGCGAGAGAGCGGGAAACCTGTTGCTGATCTACGGCATCGGCTCCGTCATCGCCGTCTTCGTTGCGTTCGTAAATCTTTCGGCTCTGGGACGAAGCATTGGGACCCTCACGCTGCCCCGGCGGCTAGCCAACGTCGAGTTTGGGGAGGCGGTGCCGAGGAAGTATCTGGATCGATTCGCGTTCCTGCTGTCGGTTGCGATCGCGGCGGCAGTGACTCCCGCGCTCCCCACCTGGACCTCGCTCGCACTCGCGCGTCTCGGAGTCAGCTTCCGCGAGAGCGATCCATACTTCCAGCGCGATCTCGCGTTCTACACGACGTGGCTTCCATTCGAGAAATCGGTGTATTCGTGGGCGATGCTGCTGATCGTCGGCGTCTCACTCGTAGTCGTGATCCTGTACTCGCTTACCCCGGGACTGCGTTGGGGGCGCGCTGGCATCCGGATGAGCGCGCGGGTCCGCCGGCACCTCAGCGTCCTCGCTGCACTGCTGCTTCTCGTCACGATGTGGAGCTATCGGCTCGAATCCTACGACCTGATGATCCGCGGCGGAGGAGAGGAAGGCGTTTTCTCCTACGTCGATCACCAGTGGCTCCTTCCGGGTCTTCTCCTCCTCTGGATCGCAACCGCGGCCGCCGCAATCACAGTTCTGCTGAGTGGCTGGACCGGTCAACTGCGCACGAGCTTCATCGCCGTGACGGTCATCGTGGTGCTCTCGATTTCCGTCCAGGAAGTCGTGCCTCTCTTCGTGCGGAGGTTCACGCCGAAGGAAGCGCAGATGGTGCGAGAACGGCCGTACGTCGCTACACGGGCGGACTTCACCCGGCGCGCCTACGATGTGAACGCTTCTTCATCCGAGGTGTTGCGCAACTCTGCGGGTCCCGTCTCGCTGGACAGCGTGTCCACGAGCGTCCCTGGTCAGCAGCTGCTGAGACGGGATTCGCTGGTGTATCCCGGCGCCCGCGGGTTCGTGATCGTGGCTGATCCACAGCTAGATGTCGCCGGCCCGCATCTCGGCGAAGGCATATCGCGACTGGGATCTGCCTGGGCATATCAGTCGTTGGAGCTGCTGTCCGATTCGATCCCTCACCGGGCGAGACTCATCACGGTGCGCGACATCCGGAACAGAATCCGCGCACTCGCTCCGGTCTTCGCTCAGGGGAGCGCAGTCGAGCCCATGTTTCATGCGGACACGCTTTTCTGGAAGCTCGAGCTGTACTCGGCGTCGTCCAACTATCCGCTCAGCCAGCATTACGTGCTTGCGGGCGAGGAGCGTAGCTACTTCAGGCATGCCGGAACCGCGCTAGTGAACGCCCGGACGGGTCGGGTCATGATCGCAGCCGATCCATCCCCGGATCCGATCTCGCTGGCGTGGATGACCGCGTTTCCAAACTCCGCCGACTACCGCGCACCCGGAATTGCCCGTGAGCTCACGACGACGCCCTGGGAGCCAGTCCCATCCGAGTCGCCACTCGTCACCAGCGATTCGACGTTCAGAGCGGCCGTGACGCGCCTCTACAATCGGATGCGCGCAGCGCTCGCTTCCGCGAATCTAAAGGACTTCGGAATCGCTTACGACTCGCTCGGCGCCCTCATCGCGCTCCCTCGAAAATGACTGACGCTCCGCGTACCGCTGTCATCGCCGTCGGAGGCAACGCACTCTCACCTCCGGGCGAGCGGTCAACCATCGCCGATCAATTCCGACACTCACGTGAGAGCCTTGGACCGATTGTCGACCTCGCGCTCGATGGCTGGCGCGTCGTGGTCGTGCACGGCAACGGCCCCCAGGTTGGGGACGAGCTGGTACGCAACGAAAAGGCACGCAGCGAGGTCGCGCCTCTGCCGCTGGGAGTGCTTGTGGCCGGTACCGCTGGTTGGATCGGCTACATGCTGCAGCAGTCGCTGGAGAATGCGCTGCGCAAAGCTGGCAACATGAAAGATGTCGTAACGGTCCTGACCCAGGTCGAGGTCGCTGCTGATGACCCCGCGTTGCAGGACCCGAAGAAATTCATCGGACACGGCCTCTCAGTCGCGCGCGCGCGCGAGCTTCGATCTCAGGGACACGCGGTGAAGAAAGATGCGAAGGGGCATTTTCGTCGGGTGGTTGGAAGCCCCAAGCCGCTCGCCATTCACGAGCTCGCGACCATTCGCAGTCTCGTCGAGCGCGACACGCTGGTAATCGCCTGTGGCGGCGGCGGGATTCCCGTCTACCGCGATCCGCTGCTTGGGCTCGAGGGCGTCGACGCCGTGGTAGACAAGGATCTCGCTGCGGCGGTTCTCGCGAGGGAGCTCGGCGCCGAGCTTTTCCTCATTCTCACCGACGTGGATGCCGTTTATACCGGGTGGGACACGGACGAGAAGCGCGCCATCAGCTCGATGAGCGTGAGCGAAGCGGATCGACTCGTGAGCGAAGGCGCGTTCGGCGAAGGAAGCATGGCACCGAAGGTTGCAGCCGCGGCGGATTACGTGCGTCGAACAAAGGGTCGTGCCATTATTACTGAGCTGAGCAAGGGAAGAGCAGCGGTACAAGGCGTCGGCGGCACTGAAATCCTGCCTTAGAAGCAATCACCAGCAACAATTCCTAAAATCGATAATCCGCGTGCTCGCACGCGTTCGGAGCAAGAGTGAATATCCACGAGTACCAGGCAAAGGAAATTTTCCGGAAGTACGGCATTCCAATCCCCCCCGGTGAGGTTGCCTCGACGGCGGAGGAAGCAGAAGCAATCGCGCGAAAGTTCGGAACGACGGTGGTGGTGAAGGCGCAGGTTCACGCCGGCGGTCGCGGGAAAGCAGGCGGCGTCAAGCTCGCCAAGACCCCTGAGGAGGCGAGCAGCATAGCAGCTCAGATCCTGAAGCTCACGATCAAGGGTCTTCACGTAAGGAAAGTTCTCGTCACGCCCGCCGCCGACATTGCCAGCGAAGCGTACGTAGGCATCATCGTCGACCGCGCCTCGAAGCGAGCGGTCTTCATGGCGAGTCCTGCCGGCGGGATAGACATCGAGGAAGTCGCTGCCAAGACTCCCGACAAGATCCTGCGCCACCCCGTTGATCCGCGCTACGGGCTTCAGGTGTACGAAGCGATGCAGCTCGCCTTCTTCCTCTACACCGACACGAAGCAGGTGCGAGCCGCCGCGAAGATTTTACAGCAGTTGTACCGCGCATTCTTCGAGAGCGGCGGGTCGCTGGCTGAGATCAATCCATTGGTGACGACACCAGCAGGAGAGATCGTTGCGCTGGACGCGAAAATGGTGATCGACGACAACGAGCTCGATCGCCGTCCCGACATCGCGGCTCTTCGTGACGAGTCTGCCGAGGATCCGAGCGAGGTCGAGGCAAGGAAAGCGAATCTGACCTTCATCAAGCTCGATGGTAACGTTGGCTGCATAGTCAACGGCGCCGGACTCGCGATGGCGACGATGGATCTGGTCAAGTATTACGGGGGCGAGCCGGCCAACTTTCTCGACATCGGCGGCTCGTCGAATCCGGAGAAAGTGGTCGCCGCGCTCCGCATCATCACGAGCGATCCAAACGTGAAAGCGATTCTCTTCAACATTTTCGGCGGGATCACGCGCACCGACGATGTCGCGAACGGAATCGTGACCGCGATCAAGCAGAGCCCCCTGAAGGTCCCTCTCGTGATTCGGCTGACCGGCACGAACGAAGAGATCGCCGTGAAGATTCTGCACGAGCATGGTCTCTCCGCGATGACGGACATGGACGAAGCCGTGAAGAAGACCGTGGCGCTCGCGACGGGAGGAAAGGCGGCGTGAGCACCTTCATCGACAAGACCACCCGCCTGCTCGTTCAGGGAATCACCGGCCGTGACGGATCGTTTCATACGAAGCAGATGATGGAGTACGGCACCCAGGTCGTCGGCGGTGTGACACCAGGGAAGGGAGGACAGAAGTTCGAGGACACGGTTCCCATCTTCAATACGGTCGCGGAGGCTGTAAAGGAGACCGGGGCCAACACCACGGTGATCTACGTGCCGCCGATGTTCGCAGCGGACGCGATGATGGAAGCCGCCGACGCCGGAATCGCGCTCATAGTCTGCATCACCGAAGGCGTGCCGGTCCTCGACATGACGCGTGTCTATCCTTTCGTGAAGGAAAGAGGCTCACGGCTGCTCGGACCCAACTGTCCTGGACTGATCTCTCCCGGCCAGTCCAAGGTCGGAATCATTCCAGGCAGAATTTGCACGCCCGGCTCGGTTGCCCTCGTCAGCCGCTCCGGTACGTTGACTTACGAAGTTGTCTACCAGATGACTCGCGCGAAGCTCGGGCAGACGACATGCGTGGGAATCGGAGGCGACCCGATCAACGGAACGAACTTCATCGATTGCCTCGAAGCCTTCGAGAAGGATCCGGCGACCGAGGCGGTGGTGATGATCGGCGAGATCGGCGGCACCGACGAGCAGGAAGCTGCTCGGTTCGTCAGGGAAAAAATGAACAAACCTGTCGTCGGCTTCATCGCGGGGCAGACCGCGCCGCCCGGACGCCGAATGGGTCACGCGGGTGCGATCATCTCCGGTTCCGCGGGAACTGCAGCGGAGAAGATGCAGGCATTCGAAGAGAACGGCGTCGGCGTCGCCAAACGTCCGATCGATGTCGTCGATTTACTCAAACGCGCTATGCGCTAGGGCAGAAACCATAAATGGCCGGCAACAGGACCTTCACCATCATCAAGCCCGACGCTTTCAACTCCGGAAAGGGCGGACAGATCATCGCGCATCTCGAGAAAGCGGGCTTCAAGATCATCACCGCCCGCGTGATGCGGCTTACCGACGCCCAGGCCTCGGCGTTCTACGCGGTCCATCGGGAGCGGCCGTTCTTCGCGCCGCTCGTTCGTTTCATGACTTCGGGCAAATGCATGCCGATGGTGCTCGAACGCTCCGACGCGGTTGCTGCCCTTCGGCAGGCGATCGGTGCAACAGACCCGGCCGAAGCCGAAGCGGGAACGGTTCGTGAGCTCTACGCCGAATCAAAGGAACGGAACGCGATCCACGCTTCTGACTCCGACGAAAACGCGGAACGAGAAGCAAACTTCTTTTTCGCAGAGTCGGATCTCGTCTAACCGCGAAGGAGCCAACACCAGCCAAGTCCGCAGCCCCTCGCCTTAAGGCCGACAGCCCCTAGCCGGTAGTCTTCTGTTACAAAGGTCTGCCCCACAAAAAAAAAGGTGCGGTACCGACTGGAATAGAGGCCATAAACCCGCTAGCTTAAAGGGCTTATGCTGTCGTTTGACCTGCGCTCGCTGGAGGCGAAAGCCGTCCATGTGGACGGCTCCGTTCAACCGGACGATCCCATCTGGGAAGAAGGCGATAACCGCCCGGCCGAGCCTATCCGGGTGACGGGAAGGCTGTCGACCGCGGGGGAAGGGAGATTCTATTTCACCGGCAGAATGGAAGGCCGCTTCGAGCTGCCTTGCCGCCGCTGCCTGGAAGCGGTCAACGTCGAGGTGAGCGAGGATGTACACTTCCTCCTCGCGGAGTTGGGGGCCGAAGAAGCCGATGATCCGGAAGTTTTTCTTTTCGATCCGAACGCGAGATTGCTCGATCTCCGCGCGGCGGTGAGAGAGACCTGGCTGCTCACGGCGCCTGCATACGTACAGTGCAGGGAGGATTGCAAAGGACTCTGCGCGACTTGCGGCACCAACCTGAACGAAAGCACTTGCAGCTGCACACCAACCACGACTGATTCGCGCTGGGGCGCGTTGCTCAAGCATCAGGGCGACACACGCTAGCCCGTCACACCACCTTAAGGAACAGATACAATGGCCGTCCCAAAGCGACGCACCTCGAAGCGAAAGAAACGCGCGCGCAACACGCACAAGATCGCGCCTGCCATCGTGATTCAGAAGTGTCCCCGCTGCCAGAGCATGAAGCGCCCGCATCATGTCTGCGAAGAGTGCGGATACTACGCAGGCGAACAGCGAGTAGAGCCGAAGGAAGCATAGTTTGGCGCGAATAGCGTTGGACGCTATGGGGGGAGATTTCGCCCCCAAAGCGGCAATCGCCGGCGCTGTACTCGCGTTGCAGGAACTCGACGGCGCGCACACGGTGCAGCTCGTCGGGCGGACAGCGGTAATTGAATCGGAGCTCGCGAGCCTCCTCGCGGGCGAGCTGTCGCAGGCTTCGGCAGTACGCGATCGTATCGCGATCGTAGAGGCGCCGGACACCATTGAGATGTCGGAAAAGCCGACAGCCGCGCTGCGGAAAAAACCGAACAGCTCGATGGTCGTCGGCCTGAAGATGCAGGTCGACGGAAAATCTGATGCCTTCGTGTCGGCTGGCAATACGGGGGCACAGATGGCGTCGTCGGCGATGCTCCTGAAGCTGCAGCCGGGCCTTACCCGCCCCGCCATCGCCACGGTATTCCCGACTGCGCGCAACCCGGTCATCGTTCTCGATTCAGGCGCGAACGTCGACTGTTCCACGAGAGAGCTTCTGCAGTTCGCTTGGCTTGGCGCGGTTTACGCTGAATGCATCTTCGATCGCCCCAATCCATCGATCGGGCTTCTCTCCATCGGCGAGGAGCCGGAAAAGGGAAATGCGGTCGTAAAGGAGGCGCACGTGCTCTTCCAGAAGGCCGGATTCAACTTTCATGGCAATCTCGAGGGAAGGGATCTTCCCGCGGGCGCCAGTGACCGCGGTCCGTTCGATGTCGTCATCTGCGACGGGTTTGTCGGCAACATCGTGCTCAAGTTCTACGAAGCCGTCGCGCCGATGATCGTTCGCATGCTCACCGAGCATCCCGGCATCAACGCCGAGGACGTGAGATCCGCCCTCAAAGGGTTCGATTCCACAGCTTACGGAGGTGCCCCGCTTCTCGGGGTTCGCGGCGTGAGCATCATTTGTCATGGCAACTCCCCGCCGCGCGCCATCAAGAACGCCATCAATGTTGCGGTTCGAGCCGTGGAGACGCGCATGAACGATCAGATCGGCAAGAAGCTCGAGGCAGCCGCACCCGTGATCAACGCGGTAGCGCAGTCAGCATGAAGCGACCAATCGCGGCCGTGGTCGGAACCGGGCGCGGACTACCCGCCCACGTGATGACGAATCATGACTTCGCGTCCATCGGCATCGAGACCTCGCACGAGTGGATCTTCGAGCGAAGCGGGATAGTCGAGCGGCGGCTGGCAAGAAATGGCGAGACCACCTGCTCCATGGCTGCCGATGCCGCTCGCAAAGCAATGGACGTCGCCGGGGTTCATCCCGGCGAGATCGATGTGATCGTCCTCAGCACGGCGACACCCGACCGGCTCCTTCCCTCGACCGCGGTCGATATTCAGGCCGAGCTCGGCGCAACACGAGCGGCCGCATTCGACATCGGTGCCGCCTGCTCCGGGTGGCTGTATGCCATGAGCACCGCCGAGGGCCTGATCATGTCGGGGACGGCCGAGACGGCTCTGGTGATTGGGTCCGAGAAAATGAGCGCGATCGTGGACTGGAAGGACAGATCCACTTGCGTGCTTTTCGGAGACGGCGCCGGCGCCGCCGTTCTCAAGCGCAGCAAGCAGGGGAAGGGGATCCTGTCGGGCTACATGCGGAGCGACGGCAAGCTGGCAGACCTGCTTTATCGACCCGATGGCGGAGCGACGACGCCGATGTCCGCTGAAGTCCTCGAGAAGCGCTCGCATCTGGTTCGCATGGCCGGGCGCGAGGTGTTCAAGCACGCCGTGCGTTCAATGTCCGATGCCGCTGACCGAGCCCTCGACGGGGCGCGCCTGACGGGCTCGGATATCGATCTTCTCATCCCCCATCAGGCGAACGTCCGCATCATCGAAGCGACTGCGAAGCACTCCGGCATCTCGATGGACAAGGTGTACGTCAACGTAGACCGCTACGGCAACACATCTTCGGCGTCGATTCCAATCGCCCTCAACGAGGCGATCGAGTCCGGACGGATCAAGGACGGCTCGACCGTTATGATGGTCGCATTCGGCGCCGGCTTCACCTGGGCGTCGATGGTCATCCGCTTCTAAGCGGTGGACATCGTACTCCTTTTCCCCGGCCAGGGCTCGCAGAAGCCGGGAATGGGGAAAGACCTGGCGGACGCGTTCCCGGTCGCGCGCGGTGTTTTTGGGGAGGTTGATGCCGCGCTCGGGGCCGACTTGAGCCGCCTATGCTTCGAGGGACCAGTCGAGGAGCTCACCGCAACGCGAAACGCGCAGCCCGCTCTGTTCGCGCACGGAGCAGCCGTCTGGGCGCTCACGAAGGACGCTTTGCGCCCATATGTCCGTGCAGCCGCAGGCCACTCTCTCGGTGAGTTCACCGCCTATCACGCGGCTGATACCGTCAGCCTGCCCGGAGCCGCTCGCCTCGTGAGAAGGCGCGGCGACCTCATGTTCGACACCGGCACCGCGCGGCCCGGCACTATGGCCGCTATCCTCGGCGCGACCACGACACCGATCGACGAGATCTGCAAGCGCGCCACGAAAGAAGCAGGTATGGTGGTCGCCGCGAACTACAACACGGACGAACAGACTGTGATCTCCGGCGAGATTGCCGGCGTGGAGCGCGCGATGGAGCTCGCCAAGGAAGCCGGCGCCAAGAGAGCCATCAAGCTTCCGGTGAGCGGCGCTTTCCACTCACCGCTCATGGAGCCCGCGATGGTCGGCCTGACCGATGCGATTGCGACCTCAGCGTTCACTGATCCGGTTTTCCCCGTCTTCTCGAACGTAACCGCGGACGCTTCAATGACCGCTGCCGATGCCAAGGACCTCCTGCTTCGCCAGCTCACATCTCCTGTGCGCTGGTCCACCGAGATCAGAAACATCGCCGGGAGGTATCCCGATGCGCTGTACGTCGAGATGGGCCCTGGCAACGTTCTGACCGGCCTCATGGGCCGCCTCGTGAAAGGAGCACGTACGTTTGCATGCGCAGCCGCGGCCGACGTCGAGAAACTTCAGCAGATGGTCTCCTGATGCAGATCGATCTAAGCGGCAAGAACGCGCTGGTCACGGGTAGCACCCGCGGCATTGGCCGCGCAATCGCGGAGACTCTGGCGAAATCCGGCGCCCGCGCGGCGGTCGTGGGCCGCGACCTTCAGAAGGCGCAAGACGCAGCGACGGCAGTCGGTAACGGCGCACATGGCTTCGCCTGCGATGTGAGCGATACCGCTGCCGTCGCCAAGCTCGTCGCTGATGTCGAAGCCGCGTTCGGCTCGATCGACATTCTGGTCAACAACGCCGGAATCACGCGTGACAATCTCGTCATGCGCCTCAAGGACGACGATTGGGATGCAGTACTGGAGGCGAATCTGCGCGGACCATTCGCCGCCATCCGGGCGGTCTCCCGAGGCATGATGAAGCGGCGTAGCGGCCGGATCATCAACGTTTCGAGCATAATCGGCATCATCGGAAACAAGGGTCAGGCGAATTACGCCGCCAGCAAGGCCGGCCTCATTGCCCTGACCAAGTCCGTCGCGAAGGAGCTGGGCTCGCGAAACATCCTCGTCAACGCGGTGGCCCCCGGATTCATAGAGACCGAGATGACGGCGGCCATGACGCCGGAAGCCAGGGAAGCCCTCGGCAAACAGATTGCACTCGAAAGATTGGGTACACCGCAGGACGTTGCAGCGGCGGTGGCTTTCCTCGCATCGGACCTTTCTTCGTACATCACGGGCCAGGTGCTCGTCGTGGACGGCGGCATGGTGATGTAACTTTGTATCAGATATTCGGTTAGGTATATTACACGACACCACACAAACCCGAGGAAATCCATCAAATGGCCGACAATTCCGACAAGGTCAAAGACATCATCGAGAAAGAGCTCGGTGTCGAGCGCGAAAAGCTGACCAACGAGGCGAGCTTCATCGAGGATCTCGGTGCGGACAGCCTGGACATCGTCGAGCTCGTGATGGAGTTCGAGAAGGAGTTCAACATCGACATCCCCGACGAGGATGCCGAGAAGCTGCGCACCGTGGGTGACGCGCTCGGCTATCTGAACCAGAAGGTCGGAGCGTAATGAAGCGACGAGTCGTCGTCACTGGCGTGGGGGCGATCACCCCCGTCGGTAACGATGTGGCGACGACGTGGCGGTCCCTGCTCGAAGGGAAGTCGGGCACCGCCCCCATTACGAAGTTCGACGCATCGAAATTTTCGGTGCGGTTTGCCGCCGAAGTGAAGGGCTTCAACCCGCTCGACTACATGGATCGCAAGGAAGCAAAGCGGGCGGATCCGTACACGCAGTACGCGGTCGCTGGCGCGCGGCAGGCGATGACCGATGCGGGACTCGCCGACGGTCGCAACGGAATGGATCCCGATCGGATCGGGGTCATCATCGGCAGCGGCATCGGCGGGCTCAAGAGCTTCGAGGAGCAGCACGATGTCTATCGGGAGCGCGGTGTCGGGAAAATCTCTCCCTTCTTCATCCCCATGTTCATCGCTGACATCGCCGCCGGCATCGTCTCGATGCAGTTCAACGCGAAAGGTCCAAACTACGCCACGGTATCAGCTTGCGCGACGAGTGCTCACGCGATAGGTGATGCATACCGGACCATCCAATACGGCGACGCGGACGTCATGATCAGCGGCGGCGCCGAAGCTACCGTCACTCCAATGGCGATCGGCGGGTTCGCCAACATGAAAGCTCTGTCCGAGCGCAACGAAAGCCCCGAAACAGCGTCTCGTCCCTTTGACGCGACGCGGGACGGCTTCGTGATGGGCGAAGGCGCGGGAATCCTCATACTCGAGGAGCTCGAGCACGCGCTCGCTCGCGGCGCCAAGATCTACTCGGAGATAGTCGGGTACGGAGCCACGGGCGACGCTTATCACCTCACCGCCCCGGCTCCGGACGGAGAGGGTGCGCAGCGCGCGATGAAGCGCGCACTCAAGGATGCGGGTCTGGAGCCGAAGGACATCCAGTACATCAACGCCCATGGCACCTCCACGCCTGCCAACGATTTCAACGAGACCCGCGCCATTAAGGCGGTCTTTGGTGAGCACGCGAAGGACGTGAATGTCAGCTCGACAAAATCCGCCACTGGTCACATGCTTGGAGCAGCGGGAGCGGTCGAAGCGATCATCAGCTCTCTGGTAGTCGGAAACGGCGTCATCCCGCCGACGATCAATTATCACCACCCTGATCCCGAGCTCGACCTGAACTACACTCCAAACACCTCCGTCGAGCGCGAGGTTAATGCCGTTCTCAGCAACAGCTTCGGCTTCGGTGGCCATAACACCACCCTCGCCATCAAGCGCTACGAGAGCTGAGCACATGACTCCTGAGATCTCGCTCGACCTCGGCAGGATCGGCGATCGCGATCTGCGAGTTGTCGGGGAGAAGGTGGCGACGGGCACACGACTGTCGCATTCCGACGCCGAGCTCCTCTTCACGTCACCCGATCTTCTTGGAATCGGGATGCTGGCCGACTACGCCAATCGACGCAAGCACGGCGACGTCGTGACATTCGCGGCAAACCAGCACATCAATCCGACCAACGTCTGCTATCTCCGTAAGACCTGCGTCTTTTGCTCCTTTGCGCGGCTGCCCAAGGAACAGGGCGCGTACCACTACACCCTCGACCAGGTGTACGCCGAGGCGGAGACGGCGGCCGCTGGCTTGACGAAGGAGTTTCATATCGTCGGCGGGCTCGACATGAAGGCGGGCCTTCAGTACTACGGCGAAATGTTTCGCGGCCTCAAGGCACGCTATCCACACGTGCACATCAAGGCGCTTACCGCGGTCGAGATCGCGCACATCGCGCGCATCGACAAGATGTCGATCGAAGAGGTGCTGCTCGCGCTGCGCGAAGCCGGCCTCGATACTCTCCCCGGCGGAGGCGCTGAGGTCTTTGGCAAAGGCGTCCGCATGACGATCGCCGACAAGAAGCTCGCCGCCGAGGACTGGATCGATGTGCATCGGACCGCGCATCGTCTCGGAATCCGCTCGAACTGCACGATGCTTTACGGCCACGTCGAGACGATTCGGGATCGCGTCGAGCATTTGTCGATGCTGCGCGATCTCCAGGACGAGTCGGGCGGTTTCCTCGCTTACATCCCGCTCGCCTATCACCCCGATAACAACGAGCTCGGAATCGAGCTGGGGCGGCAGGGGACGGCGACGACGGGCTTCGACGATCTCCGCAACCTCGCTGCCGGCCGCCTATTCCTCGACAACTTCGATCACATCAAGACGCACTGGATCATGGTGACGCCTTTCCTGTCGCAGACTTCGCTCGCCTTCGGCGTGAACGATCTCGAGGGAACGGTCGTGCGCGAAAAGATCTACCACGAGGCAGGTGCGCACACCGCGCAGGGCCTGAGTCTGGACGAGATTCTCGATCTCATCAGATCAGCGGGGAAGACTCCCGCCGAGCGAGACTCGTTCTACAACATTCTGCGCGTGTTCGATTGTACACCAGGCGCGGTGGCGGCCTGATGAAAATCGGGCGGATCCCGTACATCAATTGCTACCCGGTTTACGGGGCAATCGACCGCGGCGTCGTAGAGCTCGCCGCGGAGCTGGTTGATGGCGTGCCAACCGACTTGAATCGCAGAATGGCCACCGGTGAGCTCGACATCAGTGTCGTTTCAGCGGTGGAATACGCGCGCGACGCTGAGCGTTATCTGCTGTTGCCGGACCTCGCGATCTCCTGTGATGGCCCGGTACGGAGCGTGATGCTCTTCTCGAAGCGGCCCGCCGGCGAGCTGACGTCGAGGAATGTTATCGTCAGCAGAAGCTCGATGACCAGCGTCGCCCTGCTCGAACTGCTGTTCGAGAACGTTTGGCATTCCAAGCCTCGATTCGTTCCAGGGGACGCGGAAATCCGCGACGTCGTCGTCGACAGCTCGAATGACGCTGATGCCCGCCTCGTCATCGGTGACGCTGCCCTCGTGCTTGGCTCCAACCACCGCGAGCGCTATCCCTACGTTTACGATCTCGGTCAGACCTGGAAGGAGTGGACGGCGCAGCCTTTCGTATTCGCGGTATGGGTCGCGCAGCGCTCAACAGACGTGAAGGAGGCGCTGGTCGCTCACGCGGGACTCATCGCCTCGCGCAACTGGGGACTCGAGCACCTGCCAGAGCTGGCTGAGCAGGCCCATGAATCCACCGGTGTGGACTTGAAGGTCTGCGCCGAATACCTCTCCGGACTCGATTACG
>JALYKM010000295.1 GCA_030774785.1 Gemmatimonadota bacterium
GTGATGCAGCTGCACGCGGGTGCGCTGCGCGATCACAACGAGTTTGTGCATCGGCGCTTTGGCCCGGATCGTGGCGGCGACGTCCCGGTGGCGACCGAATTCACATGCAACCTGCGCCCATTACTGAACGCGTACGGGAATGACGCCCGCTTTCAGCTGATCGTGTTCACGCTCGACGAGTCGACCTACAGCCGAGAGCTGGCGCCGCTCGCCGACCACTATCCAGCGCTGTTGCTGGGTGCGCCGTGGTGGTTTCACGATTCGATCGAAGGGTTGACGCGCTTTCGCCAGCAGACTACCGAGACTGCGGGGATTGAGAATACGGCCGGGTTCACTGACGACACGCGCGCATTCTGCTCGATCCCGGCTCGACACGATCTCGCTCGGCGCGTGGACGCGAACTATCTCGGCGGCCTCGTCGCACGTCACGTGATCGACATGCCCGACGCGCGGGAAATGGCAAGAGCTCTGGCATACGAACTTGCCAAGCGTGCGTATCGGTTGACTTGAATCCAGCGAGGAGAGCAATGCCCAATCAGGACGTGCCACGCCGCACCTTTCTCAAATTCGCCGCCCTCAGCGCCGCTGGCGTGGCGCTCACCGAGTGCGCCACAGCCAACGCCATCCCAGGCCCGGCTCGCCGCGCGGCGGCCGCCAGGACGGCCGTGGATATCGGGGTGAAGCTGGGCGTTGCCAGCTATTCGCTGCGGAATTTCTCGCGCGCCCAGGCTGTCCAAATGACGAGAGCGCTCGGCGTGGGGTTCATCAATCTCAAATCGGTTCATCTGCCGTATGACGCCTCGCTCGCGGAAATTGCCGCGGCGCGACAGGAGATCGAGGCCGCCGGGCTCGAGATTGTCGGCGGCGGCATGATCACCTTCGAAACGGATACCGACGAAGGCGTACGCAAGTACTTCGACTACGCCAAGGCCGCCGGAATGCCGGTGATAGTCGGCACCTGCAAGCCCGGCCTGCTACCGCGTATCGAGAAGTTCGTGAGGCAGTACAACATCAAGCTTGCCATACATAATCACGGTCCCGGGGACGAGAACTTCCCGTCGCCCTATGACGCGCTGAAGGCACTGCAGGGGATGGATCCGCGCATGGGGCTTTGCATCGACATGGGCCACACGGTGCGGACCGGCACCGACGTCGTGCGCGCGGTTGCCGACGCCGGCCCGCGCCTCCTCGACATGCACGCGAAAGATCTTCGCGACCTGAACGTGATGGAGAGTCAGTGCATCGTCGGCGAGGGACGGATGCCGATCGCGGAAATCTTCCGGGGGCTACAAGCAATCCGATACCCCGGCTACGTCAACCTGGAGTATGAGATCGACGCAGACGATCCGATGCCGGGAATGAAGCAGTCGTTCGCCTATATGCGCGGCGTGCTCGCCGGGCTCGCGGCCAGCCATTCATGATAGCGCACCCTTCGTTCATGACTCCGTAGTGCAATTCAGAACAAGACAGGCGTGGGACGGACGTCCCCGGGCTATTCTATTGAAGTGCGGGATGAATCAACCACGATGATAGCTCGGCCCTGAAGTCACGCCCCAACGAGATCATCGTCACTTCAACTCGGAAGAGCAGGGCGCATATGAATATTCAGATGATCGGCCAGCGCGCGACACATGTGGCACTTGCGGCAATGCCAATGCTCGCGTGCTCACGCGACGAGCCGCAGACGGCCTTCGCGCACTCGGTGCCGTCGAGAAACGTCGCGGCGATACAATTTTCCCCGTCCGTCGGGTCCGTACGGGGCGCGCTGTTTCGTCTCGTTCTCGCACCGACCGGAAATGCTGCCCGCTACCGAGTCCGCGAGCGCCTCGTCGGACATGACTTTCCGAACGATGCTGTTGGTGAGACGAAGAGCATCGCTGGCACGATTACGTTCGACTCGAGTGGAAAGGTCATTCGACAGGAGTCGAAGTTTGTCGTGAACGCGGGGACTTTTGTGAGCGACAAGGATCGTCGCGACGGTTTCGTGCGCGGACGGCTGCTCGACGCAGAGCAGTATCCGACGATCGTGCTGGTTCCCACCGATGTGCGCGGAGTTACTCTTCCGTTTCCGACCTCGGGAACCCTCCCTATCGAAATGACCGGCGACCTCACCGTCCGCGGCGTTACACGACCCACCATCTGGAAGGGCACAGCGCAGTTCGAGGCCAGCCGCGTTGTGGGCTCCGCGGCGACCGCGTTCACCTTCGACGATATTCAGATCGAGCAGCCGCGCGTGCCGGTGCTGCTGAGCGTCGCAGACACGATACGCCTCGAGATCAGTTTCAATCTCGTTCAGCAGCGATAGTCTACGCCGCAAGCGGATGTCCGATCTCCCAGTGATGGCCGAATGGATCGACCACACGGCCCAAGCGCCACCCATACGCTTCCTCTACTGCGACGACCGCTCGGGCACCCGCCGCAAGCGCCTGCGCAAACACCGCATCCGGATCGGGCACGGTCAAGATCATCCGAACAGTACCACCACCCAATGACTCTGGACTGTAGTTCCCATGCTCAGGAGACTCGTCACTCAGCCAAAACTCCGCACCGTCAACGGACAGCCGAGACACCACCGAACCGCCGGGATCCTCCACCCGGTAGACCTCGATCGCGCCGAATGCCGCCTTGTAGAACTCAACCGCTCGCGCGCCATTCCGAACTGACAGTATGGGCGCGACCGAACACGTGACCGACGTTCCGGTGCGTGCGTCTGTGCTCATTTAAGCCTCCACGATAAGTAACGAAGCATGACCAGGAAAAACCTGACGAGGGATCCCGATGTCAGTTCGCCCTCAATCTTGTGCCGCGCCGCGTGCGAAGAATCCGCCAACATAGAGGCCATAATGCGGACCTGTGTCGATTGCTGTCGATTGGAAGTATCGACTGTGGTATGTAAGGGCTAGTAGCGGTTTCTTGTAGGAGTTTTCGCGTGAAAAGTCGACCGATGGGGCGAATAACCCTGGTCCATGAGGTAGATTCAATCATGCGATCAAGGGACAAAGTGATGAAGGAATTCGAGTTCGTGGATGCAGGGCGCAAATTCTTCTGTTCGGTCGAGGTGCCCAGTCAGGCGGGGATGGCGCCATGGTGGTGGTTCCGGCTCGACACCGGAGAGAGTACGCGCTACGCTCCCTTCGAGGCTTCGGCGAACGACACGAAACAGTCAGTTCAGGCGCGAATCATCGCCTACTACGCGGAGCTCCTTGCTATCCAGGCACGCCCGGTACATCAGAGGCCGGTCTGGCGGAGACCGGAGCGTACCGCTTCGCCTGGATAGTCACCCCAAACCATGTCAATCAGGTCAACGTGATGTCGCGTCGATCGCGGACGGGACTTCACTGACCGTCTCGCTCACCGGGTCGCTCGTCTCCAGGAGCATAGTCTCGAGATCGAGCTCACGCTGAATGCGGCGCATGACATCGTCCGCGATCACGCCGCTGTCGCGAAGCCGGAGGACTGATTCCTGTTCGGCGCGGAGCATCGCGGAACGAACGCGGCGGTACTCGGCGGCACGGCGCTCGTCGATCGCCGCTGCCTCGTGGGAGGGGGCTGGGGTGAAGTGGTTGTGTGCGATATCCTCAGGCTCACCCTCGTGAGGCGTCGCTTCGCGAGCCGCCCACCGTCGCGCACGCTGTCGATGACGCTGCCGGAGATAGCGCACGACCTCGGGGAATTGCGAGTTCGCGATCGCCGGTTCCTCGAGCGTTTGCAGCCCTGCCTCGGCAGCGGCGAGTCGTGCGTGTGCATCCTCTGTTGCTTCTTTCTCCTCGTCGGCGCCAATGCCGAGCCGCCGCGCGAATGGCGCGAGGGTGGGCCCCTGCAGAACGAGGCTGATGAAGATGACGCAAAAGGTGATGAAGACGATCTGGTCGCGGGCCGGGAATCGTGCTCCGGATGCGGTCTGCAGTGGCAGCGACAACGCAAGCACGAGCGAGTCGCCGCCTCGCAGCCCGGCCCACGCGACGAACAGGACCGAACGCAACGTCGGGAGCGGCTCCTGGCCGCGCCGGATCCAGCGGACGAGGGCCCTGAAGAGGTAAGCGCTCGGCACCACCCACACGAGCCGCACGAGCACCACGCACAGGCTCACCACCACCGCCTCTCGGAGGAGCATTGAGAACGGGAAGCGGTCGAACGCGCGGGCGACGTAGGGGAGCTCGAGGCCTACCAGAATGAAGACGAGGCTTTCGAGCATGAAGGTGACGATCGTCCACATGGCGGCAATCTGCAGCCGCGTCGCGGGGTCAAAGACTTTGGGCACCGTCCGGGCGGCATACATGCCGGTGGCGACCACCGATAGGACTCCCGACGCGCCAAGGTGCTCAGCCAACAGGTAGGATGCGAACGGGGTGAGCAGTGACACAGTGCTCGATACCACAGGCACCAAACTGGTGACGCGATGCACGCGCACGACGATCGCCCCGATCAGAAGGCCGATCGCGATCCCGCCGCCGCCCCCCACGAGAAACTGTACGGCTGCTTGCGATGGCGAGAACGCGCCGGTGACGGCGGCGGCGACGGCCAGCCGATAGGTCACGAGCGCGGTCGCATCGTTGACGAGGCCTTCGCCCTCGAGGATGGTCATGATCGCTCGCGGCGCGCGCACCGAGCGCATAATCGAAAGTACGGCCACCGGATCGGGGGGAGAGACGATCGCACCGAGCGTGACCGCGGCCGCCCAGGTGAACGATGGATGCAGCCTGTGCGCGACGACAGCGACGGCGGCCGTCGAGATGAGCACCATGACGACCGCGAGGCGGACGATCGGGCCGATCTCGCGCCGAAAGTCACGAAGAGGAAAAGAAATCGCCCCCGCGTACAGAAGCGGTGGGATGAAAACGAGGAACAGGACCTCTGGCGGCAGCGTGACTCGCGGTAGTCCCGGGATGAGTGCGAGGAGGAGGCCGCCAACCACGAGGACGGCAGCATAAGGGACCGTTAACCGCTGGGCGAGCAGGCGCAGTCCCGCGGAGACGGCAAGGAGCAGCAGAACGAGTTCAAGGCCCGCCATGTATGCTACCGATTATTAGTCGCCATCTGTTCCGAGCCGGCTTCTCAAGCCTCTTTGGGTTCGCTCGCGCGCGGAAGGACAAGCGTAAAACGCGCTCCTTCTCCCATGGTGCTCTCGACGGTGAGATCGCCATTCATTGCCCGGGCGAGATCGCGGCTTATCGCCAATCCTAGCCCAACGCCGCTCCCCCGATCGGCGAGACCCTCCTTCAACTGGACGAATGGCTCGAAGATGGCTTCCAGTTTTTCCGTGGTAATGCCGGGCCCCGTGTCGCTGACGCATAGAGTGACCTTGTCGTCCACTGCGGTGCACTCGGCGCTGATGTGCCCGCCTGCCGGTGTGAACTTGATGGCATTGGAGAGCAGGTTAACCAGAATCTGAGCCACTTTTTCCGGATCGGCGCGTGCGACGATGCTCAGGTCGCCTGAGATCCCGTCGAAGACGAGCCCTCTCTGCCCGATGAGTGGCTCGATCAGCTCGATGGCGTGCCTGAGCGCATCACAACCGTTGACGTCGCCCACAACGTAAGAGATGCCGCCGCTTCCGACTCGCACGAAGTTGAGGATTTCGGTGATGAGGAGGGCGAGGTACTGCTGATTGGTTTTCACCCGCGCGAAGTCGGCGTGCTGATTCTCGGTCACGGGCCCCCGCAGGCCCATGTCGAGAAGATCGATGTAGCCGCCTATGGCATTGAGTGGCGTGCGCAGCTCGTGGCTCATCGCAGCCAGAAACGCTGTCTTCGCCCGGTTCGCCGTCTCGGCGCTCCGTTGGAGCACCAGCGCGAGGTCGTACACCTGCGCGTTGTCGAGTGCAAGCGCCCCTCGGCTCGCGACGTCTTCAGCGAGCTGCACGTCCTCCGGGCTATACGAAAGGGGGCGTTGCGCACTGACGAAGGTGATGGCACCCAGCAGCCTCTTCCGCGCAACGAGCGGCACCGTCAGGAGAGATCCAATCCCGAGCTGACGCAGGATGTGCAGGTTATCCGGACTGTGCGCAGCAGCCGCGAGCGTAGCCTCGATGTCGTCGGTGATGGCGAGCGTTCGTGTGTCCCGCAGCATCGCGGGTGCGCCGAACGGATCGTCGGACTGAGCCGTCCAGCTTACTTCCAGTTCCTGCGCGAGCCTCTGCTTCTCCGGATCAGGGTGGTAGATGCCAAGGCGGCGGACAGCGTCACCTTCTTCGAGAATGTCCACGATGCACCACGCACCGAGAGTGGGAAGCGCGAGCCTGGTAAGGGCAACCAGCGTAGTGGACTGATCCACAGATTCGGCGAGCAGGCGACCGGCCTCAGCCAGGAAGGCTGCCCGACGCCGCGCGGCCTCGGCATCGTCGGCGAAACCGCGTTCGCGCAGCGCACCGAGGAGCATTTGCTCGGCAACCTGCCGCTGAAGGTCGAGCGCATCGTCCGGCGGGCGTGACTCGCGAATCTGGATGCCGAGGGCCTCGGCCCGCCCGTCGTGCGCGATCACGGGCCACACACTGCATTGCCAGCCACTCGCTCTCTCGCTCGACGCGTCGATGCGCTCATCCAATAGCTCGACGCAATCGCGAAATGCTCGATCGAGAATTGAGCTCAGCGCTCTTCTTTCAGTCGCGGTGAACGCGTTGGCTATTGGTGCGCCAAGCGCTTCGCCGTCGGCGACGCCGGCCAGGCGGCGGAAGGCGGAATTGGCGTAGACGAGCGTGTGCTCCGCGCCGCGTGTAATGGCGAATGGCAGCGGGGCTTGCTGCATGCAGCGCCGCAACGCTTCCTGAATGGAAAGCTCGGTCGCGCGTGCCGTACCAGGCCGGCTTCGGGAACTCATTCGGCTCTATTTGCTTCGTTTTGCCCGGATCGGTTTCGCGCGCAAGGTGGGCACACCGGTGATGATTCCGTCGTACTCCGTGAGTGGACCACCAACGACCACTCCCTTAGCCGTGACCTCGTACGTCCTGAACTCGTGACTATGGTCGCTCCCGCGCAACTTGATCACCGCCATCACTCGCCGGAGCTCTCCTTCGATCTCGACGTACCGTTGGATGATGATCTCGTCGGTGATGAACGACACCTTCTCCGTTGTAAAGCGTGCGTCGGAGAATCCCTCGGAGACTTCCGCGGTCATGAATACCGTGACGCCGGTTGCGGTCAACGTCCCAACCAGGCGGTAGAGCGACTCCCGGAAGTCCTCGCGGAAGGTCGGGGCGAGGGCGACCTCGAACCCTGACAG
>JALYKM010000296.1 GCA_030774785.1 Gemmatimonadota bacterium
CACCGGATATGGTCTCTACTCGCTCGATGCCTGGTTGGGAATCGCGAATCGCTGGACGACGACGGGCACATTGATCGTGCTGGCCGTGGGCATCGTGGGCGGCTTCGCGAATCTCGCACTGCGTCGACGCCCGAACACTACCATCGCCGCATGACCATGTCGGCTAATCGCGAAATCGGACGTGTCGTGACGACCGCGCCTCCCTCGCCAGGCTTCATCGGCGACGGACACACCGCTGCTAGCGTCGTCGACCCGAACGAATTCTTGCACAACGATCCATTCATTGTGCTCATGGACGACCGCATCGATCTCGAGCCGGGGCGCGAGGCGGGCGGCGCGCATCCGCACGGCGGCTTCGAGACGGTGACGTTCGTCGTGGAGGGAGAGCTGCGCGACCGCGATGAAGGAACGCTTAGGACAGGGGACGTGCTGTGGATGACGGCCGGAAGTGGCGTGATTCACAATGAGAACGTGGTGCCGCTGGAAAAGAGTCGCATACTGCAGTTGTGGCTGACGCTCCCACAGCATGACCGCTGGGCCGCGCCGCGATTCGAGCACATCGCGCGCGACGCCGCGCCCGCGCGACGAGAGCCGGGCGTGGAAGCGCGCGTTTACAGCGGAAGCTCCGGATCCGCGCGTGCCACGACCCACAACTACGTCCCCGTGACGCTGGTCGACCTTCGGTTGCAACCGGGCGCCCGGTTCGAGCAGGAGCTGCCCGATTCGTACAACGGGTTCTTATATGCTCTGGATGGCGCCATCTCCGTCGGCGAGGAGCGCACGCGATTGACGGCGGGTCAGGTGGGATGGCTCGCCGAAGTAGCCGACACATCGAGCGTCGGTGCGCTGCACCTTACCGCGGGAGAAAACTGCGCGCGGAGGCGATGAGTGGAGATCGGCATTGATAGCTTCGCGGCGGCGCACGATGACACCAGCCGGGCGGTCAGTGCAGCGGAGCGTCTGCGTAACCTGATCGAGGAGATCGAACACGCCGACCAGGTTGGACTCGATGTCTTCGGAATCGGAGAACATCATCGCAAGGACTTCCTGGACTCCGCTCCTGCCGTCATTCTCGCAGCCGCGGCGGCACGAACGAGCCGCATTCGTCTCACCAGCGCGGTGACGGTCCTGAGCTCGGCCGACCCGGTGCGAGTTTTTCAGAATTTCGCCACTCTGGATTTGTTGTCCCAAGGCCGGGCGGAAATGGTCGTCGGCCGTGGCTCGTTCATAGATTCCTTCCCCCTATTCGGCCGCCGACTGGAGGACTACGACTCACTGTTCGCCGAGAATCTGGATCTGCTGCTCAAGATCCGTGAGAACGAGCACGTCCACTGGTCCGGCAAACATAGAGCTGCTCTGACGGGCCAGGGCGTCTATCCAAGACCGGTGCAGGATCCTTTACCTATATGGCTGGGGGTTGGTGGGACCCCGCAATCCTTCGTCCGAGCCGGCGTGCTCGGACTCCCCTTGATGGTCGCCATCATAGGCGGGGAAACGCACCGCTTCCGTCCGCTCGTCGATCTCTACCGGGAAGCAGGCCAGCGTGCGGGTCACTCGCCCGATCAACTGAAGGTCGGCGTGCACTCGCTCGGCTATGTCGCAGCGTCGACGCAAGAGGCGGCCGATGACTTCTTTCCTGGCTACGCTCGTGCGTTCACCGACATCGGGAAGGAGCGAGGATGGCCTCCCGCAACTCGTGCCGGTTTCGACGCTCAGCGAGGTCCACGGGGCGCGCTGCTGATTGGCAGCCCCGACGAGGTGGTAGAGAAGATCTTGCGACATAGCGAAGCATTGGGGGGCATCTCTCGCATCAGTTTTCAAATGAACGCCGCCTCCTTACCCCATGCTAAGCTAATGCAAGCCATCGAAGCGCTCGGCACCCGCGTCGCACCCGCGTTGCGCAAGGAATTGGCGGGCTGACTCAGCCGCGCCCAGTCCCATTTCGGTCATGCCCCGAAGTCCAAGGCTTATTCCGACATGGTCAACGGGACTATTGACATCCTTGGAGCACGTCGGAAGCGTTGCAAGTAACGCGAGCGAAGGTAGGACTAGGCTCCGCAACATACGTTAGATGGCCGCCTTTCTGATCCTGCTCATGCTTCTTCCCTCTGCAACATCCCCGGTCTAGTCAACTGGGGAGTAGGTCTCCACTACTTTGTACATCCCAGGCTCGAACTTGGCCAGCGCAAGCGCTTGCTGCAGATACGGAAGTGGCGCCGGATTCTCGCGCATCGCCTGGTAGTCCTCGATGCTGCGCCATTGGGCGTACATCACGACCTTGGTGCCGTCGAGGCTGCGATGCAGACTAGCAGAAATAAAAACCCGGCGCATGGCGCACTGAGGTTTCGGTTGCGCGCGCGAGTAGATCTAAGAGTTCCTGCTGATGGGCGGGCGCGCCGGTGAAGACATTGATCAGCGTGACAAGCTTATTGCTCTTTGAGATCGTTGTCATAAGTGGGAATGTGTTGACTTTCACAGGCGCTCGAGGCCGCAGATTCGCGAATGCTGCGTGTAACCGAGGCCCGATCGCCATCTAACGCCTTAGTTCAGCTGCAAGCACGTTACAACCATTGCGGCGAAGCCGCATCTGAAAAGTGCTTGTCAGCCGCAACGTATGTTAGGCCGCCGTTCTCACTGAACGCGGATGTTCGCACGCAACCATCGGTGCATTGAGGCGAACATCCCCGGTGCGAAATGGCTGAGTGTCGGTATTTCAGCGTTACCACCGGTCTTGGCTTCCAGAAAAGCGTGATTCGCGGTGGGGAAAAACTCGATTGTCAATTTCTCTCGGTCGGGCATCGCGTTCGCCAGGTTGGCGGCCGATTCAATAGGCGTCGACTTGTCGAGACCACCGAATAGCGCAAGCACAGGCTGATGCACGCGCCCAGCGAACGGTTGCGGATCGAAACTGAAGTCGTTCCGCCACACCCGCTGCAACTCATCGAGCGAGCCCGGCTTGTAGACCAGCTCCATCCAGGACGCCTTCTCATCCGCGCGCATCGTCTCTGCGACCTCAAGCCATCCCTCTCCCTTTGCCGCGACCTTCATCAGGCGCTCTTCAAATGCGAGCGCTCTCACCACGTCCTCTCGCGCGACGTCGTCCGCCCGGGCTTCAGCGGCAAGCCGGTAAAGCTCCTGTTGCCAGGCCGGTAACAGCATACCGGAGTGATCGATCACGAACGAGATTGCGCGTGACTGGGAAGCCGCGACGAGCGATACCCAGCCGCCTTGACTGTGACCCCACAAGCCGATGTTTCGCGCGTCGACGTCAGCGCGCCGTCGCAGGTACTCGACCGTCGCAACTGCGTCCGCTGCGTACGTCGTGAATTGCGCGGATCCGGGCCTGCGGTCGTATACCAGCACGCCAAAACCCTCTGCGACAAAAAAATTGGGAAATGTGGCCGCGGCCGTCCGCCCCACCGCACCCGCAGGAACGATCACGATCACCGGAAACGGTCCACCCCTCGCGGGCATGTAGAGCGTTGCGCCAAGTCTCACGTCACCGGCGTCGACAGTCGGCTCTTCCCGTCGGGTCTCAACGCGCTTCGCGCGAAGGGGCTGGCCGCCGGATGACGCGTAGATCAGCGCGATGACACGATCACCCGATCGGACGAAACGGATCGCGGCTACTTGAGAGCCCGCGAGCAGCCCTTCGCGAAGTGAGAACTCGTCGTTACTAACCTCGGTTAGCACGCCGATTCGGCCGGTTTTCAGGTTGGTGAACGCCAACACATGCGGCGAGCTCGGGTCGAGCTCCCACTCGGCGATGGCGATTGTCTCATTTGCAGAGAGTCGATAGTTCCCTACGTACGCTGGGAAATCAGGCGTCGCACCAATTGATGCCGAAAGGAATGAAAAAATTGTCAGGCAAATCGCGCTCATGGCTCAGCGTACGCGCGTCATCCCGCCGAGGTTTCAGCGTGAGATTAGCGCATGTGGGTTTCGATCGTGTACTCTATCTATCTCGCGGGTGCCGCCTCGGCTTGAACAGAGATTGTTGCTGAGGGCTCGCTCTTCGGGGCAGGTTGCGCGGCAGTGTCATCGAGAGCCATTCCGACCCGCTTCACGAAAATCAGCTTGTCGTCGCCGGGCTTGTAATACTCCTTGATCTTCCCGACAAGCTCGTACCCAGTCCTCTCGTAAAACTGAATCGTCCCGCCGTACGTCTCCTGCGATGATGTCTCGATGAGGAGTAGTCTCCCACCACGGCGCACGATCTCTTCCTCGGTGAACTTCATCAGCCTCTTTCCTACGCCGGCGCGGTGCTTCGACTTGTCGACCGCAATCCAGTACAGGTCGTATGTCGATTCCGTAAGCGGCGTCGGGCCAAAGCTCACGTAACCGAGCACGTCCGACGATTCCTCTCCCTGTGATTCGAGCACGTAGGTGAGATAGCCGCTGTGCTCACCGAGCTCCAGCCACTCGTCGATCAACTCCAGCGCGGTCGCGACTTCCTCGGGCGTAAAATTCCCGGCGTTCTCGAGAATCCTGAAGACGCCGCTGCGATCGGCCGCGACCATGGGCCTGATGATAGCGCTGGGGGACATTTAGATGTGTATCGATCTGCCGAGTACGCCGAGCGCGGCTTCCTTCACCGCTTCGGTGAGCGTGGGGTGCGAGTGCACGGTGATGCCGATGTCCTCCGACGACCCGCGGAACTCGAACGCCAGCACCGCTTCCTGGATCATCTCCGACACGTTCGCGCCTATCATGTGGCACCCGAGTAATTCGTCGGTCTCAGCGTCGGCAATGAACTTGATGAACCCGGTCGTCTCGCCCGATGTGCGCGCGCGTGCGTTGGCAGACAAGGGGAATCTGCCGACCTTGAGCTTCCTCCCGGTCGCCTCGACTTCGTGCTGGGCCAGACCGACGGTCGCGATCTCGGGCCAGGTGTACACGACGGACGGCATCGACTTGTAGTCCATCTGCACCTTGTGACCGGCGATAACCTCCGCGGCAATGACGCCTTCTTCTTGTGCTTTGTGCGCGAGGAGCTTGCCGCCAACTGCGTCTCCGATCGCGTACACATTCGGAATGTTGGTGCGCATCTGTGGATCGGCTAGAATCTCACCGCGCTTCCCGAGCTTGAGACCGAGCGCGCTGGCATCGATTCCCGTCAGCGCCGGTTTGCGACCGACCGACACGAGCACGTAATCCGCCTCGATCGTCTCCTTGTTTCCATCTTTCTCGACGTCGACGAGAACCCGATTCGCTTCGATCTTCGCGCCCGTGACTTTCGATCCGACGCGAATCTCTAGGCCCTGCTTACGGAAAACCCTGTCGGCTTCCTTGATGATCTCTTCGTCGTTCCCCGGAAGAATCGTCGGCATCAGCTCGACGACCGTGACCTTGGCGCCGAGCCGGCGCCAGACTGATCCGAGCTCGAGTCCAATTACGCCGCCGCCGATGACGAGTAGATGCTTCGGCACACCAGGAATCGTCAGAGCGCCAATGTTGGACAGCACGCGCTTCTCGTCGAACTTGAGGAACGGCAGCTCGATCGGAACAGATCCCGTCGCGATGATGACGTTCTTCGCGCGATACGACTCCGTCTTGCCATCCTGACCAGCGACGTCGACGACGTTGCCCTTCTTGAGCGTCGCGCGCCCCTTCGCCCAGGTGATCTTGTTCTTCCTGAACAGGAACTCGATTCCCTTCGTGTTCTGGCCGACAACGGTGTCCTTCCGCTTCATCATTGTCGGCAGATCCACCTTCACGTCACCGATCGTCACGCCGTGCTCCGCCGCGTGCAGCCGCGCGAACTCGTAGTGCTCCGATGATGTGAGTAGCGCCTTGGATGGAATGCACCCGACGTTGACGCACGTGCCGCCGAGCGTCTTGTCCATCTCGATGCAAACTGTGTTGAGGCCCAGCTGGGCGGCGCGGATCGCTGCAACGTAACCACCAGGTCCGC
>JALYKM010000297.1 GCA_030774785.1 Gemmatimonadota bacterium
CACTCGGTCCAGCTCCATCCGTAGCGGCGTCGCGGCAAAGCCCGTAATCAATCGATCAATGCTTCGCAGCTTTTTGCTCGCGCGCACGGCCAACGCGTCCTGCCCCGAAAGCCGCTCGCTCTGCCACTCGACCGCCGCCTGTGGCGAAGACTGCTCCGGCACCAGAAGCCATTGATATGTTTCCGGCAGACGCGCTGTCACGGCGCCGTCGGCAGTAGCCTTCTGAGTTTCAGCCTGCTTCATCTGATGCGGGTCGAGATTCAGAGTCACCCGCTCAGCGACAATCGACTCCCAGGCAAGAAAGCGGCGAGCGGCCTCGTCGAGATCCTGCAATCGTGTTTTGTCCGCGGCGAGGAACACGAGCGTGTTACGGTAGAGGCGCGGTGTGCTGCCGCGCGCCTCAAGGATCGCCTTCGCGGCAGCCTCTGCGCCACTTCCAGGCTCTTTGCTGTACGTGTGGTCAAGTGATAGCACTACGAGCCGCGCATCGAGATCGTCGGCCACGTCTTGCCCGGATTGTGGCATCGGGTGAACACGGCTGAAATCACCGGTCTTGCGAAGGTCGGCCCGCAGCCGCTTGTCGAGCTCCTGCACCACTTTGTCCGGATTGCGCTTAACAGCATGTTGAAAAATCCGGTCGGTGGCTCAGATCTCTACTGAAATCAGGGTGCCATTGGGAATTTCGACATCCACAGGAACCGGTGCTCCCTGGGCTAAGATCTGCTCGAGATTTATAAATAGGACGGAATGGATGTGGGCCAGGGCTTCTTCCCGCGTTTGACCTCCGGTTGAGGCTTCATAGCTTTCGAAGGCGGGGCAGTAGGCGCGCCATTGATGGGCCTCACGTTCGACAACGACGTGAAACGTATAGGTCATGCCACTATCGCTCCGAGGAGCTTAGGGAGACGGATCAAATTGTAGGCCGCCATGGCGAAGGTGAAGGCCCATCGCACACGTGGCAGGCCCCGAAATCGCGTCTTCCTTTGGCCTGCGACCGTCTTTGTCCAGCCGAACACCTCTTCAATCCGCTTGCGGATGCGCTGGCTGACGGCATAGCCGGGATGGCGCGTCGTGCGCCCGTCGATGGCCGAGCGGCGGCCCTTTGTGTTCTGTGCGACATGCGGCACGGCACCGAGTTCCCGCAACTCCATCACAAAGTCCGCTGTGTCGAAGCCCTTGTCGCCGCCAACCGTGATGCGTCGCGTCGTCCCATCCTCGCCGGTCACGCCCTTGATCATCTCCAGCGCCGCATACCGCTCGGCGTAACCGGTGGCGCGGGTGAGTTCGGCATCGACCACAAGGCCGCCGCGGTTCTCCATGAGAACGTGGCCGATGAAGCACAGCTTCGCGCCCTGTCCTGGGCTTTTGCGGTAGAGCCGTGCGTCCGGATCGGTCGTCGAGGCGTGTGTCTCGTTCGAGCGCTTCTCGCCGTGGAAGTCGACTTCGGCGTTGCGTCCCTCTGTAGCTGGGCGCTCATCTGGATCACTCTTCGAATCATCCTGCGGTGGTTCCTTTGCTTTGAAGCTCTTCATCGAGGCCCAGGCCTCGATGAGAGTGCCGTCAATCGAGAAGTGTTCGGTCGACAAGAGCCGCTTCACCTTGGGCCGCTCCAGCACAGCGCACAAAAAGCCTGCGGCGACATCGCCATCGAGGAGTCGGTCGCGGTTTTTGGAGAAGGTCGAGTGATCCCAAACAGCATCGTCGATGCCGAGCCCGACGAACCAGCGGAAAGACAGGTCGAAGTCGAGCCGCTCCATCAACTGCCGCTCGGAGCGGATCGAGTAGAACGCTTGCAGAAGCATTGCCCGTAATAACTGCTCGGGCGGGATCGAGGGTCGCCCGAAGGGCGAGTAAAGCGCCTCAAACCTCGCGGTCAGAACGCTCAATGCCTCGTTCACAATGAGGCGGATCGCGCGCAGTGGGTGCGAACCCCGAACCCGCCCCTCAAGATCGACGTATGAAAATAGCAACCCTGATCTCTCATCCATCCCGCGCATTATTCCGATCCGTCTTGCTTCAACGCGAGAGAATCATGCTAACGAAACCAAGGAAAGAACTTTTTTCAACATCCTGCTAAGGGTTTGATCTGACTGGCCCGAGACGATCGGGCGTAATTCTTAAATTACGCACGCGCTCTTCGGCGGGACGCTTTCGCTGGCTAGAACGGAATATCGTCGTCTATGATGTTGGTGCCGAGGCCGGGGACGGCTTTTTCGGCGCGGGGAGGCGATAGCGCTTTTGGTGGCGCGGTCGGCGCGAGTTGTCGAGTTTCCTGCTCCGCCGACTTAGCC
>JALYKM010000298.1 GCA_030774785.1 Gemmatimonadota bacterium
GGTCGGCCAGACCGGCCAGAACGTCGCGCGGCCTGGACCCGTCGGGCGGACCGAGAATTCCCGCTGCGTGGAGCTGGTCGATGATACGCGCCGCGCGTCCGTACCCCACCTTGAGCCGACGTTGCAGCAGCGATGTCGAACCCTGCTGGTGCTGGATCACGACCTCGGCGGCTTCGCGGAACAGCTTGTCCCGATCCGCGTCGTCGAGATTGTCGCCATCGCCGCCGTTCGCCTCCTCGGCTTCCTTCTTACGGATCGATTCTATGATGTCCGGCTCATTCGGAGTATCGTCGACGATCAGACCCTGTGCCTCGAACGCGGCCTTGCGCTGCTCGCGACGCAGCTCGTACCAGCCCATAAGCCGCTCGGTGTCTTCGCTCGAGATGTACGCGCCCTGCAACCGCGCCGGCTCTGACTTCGCTGGCGGAATGAAGAGCATGTCGCCGTTGCCCAGCAGGGATTCGGCGCCGATGCCATCGAGGATGGTGCGGCTGTCGACCTGCGACGCAACCCGAAATCCGATGCGGCTCGGAAAGTTCGCCTTGATCAGGCCGGTGATGACGTTCACGCTCGGCCGCTGCGTCGCCAGAATGAGGTGGATTCCGATCGCGCGCGCTTTCTGCGCCAGCATCGCCAGCGGCGTCTCGATCTCGCCCTGCACCGTCATCATGAGATCGGCCAGCTCGTCGATGATGAGCACGATGTACGGAACGATTCCACCCTTGTACTCCAGGTCCTCGAACGCTACGTCGTTTCTCTTGGCGTTCCTGAGCTTTTGTCCTTCCTGGACCTTGCGGTTGAAATCCTGGATGTTGCGGGCGCCGTTGGCCGCGAGCAGCTCGTAACGGTCCTGCATCTCGAGCACCGCCCATTTGAGAACGGCGGCCGCATCGCGGTTGTCGGTAACGACTTTGTGCCTCAAGTGCGGGAGGACATTGTAGACGGAGAGCTCGACCATTTTCGGGTCGACCATCAGGAAGCGCAGTGTCGTCGGCGTGTGACGATAGACGAGACTGGTGATGAGTGTGTTGATGCAGACGGACTTGCCGGAGCCAGTAGCTCCCGCGATGAGCAGGTGCGGCATCTTCGCCAGATCGGCGATCACCGGGCGTCCCTCGAGATCCTTGCCGAGTGCGATCGGAAGGGCTGCGCGGGCATTCATGAATTCGCGCGACTCGATCAGCTCGCGGAACGCCACTATCTCGGCGGTGGGATTCGGAACTTCGACACCAACGGCACCCTTCCCCGGAATCGGCGCCACGATGCGGATGCTCTGTGCGCGCATCGCCAGCGCGAGATCGTTGGAGAGATTCGCGATCTGGCGGACTTTCACTCCGGCGGCGGGTGCCACCTCGAACTGCGTGACGACTGGTCCTGTCGTGCGGCCAACGAGATCGCCTTCCACCCGAAAGGTGCGGAGGGCATCCATCAGCTTCACGCCCATCGCGTCGAGCTCGCGCTTCCCCAGGTCGGCGTTGCGTGGTGGCGGAGGCGTGAGCAGCTCCGGCGAAGGCAGATCATCGTCGGTGAACAAAAGTCCGTCGCCGTCAGTCACTCCCATTTCGGCGGCCACCTTCTCCGCATGCTGAGCTGCCACGGAAGACTTCGACTTGCGCTCGCGTTTCTTCTCGATTGGCAGCATCGGCTGCTCGTCGAGGCTGTAGTCATCCATCAGCGAATGATCGACCGGAGGCATCTCCTCTGGCGAAGGCTCCAGAAGCGTCGCAAAAACCACCGCCGCGTTCTTGTCGACGACAATCTCCTTCGCGGGGTCGAGCCCCGCGCGCTCGGCGGGCGTTGGCGGCACCGTCGCGTCGAGGTGTCGCACGCGAGTGCCGACGATGACCCGGATCGGATTCCACGACAGCGTCGCCGCCATGAGCGCGCTGAGGGTGATCGCCATCAGGATCCACGCGCCGGCGGAGCCAGCGAACTGGAGGAGGTAGAAGGCGGCGAACGCGCCCCAGACTCCGGCCAGCGCGCTCGCTTCCCGCACTCCACCCTGCGCCAGCCCGAAGATGATCGGGAGTAGCAACACCATCCCGAGTAGAAAAACCATCCACGATCTGTCCTTTCGCTCGCCGAGCCGGCCAAAGAGCCTCAAAGCGTGGGCGGCAGGCGCCAGTGGAAGAAGCGCGGCTGCAGGCCAGCCGAGGAACAGCGCGATCGGGTGCGCCAGGAGCGCTCCCATCCAACCGAAGTTTCCTCTTACGTCGCCGTTCCCGTGAAACCGGGAGTAGCCTTCGGCGGCGAGGGCGCCGCCGAGGAAGATCGCGAACAGAAGGAGGACGATTCCGCGAATCTCACGGGCGAGCGCGGACTCAGACGGCCTATCGTGCCCGTTCCGGCCCGAGCTTGGTGATCTGCCGGTCCTGGTAGATAGGGACCACAGCATAGGAGTCCACCTCCGCGGCGGCGGCGAGGTCGTCACCAAATCCTGCCGACTGGAGCGCTTGTCCGTGGGTCGATTCTTTGAAGACTTTCGCGATGTTGTCGCCATATCTCTTTTCGATCAGCACTGAAGCCGCCGCGGCGTCGTTAGCGACCACCGAGGCGGCGCGCTTCGGAATCGCCCGGACGTAGCGGCCCGCACAAGCGGCATCCTCGAGAGTAAAGCTTCCTTCCTCGCCCGCGCAGATGATGGCGATGTCCGTGTTCGAGCTGGCCGCGACTTTCATCATGGCCAGCACCGCCGTGAAGTTGACGTATGAAGCTATAACTATGTCACGGGCGCCCTGCACCCCCAGGAGGGTCCGGGTCCCGTTGGTGGTGGTGATGAGGATGGTCTTCCCCTCCACCACCTTGGGGGTGAACGCCTGCGGAGAGTTGCCGAGGTCGAACCCTGTGATCGGAAACATCTTTTGCTCGCCGGCGAGCAGGATCTTGGATCGGGCAAACTCCTTCGAGCGGAAGATCACCTCATCCGCACCCTCGACCGGAATCACCGTCTTGGCGCCATTGCCGAGCGCGGTGGCGACGGTGGTCGAAGCGCGGAGGACATCGACGATAGCGACGAGGCGCCCCGCGGTGTCGGAGGGTTTTACCTGATTGGGCGTGAAGAAAACATCAAGCCGCACCGACTGGCTCCTTCATCAATTGGCTCTCCCGCTCGAGGAACTTGGTGTCCACCGCGCCCTCCTGGAAATGCTTGTTGGCCATGACGCGGGCGAGGAACGGAATCGTGGTGGTGACGCCCTCAATGATGAAGCTCTCGAGCGCAACCTGCATGCGCCGGAGCGCTTCCTGCCGGTCGCGACCCTGGCAAATAAGCTTGGCGAGGAGGGAATCATAGAATGGCGGTACGCTGTAACCCGCGTAGACGTGCGTATCGAGGCGCACTCCGGGCCCGCCGGGTGGATGGAAGACATCAATGCGACCCGGCGAGGGTTGGAAGTTTCGCGCCGGATCCTCCGCATTCACGCGACACTCGATGACGTGGCCGCGCCGCTCGATCGGCGGCTTCACCGATAGCTTGTCGCCGCTCGCCACCCGTATCTGCTCCTTCACCAGATCCACGCCCGTCAGCATCTCGGTCACCGGGTGCTCGACCTGGATGCGGGTGTTCATTTCCATGAAATAGAACGACTTGTCTTCGTTCAGCAGCATCTCGATGGTCCCGGCGCCGACGTAGTCGATCGCCTTGGCCCCCTTCACCGCGGCGTCACCCATCTTCTGGCGCAGCGCGTCCGTGAGCGCGGGGCTCGGCGCTTCCTCGATCAGCTTCTGGTGCCGGCGCTGCACCGAGCAGTCGCGCTCACCGAGATGGATGACGTTGCCGTGCCGGTCGCCCATGATCTGGAACTCGATGTGTCGCGGCCGCGAGAGATATTTCTCGATGTAGACTTCGCCGTTGCCGAAGGCGGAGAGCGCTTCCGAGCGAGCGAGCTGAAAGGAGCGGCCGAAATCGTCGGGGTCCGTCGCGACGCGCATTCCCTTCCCGCCGCCGCCCGCAGCAGCCTTGATGATGACCGGGAATCCGATCTCGCGCGCGAACTTGAGTGCCTCGTCGGAATCGTCGACGGGACCGGGAGTTCCGGGGATGATCGGGACTCCAACCTCCTGCATCGCCTTTCGAGCGGCGGCCTTGTCGCCCATGACACGGATCTGCTGCGCGGTCGGGCCGATGAAGGTGATGTTCGACGCGACGCAGATCTCGGCGAACTCCGCGTTCTCGGCAAGAAATCCGTAACCCGGGTGGATTGCGTCGGCGCCAGCGATTTCCGCCGCGGCGATGATGCGCGGGATGTTCAGGTAGGATTCGCGCGCCGGGGCGGGTCCGATGCACACATCGTCGTCGGCGAAGCGTACGTGCAGCGACTCGCGGTCCGCCTCCGAGTACACCGCCACGGTCTGCACACCGAGCTCGCGGCAGGCGCGGATCACGCGCAGCGC
>JALYKM010000299.1 GCA_030774785.1 Gemmatimonadota bacterium
GTGTCAGCCCGATACGCGATGCGCGCTGCGTCCTGCGTCAGATTTGCTCCTTCCAGCTCGGCTGGGACGCAAGCAACTTCCCCAATGCTTCCTCTGACTGCGAATACGAGGTCTCCGCCGCGCAGACGCGATCTGACGTACCCTGACTCGATCTCGACCGTCGTGCGGCTTAATTGATCGAGTCGGAGACGCTCAGGCGACACGTCACCTCCCTTAACAATTGGAACGCCGTCATCAACCTTCGGCCCGGGAAGGACAATCCCGTACATGATGCGCCGGTCAGAGGGCGTCAGGTGCCATAGGCGTTTCACCTGCCACCGCGACGGAATCTCTCCTAGCCACTCGACGCCGGAATCTTTCATCGGAGCGTTTGGGTCGAGTCCCTTCGTAACGGCGCGAGTAATGAGCGAGGCACGCTGCTCCTGAAGCAGCTCGATCAGCCGTTCCTTCTTCGCCACCAGCGCATCGATCTTCGCCATCTCCCGGTTGAGAAAGGCGGCGATGGCGCGTTGCTCATTAATCTCGGGGTATGTGATCGGGAAACATGCCAGCGCGCTTGAATTGATGGCCGGGTAGCTGACGCCTGCAGAGTCCGCGAGGACGCGTTCCACGAAATACGAGGCTCTGAGAGCATAGGCCGCAAAGGTAGTGTCAAGATCTCGAGGTCGAATCACCGCAAAGCCTGTTGACACAATGAGGTTTGGCTCTGGATCTTGGATCGGAGCGATCGCCCGAAGATAGGTTCGGACGGTGGACACGATTACGTCTCCATGTCGAACGACTCGCCGCGCACGTGACGGAGCTTTGTCGAATACAAGAGTCTCCTTGCTCGTAATTCCCGCCACCGCGTCGATGCTGCTGATGTCCACGTAGGTAATCTCAAGGTTTGGATCCGCGGCCTCAGACAGCGTCTCATCATTCACGGTCGCCAGATACTTGAGTCGCTTGACCTCCCAGTGACGAGGCACACGATTCAGCCAGTCCACGCCCGAGTCCTTGTACTCCTCGTATGGTCGGAATCGCCGAGGCCGAATCTCGATCCCGCTCGCGACCTCAGACATGGGTCGCTCCGTCGGGAATCCGCGTAGCACCTGTCCCCCAGGGTCCGCCCCTCGGCCACACCTTAGTGAAGGGCTCGTTCTGAACCAGGCTATCGCGAACCGGGCCGAGGAGGGCACGCACACGCTCACCCGCCTCGTCGAACCGACTGGGTCCGTCCACGCCCCCCCCGCCGCGCGTCTGAAACGCTTCCCACAGCGCCACTCTATTCCGCTCCACATAGAACGCGGGCCGAAGGGCTTCAGGCATCTCGCGCGTGTGCGGCGTGCGGCGCCGAGCGAAGGTGTCGGCGATCGCCGCGCGAAGCGTTTCTCCCTCGAACGAAAAATGCTCCGCCAACGCCGCGACGTCCCAGAAATCCTTCATGCGGGTGTTGGCGAGACCCAGACGCACCATCGCGTCGAACTTCTCCGCGATCGATGTCTCGCGCGGATAGGTCCAGAGGCGAGGCGCGGGAAAATCCAACAGCGTGGGAAAATCCGCTTCGATACGATCCGGCGTGACCGCGTCGCCAAAGCCGAGATCGACTCGAAGCGGGAGGTCCGCACTCCCAACGCGGGCGCGAAGATTCACTCGGACTCCGCCATATTCCTGTGCACCCCGGATGTCTTCGACGCGGATCGATGTGGCGTCGAACGAAATGGCATCGCCGGGATACGCGACCGCGCAGATCGATTCGATCGCACCACGAACGGCAGCGTGGTCGCTAGAGCCGCGGCGCAGAAGATCAACGTCTCGCGTGGGACGAAACTCTCTGCCGGTCCAGACCAGAAAGAGCGTTGCACCCTTGAGCGTGAACGAGTCCACCTCGACGGACACACTCAACCGATAGAGGAACCGCTCCGCCACGAAACGTTGAAGCAGGAGATTGAAATCGGCCGCGCGGTCGCGCGCGAGATTGAGAAGCCGCTGGTGCACCGACGCGGCGACGTCGCGCACTTCATTCCCGCGAGTCATTGAACGCCAAACATCAGTTACGGCGCCACCATGCGGAACCAATCACGCATCACCTGCCGGATGCGTCCGATCTCTTCCTCCGGAACTGGCGTCATGTGCGCGACTGTATTGCGCAAGTGAGTGAGGAATCTCGCCTCCTGAATCAGGCTCTTATCTCGAATAACGTCTGAGAACCCAGACTTCCAGCAAGTGTCGATGATGCGAAGCAGCTGCGGATAGGTTACCAATGACGCGCGATCACGCGCACCGATGGCCATCCATGACTTCGTCTCTTCTGTTTGCTCCATTGTCTCAACTTCGATTTGGACGTCTTTCGGGACCTTGTCCCACCACGGACTCGAAGCATCGGCTGATAGGACGTCAATGATCAGATCGCGCAGGTAGCTCTCGAATACGAAGAACAGTTTGTAGGCTTCGGCGGCTTCTATCGCGGTGTGCACGGTGTCTGGCAGCACCTCCCCGAGATCGAAGGTGGCCGAGAGGCGAAGTGGTTGTGACGGCACCAGATCCGTGCGGCCCGCTATCTGTCGATCAGCGCTTTGACCCAACATCAGGAACAACGCTAGGCGCGACTCGTTCACGACAGTGCCTTCCTTAGGGCGTTGAAGATGTTGAGATAGGTCTCCTCTGTACCGCTTGAGGGCAGGTGAACCTGAATGTTGTAATGGAACTCCGGTCGTAGGCCACCCTGACCATCCGTCACCTCCTTGCGACCGCTGCCATTCTCCCGCTGTCGTTGGGAATCCTCTGCTTGCTCCTCGTCCTGCTTCTCACCTTGTAAGTCATCGTCGGCTTGCTCCGAACCGTCCGCCAGTGCTTTTGGATCAGCGAGGCCTACTAAAGCTCGGAACGTTCCAGCGGCTCGGGCCGTCGGGTCCTCATCCGTTCCAGCGACTTGCGCGACTAGTCCCTTTAGCTCGTCGTTCGAGAGCAGATGCGCCGTCTCATTCGCGGCGAAGAGCGGCGCGTATGCATGCCTTATCGCTTTCGCGATCGCCGAGCCGGCTCGCTGAGGATTCTTCAAAGCAGCGTAGTTGGGCGACGGACGACCTGCCGCATCGATGAATCCAAGCGCGCGAAGCAGTGGGATGAGAGGGCGATCCGCCGTACTCGTAAGGCCGAGCGTCTCCGCTAAATACTTTTGAGTAAAGGCATCGGGAACCTTCGCCGACGCGATCTTTTCGAATAGGGGCTTGACCTTGCCGTACGAGCCAACAAAAGGGAGAGGAGTCGGCATACTATAAGTTTAGGAAAATGTGGAGATCCAGAAGTTTAGTAAAATGTGGAGATTCAGCTAACCCGCGAGCATCTCGAGGTAAGGCATCACCAGAGATTTGGCCCGGCACACCTCGGCGGTCCGCCAGACTTCGTCGATGCTCGTCTTCTGTTCCCGAATCGCCTCGCGAAGCGCCTCCTGCGCCACGTCGCGACCGACGAGGCGGCGAAAGCGGAAGCAGTCGACAACGGTACGCGCAACGTTGGTGATCCGCGACGCGACGCCGTCGAGATGCACAGGTTCCACCCCGTAAGTGAGCGACGATCCGGTGAAGCGGATGATGCGGATGGGCAGCTCGGGGATTCGCGGCGCCCTCGCCTTGTGCGCGATCGCGATCCAGACCTCACGGGGGAGCTGTGTGCCGATCTCATGAACGGTGAGTGCCGACAGGAGACAGACGATCGCTTTCGGGATGCGCGCGCACACCGCAGCGAGAGTGTAGTGCTGTGCTGCTTCCGTGTCCGCGATGCGATAGAGGCCACGCGCCACTCGCTCAATCGCGCGGGCATCGACGAGCTCGCGAAGGTCACGAAATCGGAGCCCGACGGCCTCGATATCCCGAGAACGAAAAAATCCTTCGGTCCCTCCGCGCAGACGTCGGAGCCGTTCGCTGAGGGGAGAGCTGACCAGGATCATGCCGAATCTTATCGAGGGAGCTAATGGAAAGCAAATGTCGGCATCTATCTACTGATGCCGACGTTTACTGTCAGGCCGCCGCCCCTCCGGCCACCGCCCGAAGCAGCCCCAGGATATCCTTCTCGATGGCCTGTATGTCGGCCTCGATCGCTTCGAGCGCTCGCGGAGCGTCGTACCTGTAGAAATACCGGTTGAAGTTGATCTCGTAGCCCACGCTCCCGACTTCACCGTCCCGTGGATCCCGCTTGCTGGTGTCGATCCACGCGTCCGGCACGTGCGGTAGCACTTCGCGCTCGAAAAACGCTTCGACGCTCTCGCTCAGCGGAACGTTCTCGGTGTCGCGGAGCTCCAGGTCTGCCTCCGGATGACCACTTGCGTCGCGGCAGACGGCGGCCGCCGGGTTCCGCTCCGAGAGCGCGGAAAGGATGGCCTTTTTGATTGGCGCGGCGAGCTTCAGGCCTGCTTTGTCAGCAGCGGCAGTCAGTACAGCTTCGAATTCGGCGCGATCGTCGTGGCGAGTTGCGGGAAGCGTCCGGACGAATTCCAGAATCGCGCTCTGCTTTTCACGCCCCGCCGCCTCTTCCTTCCCTTTCGCCGCACCCTTCTTCCTCGACACAGCGAGACTCCGGAACGCACTTTCCTCTTGCAGCCGGTCGATCCGCTCCGGGGTTGCCTGAAAATCAAGACGGAGGGGCCGCTCGACCGTAATCCGGCGAAAGCCGAAGTGAGAGGTGCTGAATACCTTGCTTACCTCGAGCTCCCGCTTCTCTCCGTCGCGCTCAATCGTGCGCACGTCGTTGTCAACGAAGTCAGCCAGAAGCC
>JALYKM010000300.1 GCA_030774785.1 Gemmatimonadota bacterium
GCGCCGTGACCGTCACGCCGGTGTTGCGGAGCTCCTCTGCCAAAGCTTCGGAAAAACTCAGAACGTAGGCTTTGGTGGCGTAATAGACCGCCATCAATGGGCCTGGTTGAAACGCCGCTGTCGACGCCAGGTTGAGCACGCGACCGGATCTGCGCTTTATCATCGGCGGGAGGAACAGTTTGGTAAGATGCGTCAGCGCGGCAATGTTTACCTGAATCATCTCCAGCTCCCGCTGGACCTCCGTGTCCGCGAACTCTCCGCCCAGACCAAACCCCGCATTGTTGACGAGCACTTCGATCGGAATGTTCTCGTTCTGCAGGAAATCGAAGATCGCTTCGGGCGCATCCGGACGCTTCAGATCCGCGGCGAAGACGTGCGCCTTGACGTCGAATTTTCCCTCGAGCTGACCTGCCGCCGCCTCGAGTGTGTCTCGTTTGCGCGCGAGGAGGACTAGATCAAACCCGTTGCGGGCGAGGACCTTCGCAAGCTCGAGCCCGATGCCGCCGGAGCCGCCGGTGACGAGGGCGGTCGAGCGCTGAATGCCGTTTCTTTTTGGAAGCATGATCTGAAGTTAGCAAAGACCGGTTACAGCAGAATTACTCTCTGAGGAATGGTACTCGATTGGTTGATTCCGCGAGTCGAACCGGGTAATTTTGAGAGCTATTCCCGAGTAGCTCAGGTGGTAGAGCAGGTGACTGTTAATCACCGGGTCGGGGGTTCGAGTCCCTCCTCGGGAGCTGTTTTAAGACTCGGTAACGCAACGGTTTACGGGAATGGGCGCTTCCGACTGGAAGTGCCCGTTTTCGTTTCTTGTGTGACCATAGTGTCACAGCGGGTTTTTTAACCAAGGAGCGAAACGGTGAGAGCTAGGCGGGAAGTCTCAAAGTGGCAAACCCTCGTAACTGTGCGTCGCCTCCAGTTCTGATATGACCGATGACGAGCGCTTAGAAGATCGCCTCCGCTACATCCTCGGGTTCGTCGAGGGTCACGTAAAGTTCGCGGAAACCAAGAACGCGGCACTGTTGGTCGTTAACACAACCGCCGTGGCGGGCGCGATTCAACTGTTGTCCAGCGCTACGGGGCCAAACCTGTGGTTCGCTCGATATCTGGACATTTTCGCATTCTTCAATGCGCTCTCTGGCGTGATCGCTCTCCTCTCGTTTCTTCCGATCACGTCTCTCTCGTGGTTCGTGAAGCGGGGTAAGAGCGCTGACAGCGATAGTCTTCTGTTTTTCGGCGATTCCCAAAAGTACGACGTGAGGTCGTATTTAAAGGGTCTCTATTCCGCTAGCGGAATAGAAGTCGGCTCTTTTTCGCCGCTTCATAGAATGTACGCCGAACAGATCATCAACAATTCTCGAATTGCTTGGCGCAAGTTCTCCTACTTTCGTGCGGGAACGTGGGCGACCATCGCTGGCGTTCTCACGCCTGTCGCAGCCGCAATCCTGTTCTACATCGTTAACACTTACGATTCGCTTTTGGAATCCTCATAGAATGTCTCTCTCTGATGATCTGAAAAACGAGGTTGGAGCGATATTTCGAGGACCGTGGGAAGTAATACCTGGGCGAGTAGTTCCAGACCCGGAAGACGTCGGCTTTGACAACAAGGGCGTCGAGCTCGCCGGAGCTGTCCTTTATGCGGACATCGCGGAATCAACGGTGTTGGTGGATACAACACTCAATACATTCGCCGCCGAGATCTATAAGACGTATTTGCACTGCGCAGGACAACTGATTCGGGAGTATGACGGTGTGCCTACAGCGTACGACGGAGACCGCGTCATGGCTGTTTTCATCGGAGACGGGAAAGAAACGAGAGCGACCCGAGCGGCCCTGAAGATCAATTACGCGTGTAAGGAGATAGTTAACGCCGGCCTGCTAAAGGTTTACCCGAAGAGTGAATACATGGTCAAGCATGTTATCGGGATCGCGACGAGTAAGCTCCTTGTGGCGCGAACAGGCGTCCGCGGTGCGAATGATTTAGTGTGGGTCGGGTCCGCCGCTAACCACGCGGCGAAACTCGCGGCGCTTAGTTCGGAAAAACCCATCTGGATCACTAAACCGATTTACGACATCCTGCCATCAGATATCAAACAGCCAAGTATGTGGCAGGCTATGACGTGGAATCACATGGGCGGCCAAACGGTTTATCGAACCAGTTGGCGAATAACATTCTGATCGATTCGCTCGCTGCACGATGACGGAGAGACTGTAATTCGTGCCGCCATCCACTGAGGAGATCAGGCCAGCGGCGTGAGAGCCGTTAGCCTTTCTTGCCGCTGCGCGACATCTTCAATGATTGAACGTTCCCACTCCGCATCAGACGCGGGGTGCCCCGCCGACTAGAGGCAAACTGCCGAGCGCGATGCTGAAGAGCGAGATGAGCGAACGTGACATCTGTACGAAGTTCATTACCCCTGCGCTCCGCCGTGCCGGCTGGGACGAGATGTCGCAGATCCGGGAAGAAGTGTTCTTCACAAAGGGGCGAATTATCGTGCGCGGCAAGCTGGTCAGCCGTGGCAAAAGTAAGTACGTCGACTACATCCTTTACCAGAAGCCGAACATCCCGATCGCGATCATCGAAGCGAAAGACAACAATCACGGCGTTGCTGACGGGATGCAACAGGGTCTCGAGTACGCCGCAACGCTCGACATTCCGTTCGTGTTCTCGTCTAACGGAGATGGGTTCGTCTTCCATGACCGCACGGGCAGAGGTCAGGTACCGGAGACCACGTTGGGTCTTGATGCGTTCCCCTCGCCCGCTGAACTCTGGGAACGCTATCGTTCCTGGAAGGGCCTAACTCCAGCGACTGAGCAAGTGGTCCTGCAAGACTACTTCGACGATGGCAGCGGCAAGGCCCCCCGCTACTACCAGGTCAGTGCTGTCAACGCCGCAGTTGAAGCCATTGCCAAGGGACAGAACCGGCTATTGCTCGTTATGGCAACCGGTACGGGAAAGACCTACACCGCGTTTCAGATCATCTGGCGACTTTGGAAAGCCGGACGCAAGAAGCGCATCTTGTTTCTCGCTGACCGCAATGTGTTGGTCGATCAGACCATGGTGAATGATTTTCGCCCGTTTGGGCCAGCGATGGCAAAGCTGTCCACGACCTCAAGGACCATCGAGCGGGCCGATGGGAGCACAACCGACCTCTCCGTGGCTCTGGACAAGAGACGTCGCATCGATACTGCTTTCGAGGTCTACCTCGGCCTCTACCAGGCCATCACAGGACCGGAGGAGCATCAGAAACTGTTCAAGGAGTTCTCGCCCGAATTCTTCGACCTAATCGTCATCGATGAATGCCATCGCGGAAGCGCGGCCGAGGACTCCACGTGGCGCGAGGTGCTCGACTATTTCAAGGCCGCGACCCAAATCGGGATGACCGCGACACCCAAAGAGACTGAGTACGCCTCGAACATCGGGTACTTCGGTGACCCAGTCTACTTCTACTCACTAAAGCAGGGCATCGACGACGGCTTTTTGGCACCCTACAAAGTCATCAAAATCCACATAGACCGAGACGTCGCAGGGTACCGTCCGGAAGTAGGCCAATTGGACCGCGAAGGCGTAGAGGTCGAGGACCGCATCTACAACACGACCGATTTCGACCACACTCTGGTTCTCGACGATCGCACCAAGTTGGTTGCACAGAAGGTGACCGCGTTTCTCAAAGAGTCCCGCGATCGATTCCAGAAAACCATCGTGTTCTGCGTCGACCAGGAGCACGCCGCACGGATGCGTCAGGCGCTCATCAATAAGAACGCCGATCTTATCGCCGAGAATCACCGTTACGTAATGCGAATTACCGGCGGCGATACAGAGGGTCAGGCACAGCTGGGAAACTTCATCGACCCGGAGTCGAAATACCCAGTGCTCGTGACCACGTCACGCCTGTTATCCACCGGCGTAGACGCGCAAACGTGCCGACTGATTGTCCTGGATCGCAAAGTACTGTCGATGACCGAATTCAAGCAGATCGTTGGCCGCGGCTCGCGCGTACACGAGGACACAAAGAAGTTCTTCTTTACGCTCATGGATTTCCGAGGCGCGACCAGTCATTTTGCCGACCCAGATTTCGACGGCCCCCCGATCCAGATCTACGAGCCAGGCGACAGCGACCCTATAGCGCCGCCAGACGACGTCCCGCCAATAGGCGAGTACGGAGAAATCCTCTCTAGCAAGCTCGGTGTCGGCGAGACCGTCGTCAGTGATCCGTACGACATCTTCATGCCAGTGGGTGTCGATAAACCAAAGAAGATTTACGTCGATGGCGTCAGCGTCGCGATCGTCGCGGAGCGGGTCGAATACCTCGACGAAGACGGCAAGCTCGTCACCGAGAGTCTACACGACTTCACCAAGAAGACTCTGCGCAAGCATTTCGCCAGCCTCGATGACTTCCTCATCCGTTGGAAGGCGGCCGAGCGAAAGCAAGTCATTGTTGACGAGCTGAAGGCAGAGGGGCTCCCGCTCGCATCTATTGGCGAAGAACTCGGTAAAGACCTCGATCCCTTCGACCTCATTTGCCACATCGCATTTGACAAGAAGCCACTCACGCGCCGCGAGCGAGCAGCGAACGTCGTCAAACGCGACGTGTTAACCAAGTACGGACCCCAGGCACGCGCCGTGCTCGACGCTCTGCTCACCAAGTATGCCGACGAGGGTGTGCTCAACCTCGATGACGCTAACGTGTTGAGAGTCGCGCCCTTCAGTTCGATGGGGAGCGTGGTCGAACTCATCACGGCATTCGGTGGAAAGCAGGGATTCGAACAAGCCGTCCACGATTTGCAGTCCGCCCTCTATCAGGAAGCTGCTTAATCCATGTCCGTCCGCGCCACAGTCAAGTCGATTCAGGATATCATGCGCCAGGATACCGGCGTTGACGGCGATGCGCAACGCATTAGCCAGTTGTGCTGGATGTTCTTCCTCAAGATCATAGACGATCAGGACAAAGAGCTCGAGCTCCTCAGCCGCGGCTACCGCTCGCCAATTCCAAAGAAGTACCGATGGCGGGACTGGGCGGCGGACCCCGAGGGAATAACCGGGGGGGAGCTGTTCACCTTTGTGAACGGCGATCTATTCCCGGCGCTAAAGAATCTCACTGTCTCGACCAAGCCGGGCGACCGCCGGCGCGTGGTCAAGGATGTGTTCGAGGACGCTTATAACTACATGAAGTCCGGTCAGTTGATGCGGCAGGTCGTCAACAAGATCAACGGCGTGGATTTCAACAACTTGGCCGAACGACAGCATTTCGGTGACATTTACGAGCAGATTCTCAACGATCTACAATCGGCGGGAAACGCTGGAGAGTATTATACGCCGCGCGCTGTGACGGCCTTCATGGCGGACCGAATCGATCCGCACCCCGGCGAAATCCTATTCGATCCAGCTTGCGGCACTGGGGGCTTCCTGACGTGCTCGCTGCGGCACATGCGCGAGAAGTACGTGAAGAAGCCCGAACAGGAGCAGACGATGCAGTCCGCCCTGCGGGCAGTTGAAAAGAAGCAGCTCCCGCACATGCTTTGCGTCACCAACATGCTGTTGCACGGCATCCAGGACGCGAGCTTCGTCCGCCACGACAACACCCTCGCGCGGCCGTACATAAGCTGGGAGCAGAAAGATCGTGTGGACATCGTCCTCACCAATCCTCCGTTCGGTGGACGGGAGGAGGACGGTATCGAATCCAACTTTCCGACGCATTTTCGCACGCGAGAGACCGCGGACCTGTTCCTCGCCCTCATCATCCGCCTTCTAAAACCGGGAGGGCGCGCCGCAGTAGTGCTGCCTGATGGCTCACTCTTCGGCGAGGGCGTGAAGACGCGACTCAAGGAACACTTGATGGAGGAGTGCAACCTCCACACGATTGTTCGGCTGCCAAACTCAGTCTTCAAGCCCTACGCTGCAATCGGTACCAACCTGCTCTTCTTCGAGAAAGGGTCACCTACCCAAGACATCTGGTACTACGAGCACCGTGTCCCTGAAGGCCAGAAAGCTTACTCGATGACTAAACCGATTCGAGTCGAGCACCTGCAAGGCTGCGTTGAGTGGTGGGGGGGTAGGAAGCGCAAAGGTCGGCTGGAGACCCCGCAAGCATGGAGGGTGACCGCGGAAGATGTCAGAGCTCGCGGCTACAATCTCGACATCAAGAACCCGCATACGGTGGCGGATGACCACGGCGACCCACAGGTGCTAATGGTGGAACTCAATGTGGCCGAGGCCGAAACCGCGAAACTGCGCGATCAACTAAGGGCGATTCTAGCCGAGGCGCTAACGCGATGAACGCGGATAACCTCCTCGAACAATATGGCCGCATCGCCGATGCGCCAGACGCGATTGTGCGACTGCGGCGGTTGATTCTGGAGCTGGCTGTGCGCGGCAAACTTGTGCCTCAGGACCCGACAGAGGCACTGGCCGAGGAAGGGCTGGAGAGGATTGCAACAGACAGGGCTAGGGTCAGTCAAGCCGACTTACCCCACGGGTGGGGGCGAGCTTCACTCGGTGCGCTCGTTGAGTTTAAGTACGGGAAGGGGATGAGAAAAAGCGAGCGCGCCGACAAGGGGCCCGTGCCAGTCTTTGGCTCCAACGGGCTGGTCGGCTTCACAGACAAGTCTCTGACTCCTCGACCCTCCATCATCGTCGGCCGGAAAGGATCAGCAGGAGCCTTGAATCTCTGTGTCGGGCCATCGTGGACGACCGACGTTGCCTACTACGTTGAGTCGCCGTCGTTCCTCGACATCCGATTTCTGCTTCTTGCGCTTCGGGCTATGGACCTAGACAAGCTCGCAAGAGGGGTTAAGCCCGGCCTCAGTCGCACCGCAGCTTACAAGAAGTTGATGCGGGTCCCCCCCGCCGCCGAGCAGCGGCGCATCGTTACGAAGGTCGACGAACTCATGACCTTGTGCGATCAAATTGAAGTATCGCGGGCTATGCGGGAGGCCACGCGCGACCGGCTAGCGGTGGCAAGCTTCGCCCGTCTGGGGGAACCCGACCCGACCTTGTTTACAACCAACGCTCATTTTGTAATCGGCAACCTCGGGATCTTAGTTGTGCGCCCAAAGCACGTCGCGATCCTTCGCCAAGCCATTCTCAACCTTGGCGTTAGAGGAAAGCTCGTGCGGCAGGAACCAAACGACGAACCAGCGGTGGAGCTGAAGAAGCGAGCTCAGAATTCCAAGCAACGCATTGTGATTGAACGGGGGATCAGAGGAACAAGTCGTCCCGAGTTCTCTACTTCCGCCGCCGAACCAGTTTCGCCGACACATTGGTCGTGGGCCTACATCAATGACATTGCGTCGGTGCAGGGTGGGAAGCGGCTTCCAGCGGGTGCGACATATACGACTGAACCAAGAGACCCTGTGTACATTAGCGTCACTGATATGAAGGAAGGCACGATCTCTACCTCCAACCTCAAACACATTTCGAGGTCCGTGCAGAGGCTGATTAGTAAGTACACGATCAACGCTGACGATTTGTACGTCACAATTGCTGGGACGATAGGCGCAGTCGGTAAAGTCCCTGACATCTTGGATGGCCAGAACCTGACTGAAAATGCGGCTAAGATAGTTTTCCGCGATATTGATCGTAACTTCTTGTTTCTCGTCCTAAACGCGGATGATGTTCAAGATCAGTTTCGCGAGAAAACGCGGCAGATGGCGCAGCCGAAGCTGGCTCTGAAGCGTATTGCCGGCGCGCGAATCCCGATCCCTCCGCTCCCCGAACAATGTCGCATTGTCGCAAAGGTGGTTGAACTGATGTCGCTGTGCGACCGGCTCGAGCGACAACTTACCGAGGCCACGCAGCTGACGAGGCGACTCCTTGCTGCCCTCGTGAGCGAAGCGACCGGGGTTGCATGACTTCAGCGCGTTCTCGCAGCGCAAGTAGCTCGGCCAGCCGGCTACTCTTGGCGACATCAATTCATGTGTCTGCGGAAGGGGATTCGAGCGTTGACGGGTACCGGTTGGATGCCAATATGAGGGCCCACCCCACAAGCGTCGAGTAGCTATCACTGAGCGTCTTGTCTTATATCGTCTTGCACAGTCGAGACGGGCGGGATTGAACCAGCCGACCCCATGAACCCCGCTGACTTGGGCTACGCGCTCATGCTTGCGAGTAGCACTTCCATCTTTCTGACCCCCTCCTGCTTCAAATCGGGCAGCACGTGCGAGTAGGTGTCGGCCGTTAGACGAATCGTGGAGTGGCCGAGCTGTTCGCTGATCTCCTTCAAAGAGAGTCCGGCGTAACCCATTAGTGTCGCGGCTGTGTGGCGCAGATCGTATAGCCGAATTCTCTTTTCAATGCCGGCGGCTTTCAAAATCCTGTGAAAGTGCTGACGCGTCAGGTGCTGAATGTCCAGCGGTGATCCCGTTTCCGTCGCAAATACGAAATCATTGTCGCGGTAAGATGCGCCAGCACGCAGCTTCTCCTCAGCCTGACGGCGAGGGCTGCCTAGGGCGATTGGTTCGTTGACCTGAGGTAGCAAACGTAGTCTTGATCGACGCCTTCCGCCCTTCCGGCGGGCAGCTTTCCGCCCGCGCGTGTTATCCGGATCGTGAGTAAAACAGAAATCCCTGCCTCTGAGTGGTTGCATGCGGCAAGCCCTTCCGTTCTTCCGCCTGGCTCGACAAAGACGTCTCGACATAGGCAGTTGCTTATGAATCCGTCAGCTTATGGAGCCGCGTAGTACTGGTGGCATCCGTCGCGAGACGTCCCACTCGGCATCATCCAAAACGTCTCTCGTGATGTATCCAGTAGCGCCTTTCTTTGCGTCGTAGACCCTCACCTCCGCGAGTCCTAGCCGCCAAGCATGATCGATCTCGTCGACTGCCAAACTCAATGTCCCGTAAAGAAGAGCGTGAAGGTGACAGCGGCCTCCAATCTTCCCTCGCTCCGCGAACACCGCCCACCGGACAGGTTTCTGAGCCGACTTCTCGAGCCACCGAATGGATTGGTATTCGAACGTCCGAAGCAGCTGGAGCTCAGAAAGTGGGTTTCGCGACGTCAGATCGACGTAGTGATGCCAGTCGTATTGATCGAGCCAATCGGCAGAGGCTCGATGCACTCGGACTCTCTCTCGATACTGATTGCGGCTTTCCCATCCGATTGGGACTTCGCGGTGATGATCTACATCGACGGTGACGAGGTTCATTCGAGGCACACCTACGGCTACAAGTGGGTCGATTCAGGTTCCAAAAAGGGACGCCGAGGTACGGGGGTCGCTTCGCGCATCAGGCCCCGTTCACAAGCCAAACTGTCTAGGTCGAGAGGCTACGTTCCGTAGCTCAATTGTCCAGAGGCTTTGGCGGCTCTCGACGCCAGCCCCCAGGGAGTGCTTGACCGCCGTTCTCAATCCACGCTCGCAGGATTTCCTCGGAAAAGCACACACTTCTTCCCAACCGAACACAAGGAAGCACGCCCACGCGCGCCAGCTCATATGTTCGTTGGATCGTTTTCCCTAATAGTTTCGCCGCGTCCCTCGCCGAGAGAAGCGCCATATCACCATTCCGAAGATCTCAGAATGAAGGCTAGGCACGGGGCACAACTGTAAATAGCGCTGAAAACGGGGGGTGGGAAAAAACGTCCCTATTCGCGCGGCAGATTGTCGAGAGCTGTCTGCTTAATCATTTTGCGAACGATTTCTTGTTGGATGACCCAGCCGGTCAACAAGATCACGGCAAGCGTAGAGCCCAGGTATTGCGGTGATTCCGGATTCCTGAGAAAGAAGAGAGCGCCGACCAAGCGGCGGACCGCCGTCCTAATCTGTATCTCCCGAGAACTTGATAGCTAAGACTGACACGCGCGTGGGACTCCCCACTGATAGCCCCGTTGTCATCTCGTAGACCGTTTCGCGGCTGCCTGCAGGAATTCCGTATCGGTGGATGCGTCGGGTTTCGCCGTTCCCATCCGCGGCTTCAATCCAAATCTCGCGTATGTCTCGCGTGCAGGTGTTCCGTATCGTTCCCCTGAGATCTTTACCGAAGTATGAGGCTCGAACCAACAAGTCGATTTCGAGCGAATCGGCGCATTGAGCTTGGAGCATCACGCGCTGCGCGTATTCTCGCTCCGAATTGTTCACAAAACGCGCAGCTCTATCCGCGATTGACAAAAACTCGGCTGCCAACTGGCGGCGGTCGGAGAGTGGACGCTCTAGGTAACTGTCTCTGAGTTTCTTGTCCAGGCTGTCCAGCAATCTTCTTTCTCCTAAACCAGCCCACACACGCCATTCCTTTTCGCGCACAAGAGACATAGAGTCGATTCGGGTTACGAGCGGGGCGGCTTGAAGCTGTCGCTTCATTTCTCGTTTTGCCTCTGTTGTGTCACCGATCGTGAGCTGACCGGAGAAAACCTGCTGCATTAGTGCGACACCGAGTTGCAGCACATTCGGAGCGCGGCTAAAGATGTAAACGGTGGCTATGTCACCAGTTTCCCCGGCTTTTCGACGGGTCGAGTCCACAATCATGCCCGGGACGCCTTCTCCACCGGTCTTGAGGAACTCCTCTCGCGAAACTGCCGATGTGTCACGCGATGAAAGGAGCGAATAGGCAGGAATTAAATCCCCCGCTGCGAGTTGCTTGGCATACTTGAGCGCGGTTGACTCGGGCGAGTCTCCGGTACAACTAGCGAGAGCCGCGAGAGCTGCAGCCGAGAACGAGTAACGAAAGTGGTTAGACACCTAATCGTCCAAGGGTATTGAGGCTCCGCCGGCCTGGTCGGTCGGGTTCCCTCAACTGAAGGCGCGCATGACTGGCCGTTCTTCGCACAGCGGTGCGAATCGCCCGTGCGCGGTCCGTCCCATACGGCCTGTCCTCCCGTGCAATCACCGAGTAGGGCACTCGGCCGAAGTGGTACCGTGCGGTCCATTCCAGGCTCGGACCTCTTATCGTGGGTAGACGCTTAAACCCGCGTTCCTTTCGCAATTGAGCCCGCGCCAGTCGCACCTGCGATGCGCCCTCGTCCAATAGCCGCTGCTCAGCGTCGGCGTTGGACTCGGTCAGATCCACCGTAACACGGAGAGTTATACGCCTTTGCTCCAAAAGGATTGCCCGCCGATACGACACCATCGCATCGCGCAATGACGGTTCGCGCTGAATTCGAGCATCGACCTCTTGTGCAACATTATCGGGATCTGCGGCCAAGACAAAGCAGTCTCCGGTTTGTCCCTCTCGTACCCAGGATTCGACGGTGTCCATCGCAGCTAGCTGAACCCACTGGTTTCGGCCAGGGTCCCACTTCTCCACCCATCTCATGACTCCAGCCGCGAGCGGTCTGAAATGTCGTCGGTTCACAATCGGAGAGTCTGCGCACCCGCTGCCTTGGGGGACATTCAAGAATGACGAGAATTCGGCAGGGGCTGCACCAAGGCTGCGCAGGGCAATCGGATAGACGTCTTCGGCTAGGTCCCTTAACATCTCAGGGTAGCACACAGCTGCGGCGCTCAAAAGCCGCCTTCGCAGATCGCGGATTGGGCCGGGCTCCGGTTCTCTCGGATCGTAATGTTGAGGCAACGGGGCGTCCTGCTGTGTGACTACTGTGCGACAACTCGACAAAACTCGGCGAAGCTGGTTCGGTGTCCACACAGGAAGATAGAGCTGAAGCCCCTACGTTGCGAGCACTTACCGATTCTCAGTCATCCTCTGCAATACTGCGCCAAACTGCATCTGTCAGACTGTTAATCACCGGGTCGGGGGTTCGAGTCCCTCCTCGGGAGCTGTCATAAGACTCGCTGTGATATCGATATACGAAAACGGGCATTTCCGATAGGGAGTGCCCGTTTTGCTTTTTGCTGGACTCTTGCTGGACAACTCCACTCCCAGAGCCTCTCAATCGACCAACTTCTTGAGAGTACTCTATATTGCTCTTACATTGATGCAGTTCTGACTTGGCGGCCGGGATTCCGATTCGAACTTTATATGGGCCGCCGTGTACCATTCTCATGTCGGAGGTACAGCCTGGCCTTTCCCGGTTATTTGGCGCACCGGTTTTCAGCCCTGTGAAAATCCCTCGCTCTCACCGGCTGTGACTAGCATTGCACACTCGGTAGGGTCGGACGCTGGTTCGACTACGCTTAATGAGTATCTTAGGCCCCCCGTTCACGAAGTCGTATTGAGCGTCGTTTTTGAGACGCCTGTCGAAGCATCCCGGCTTGACGCTTTGTCGACGGCTTTGCGCGATCAGTTTCCGATTGCCGAACGTCTTGAGCAAGTCCAGTTCGAAACTAGTGTCGGCCCTGGCGGAACAAGTGCAGCGCTCACTCGTCGCGAATTCGATGGCTGGCAATTCAAGAATGAAGGACCGACGCGCGTCGTCTCGGCGGGTCGTACTCGGCTCAGCATCCATGCTGCCCGTCCGGGGACTTGGCCGACCGGACCGTATGCCGGATGGCCAGCCATCTACCAAGAGGCAACAGAGCTTTTTGCAAAGTTGGCCGCCGCCTACGAAGGCGGTAAGCTCGTGCGAGCAGGCCTACGTTATCTAAACCGCATCGCGGTGCCAGGAAATTCTGAGCTAGAAGATTGGTTTACTATTCGTTTCAGCGCTCCGGAAATATTGGCGGATCCGTACGCGATCAATCTTCGCCAGACCTGGGCGCGGATCAAAGGGTATGATGATCTGAGTGCAACACTCGGCTTAGCGGTAATACAGATTCCTGACGCTTCGTTAGCCGAGAGTCACATTGGCTTTTTGCTCGACATCGAGGTATTCAACCTCTGGAAAGAGAAAGCCCCCACATTCGCACAGCTTCGTGAATGGAGCCGCAGGGCTCATGAAGTTGAGAGGCGTATCTTTGAAGGCTCGATAACCGATCGATCACGTGAACTATTTGGAGTGCTGAAATAATGTTGCTCTCTCCCCCTGCTCCGAAGAAACTCCCACTGCCCGACAGTGACCTTCTTCCCCTCCTTGGCTTGATGATGCGAGCTGAGATCGCTAGTCAGTCGAAGCGTTCGGAAGAAGCCGCGTTTGCTGTGCTTGTGCACAAGCCTTCTCTCGTCTCGCCTGAGCCAGTAGCGCCGGTCATCTCCCAAGTGATCTTCGTGACTGAAAGATCCGAATTCATTGATCGGTATGACTTTGAGCCTCCAGCCCTTCACTTCGGCAGCGTAAAGATGTTCGCAGTCCCGGGAACACTTCCTAGCATCGATTGGGAGTACTGACCGCGCTTCGCGGATAGAGTGACAAGTTCCGCAGCGTCCGCCTATTGGACTGATTGGTGGGAGATCGTTACCACTCCGAAGCTTAGACAAGGCGACATTTTTCGCAGTATGCTCGCCTTTTGGCTACCGCAGGATCTTCCGAGGTTCGACGCTGATCCGCCAGACGGTGCTCCTGTCGAAGTGCATCCTCAGTTCGCCAGAGGCAATTGGATCATCCTCAGCGCCTCTTGCGACATTGACCGAGCCGTTGATGCGCACGTGCTTTTCGCGAGAGTGGTAGAGGCCAGCCAAGAAAATCTCAAAGCAGAATCTCCCAAAGTGCACAAGGAGAAACTTGAGGTTCTGCGGCAGAGTTATGATCCGGCTCGGTTCCTTCTAGCAAAGAACGACGATGCCGATCCACCTTTCCCTCAGTCATTCGTCGAATACCGGCACCAACTCCTGCTTCCAACTGGTTACGTACAGAGGCACTGCGACGGGCCACGACTCAGATTGAAACCGCCATTGCGTGAAAAGTTCGGTAATTGGGCAGGCGCAAATCTCGCACGGGTAGGAGTCGAAGAAGCGTCACAAATTCCCAAGATTACGGGTTTTTCTGCATCGGCCGTGCTCAAGACGGTGGATCCACCGCCACCGTAGTCTTGCGCCAGAAGTTTTCACGCACTCCTGATTATTCGTCAGCTCCGAAACAGCTCGGGATGCGCCTCTTTTTTGCTTTTGCTTTCGGCGCTCGTTTGAAGGTCCTATTCGTTCCGGCAGTGCGCGGCATATCGACCGTCTTGCCCTCCAGCAGCTCGCCCACGGTCAGCAATTGCACTTTGGGATGCTTTCTCCAAGGCAACTCATAGATGCCCGTAGATGCGGCCGCTTCACGCATTTTGCGCGTCGCTCCTCAAACGAGATGAGCACTCCAACCGTGAGTCTTTCGTGAAATCGTGTGATTGCGATACGGGCGGCTTCCGGTAGAATTGACGCATATGCCTCCTCGAAAGCGACCCCCCGAACAAATCATTGAGTCCCGTCACTTTGACTCGCCCGAAGAAATCGGCCGCGCAATCAAGAAACTTGAGCGACGAACATCGGAGCTAGACGCCCTTGATGTAAAAGCCGCAATCCTCGAAGACAGCGGTGAGGACGATGTGATTCGCAGCAATATCAGCGAAACAATCCGGGAAATCTTCGGGAATAACTCACCGGAGTTTCGCGAGCACCAGCATATCCAGATCTGGGCTGGGCCTATGGGCATGAATATGCCGAGACACACAATAGTAGAGTCAACGGAGCGGGGCAAAAAACAAGTTCAGGTGATACTTCGCGGGTTGATCGCGAGACTGCAAGAGAAGTCTGAAGAACTCCAGGACGGTAGTTCGCCTCAACCCCAAGCGTATTTTCGAGAACTGAACCTGCACGGCAGAATAGCCGACGTGGCGAATCAACTTTATGAGGACGGGCATTATTTCGAGGCCGTTTTCGCGGCATCCAAAGCACTGATAAACTTCGTAAAGGAAAAATCAGGCAGGTACGATTTAGATGGCGCTCCACTGATGCGTGAGGTGTTCTCAAGAAAGAATCCCGTTTTGCGATTCAACGAACTGAAGGATCAAACCGATCAGGACGAGCAAGAAGGCATGATGCACCTGTTTGAAGGAGCGGTCCTGGCTATCAGGAATCCGGGAGGGCACTCCTTTCCTGAGGGGTCAGCCCAACGGGCGCTGGAGTACATAGAGCTACTGAGTCTCTTAGCCTATCGCGTTCAGGAATCGAAGCGCGTGTAGGGGATCTCGTTCCTATGGCCGTCGTGCGTTCTATCGTGGCAGTCCTGTTCGTCGTGATGGCCGTAGGCATCTTTGCGAGGTACACCACCGTGCGAAGATGGGGTCTCCTTTTGGGGGCCATGACTTACGGTGTTGCGGGCATCCTCGCATTCGTGCTCGGCGCATGGTGGCCTCTTGTCCTTGGTTTCGCGCTTGCTTGGGTTCTGGGCCGCGTTGGCGCAGATCCACGTACTGATCTCCGGCTTGATCTTCCGACGATCGAGCGCACCGCGTTAGCCGATGCCTCAAGAGTGCGGGATTATCTCAAGAGGTGGATCACAGAAGACCCACAGGTGGGCCTCGTAACATCGGGTTTCGTCCGCGATGCGTGGCGGGTCGGGTGGCGACGACCATCTTCCATTCCTAACGACGAATCGTGGACGGCGACTAGCGCGGAAGAGGCATGGTTCCGCAAGACTTATGCGGACATGCGGGCTCTAGCATCCGCGCCCAAGAGCGAGTTCTTAGCTCATCTCGACAGCATCGATGCGCTTGGCACTCGGACACTTATTGATGCGGGCGAAACCGCGCGGAAATATGATCTTCCATCGACCCCAACTGATCTCCCCGATATAAGCAGCCGGATCGCTAGCGAAGCTGAAATGAGAGCATATTCGGAGAACTATGTTGCCGATGTCCTCCTCGCTGCCCGCCTCCGGGTTCTAGCCTGGACGTATCAGTATTGGCACGGGGAACGATACGAGGTGACCGAAAAGCGGCAGCCGTAACGCACGCCCAGGATGGACGAGTGTCAGGAAAGGGCAAGTCCCAGAACGCAGAGGCGATTGACTGGTCCGAAATACGTCGCCGGAACTACGTTAGCCAATTACTCAGCAGCCGAAAGTGGTTCGAATCTGCCAATGAATTAGAAGCTGCAAGTAAACTCATCAAGCCCCAGGTCGTGGCTTGGTGGGAAAGTTTGCTAGTGTGGCAAGAGAAAAAGCGCCCGGTATTTCTCGAGTTTGGGTATCATGCTGTGCATATGATGCTAAGCGGATTCGTAATCGAGAATCTCTGTAAGGGTGCCTTGATTCCGACTATGGCGTTTGAGGAGCGTCATGAGGTGGAAACTTTGGCGAAGCTCCCGAAGTCGTTTCAAACTCACAAGCTTCGTACTCTTGTCCGGAGGTGCGAGCTCACTGTTTCGCCGAAAGAAGAGGAACTGCTCCATAGGCTGACCAGAGCCGTTCTCTGGAATGGTCGTTACCCAATCGCAGTCGCATTTAGCGACGATATGGATCGAGTCACGCTCGATGATGGAAAGCACTATTCCGGAAGCTGGCTAGGCGCGAGTGACTCTGAGAGGAGCGAAGCGCTGATAGGCCGCCTCCGGGAGCACCTCGGTGTACCAACGACCTATCGCGTGATCCGCGATGCGAATGCTTAACGCGCGCGGACATCGGGAGTATGGCTGAGCATGGGCCTTTACCTTAGAAAAAGCGTTCGGGTTGGCCCGCTCCGCTTCAACCTTTCCCGGTCGGGCATCGGCGTTTCTGCAGGGATCCCCGGATTGAGAATCGGATTCGGTCCGCGAGGGAATTACGTTCATGCTGGAAAAGGGGGCCTCTATTATCGAACCACCTTGCCCTCTGGCCAGAAGAACGACCGCGACGCTAATCCTCCCCGGCGTGCGCAGGATCCCTTTCCACGAAACTTCTCTCGGACCGAAAATGTTACTGGACCAAGGACCGCTGAATACCAAGGACCGCTGAATAAGGAGTTGAAAAACTTATGACGAAGAAGATTAATCGCCGACAATTCATCGAGTCCTCCGCCCTGGCCGCCGGCGCCACCATGTTCGCACCATCGATCATTGAGGCTCTGGACATCGGGACGCGAACTGCAATGGGATATCCTGCTGCTCAGACACCACTCTCTTCTTACGATCGGCAAGTGCGAGCGTTGCTCTCCCAAATGACCCTGGAAGAGAAGGTCGGCCAAATGACCCAGGCTGAGCAGGACGCCCTGAAAGATGTCGATGACATTCAAAAATATTTCCTGGGCTCGCTCTTGAGCGGAGGAGGCTCGGACCCCAAGGCGGGCAACAGCCTCGCTGCCTGGACTGATATGTGCGACGGCTATCAGGAGCACGCACTGAAGACCCGTCTCCGCATTCCCCTACTCTACGGAGCAGATGCCGTGCACGGTCATAACAACGTCCTGGGCGCGGTGAATTTTCCGCACAACGTTGGTCTGGGCTGCACGCGCAATCCGAAGCTGGTTGAAAGTGCCGCGCGAGTGACGGCGGAAGAAGTGCGCGCCACCGGCGTCAATTGGACGTTTGCTCCCTGCGTCGCGGTTCCGCGCGATGAAAGATGGGGCCGAACCTACGAAGGGTTTGGGGAAGCGCCAGAGCTCGCTCGGACCCTGGGAGAAGCCGCAGTCAGGGGTCTCCAGCGCGACGATCTCGGTGATCCTTTGAGCGTTTTGGCGTGCGCCAAGCACTTTGTTGGCGATGGCGGCACTACGATCGGGACGGCTGGGTTTGCCAATCCCGAGGGGAAGCACCTGCTCGACCAGGGCGATACGCAACTGAGTGAAGCGGATTTAAGAAAGATTCATTTGCAAGGCTACATCAGTACTGTTAAGGCCGGAGTCGGTTCCATCATGCCCTCATACAACAGTTGGAATGGAGTTAAGGTCTCAGGCATCAGGAGGCTGCTCACTGGCATCCTGAAACAGGAGCTGGGTTTCGAAGGCTTCCTGATCTCCGACTACAAGGCCGTCAATCAGATAACCAAAGACTATAAGGAGGCTATCGGCATCTCGATCAACGCAGGTATGGACATGGTGATGGTGCCGACCGATTATGAACAGTTCTTCAATCTGCTGCTGGAGCTGGTCAAGGAAGGCAAGGTGCCCATGGCGCGGATCGACGATGCCGTCACGCGCATCCTGCGAGTCAAATTCGCTATGGGATTGATGAACAAGAGCCGATCTCCGCTGGCTGACCGGCGTTTGCACAAGACCTTTGGCTCGGCCAAACATCGGCAGGTCGCGCGCGAATGCGTCCGCCAATCATTGGTGCTGCTCAAGAATGAGAAGCGAACTTTGCCTTTATCGAAGAAACTTGCGCGCATTCATGTCGGAGGCAAAAGCGCCGACGATATCGGCAACCAATGCGGTGGCTGGACTATCGAGTGGCAAGGCAAGAGCGGTGAGGTTACCCCGGGCGGGACAACCATTCTTAAGGCCATTCAAAACACGGTTTCGCAGGCGACAAAGGTAACGTTTTCGAAGGATGGTAGTGGCGCCGGCGGCGCGGACGTCGGCATCGTCGTGATCGGCGAAACACCATACGCCGAAGGCGTGGGAGACAGGGACGACCTCGCGCTCGCCGCGGAAGATGTGACGGCGATCAACAACATGAAGCAGGCGGGCATTCCGGTTGTTGTTGTGCTCTTTTCTGGACGCCCGATGATCATCAACGACGCGCTGGGGCGCTGCGATGCTTTTGTTGCAGCCTGGTTGCCGGGGACGGAAGGGCAAGGTGTGACGGATGTGCTCTTCGGTGATTACAAACCAACGGGCAAACTATC
>JALYKM010000301.1 GCA_030774785.1 Gemmatimonadota bacterium
TGCCGGTGCAGGTGGCGATGCTGCCGCTGTTCCTGTTGATGAAGAATCTCCATCTCATCAACACCTACTGGGGCGTGATCATCCCGGGGATGGCGAGCATCTTCGGTATCTTTCTGATCAGGCAATATGCGCTCTCGATTCCCGACGACATGCTCGACGCCGCGCGCATAGACGGCGCGTCGGAGCTAAGGATCTACTGGTCGGTAGTGGTGCCCGGAATTCTTCCGATTCTGGCGACGCTCGCCATCTGGACATTCCTGGCGACGTGGAACGACTTCATGTGGCCATTGATCGTGCTGAGCGACGAGGCGCACTACACACTGCCCGTGGCACTCGCGAATCTTTCGGGTGAACACGTGATGGACACCGAGCTGATGATGGCCGGCTCCGTGCTCACAGTGATACCTGTGCTCGCCGTCTTTCTCTTTCTACAGCGGTACTACATCCAGGGCGTCATGGCAGGGAGCGTGAAGGGATGATTCGTGGTACAACCGTAATCGTGATTACCGGCATCTTGGGATTGCAGGCGCAAGCGCAAACGCCTGTGACCACACCTTCGGGGGTGCCCACTACTATAGTATTGGATTCGTTCGACTCGGTGAGCCAGTGGACCGCCACGCCCGTCGAAGGTGTCGAAATATCGGTGCATCCCGACTCGAACGGTGCGCACGGCCGAGCGATGAGGGTGGATTTTGATTTCCACGGGCACGGTGGTTACGCGGTAATCAATCGTCCACTGAGTTTGACGCTGCCACCCAACTACGAGTTCTCGTTCGCGATCAAGGGTGATGCGCCGACCAACACGCTCGAGTTCAAGCTGCTCGACTCGACCGGCGAGAACGTCTGGTGGTCGAACAACACGAACTTCCAGTTTCCGAAGGATTGGCAGACGATCACCCGCAAGAAGCGGCAGATCTCCTTTGCGTGGGGACCGACCAACGACAAGGAGCTGAAGCGCTTCTCGGCGATCGAGCTCGCGATCACGGCCGGCTCAGGGGGGAAGGGAAGCATCTGGCTCGACGATCTCGCGGTCACACCACTCGAGCCTGATACGCATTTCTATCCCGCGCCGCGGCTAACCGCATCATCGCAGACACAGGCCTACGATGTCAGTCGTGCTACTGACAGCGATCTGGCTACTGCCTGGCGGAGCGCGCCGGTGCGAGTGAGTCCCGCGCCAAGTGGCGTCGGCCCGGTGCCGGCCGGCTCCGTGCCGCCTGGTGCGGAGAAGATCGACATCGATTTTCTCAGGCGCCGGGAATTCGGCGGGCTCGTGATCAGCTGGGAGCCCGGGCGTCGCGCCAGCTCCTACGAGGTGCAAGGCTCGCCTGACGGACAGAACTGGCGAACGCTCTACACCGTCAACAGAGCGTCGGTCTCGCCGTTCGCCGAGACTGTGGCTTCGTCGAGCAAGACGGCGATCGCGCTATCGCCCCTCTTCCGCGATTACCTGTACATGCCCGAGAGCGACGCGCGATTTCTTCGCATCATCCTCAAATCGCCGGAGAGCAACAGCGGATACGGCATCCGCGATATCGCCGTCAAGCCACTCGACTGGGCTGCGAGCGAGAACGATTTCTTTTTGGGCCTTGCCAGGGAAGCGCCGAGGGGGAGCTACCCGAGGCCGTTCCTGAGCGAGCAATCGTACTGGACCGTGATCGGCGTCGATCGCGATAGCGCCGAAGCTCTGATCAACGAAGAAGGGATGATCGAGGTCGGGCGCGGGCAATTCTCGATCGAGCCATTCCTCTTCACCGACGGAAGGCTGGTCACCTGGAGCGATGCGACGACTTCGGTAACGCCGAATCGCGAGGCGCTGCCGCTGCCACAGGTAGCGTGGAGCACCAAGGATCTCGATCTCACCATCAGTGCGTTCGCCGCGGGCCCATCGGATTCGTCCGTTCTCTACGCGCGCTACCGCATCACCAATAGCTCGAGGAATTACAAGAAGCTGACGCTCTTTCTGGCGCTGAGACCGTTTCAGGTGAATCCGCCCTGGCAGTTCCTGAATCTGCCGGGCGGTGTCGCGCGCGTCGATACGATCTCGCTGCAGGGGTCGAGCGTGCGAGTCACAGGAAACAAGTTCGTGCGCTCGCTGGCATCTGTGAGCGGGTTCGGCGCGGTGACCTTCAACGAGGGGAACATTGTCGACTGGCTGCGCGCCGGAAAGCTTCCTGCTCCCATCTCCGTCACCGATCCGAGTGGCCACGCGTCCGCCGCCTTCTCATACCAGATCGAGCTCGGACCGCACGCGACGTCCAGTCCGATAGATATCGCCGTCCCTCTGCATGGTGGCGACCTCACCGTCGCTCAGCTCATCTCTGCCCACCGCTCGGCCGGCGTGCCGGTGCCGGCGATGATTCTGCCGGGAATGGGCGAGGGCAACGTGGCGTGGCAGCTCGAAAGGGCGCAGAGCGAATGGCGGGAGAAGCTTGGCCGCGTGACGATTACGCTCCCGCCTTCGGCGTCACAATACACCGAGACGATGCGCGCTCAGCTAGCTGACATCCTGATCAACCGCGACGGACCGGCGATCCAGCCCGGCTCGCGCAGCTACTCGCGCTCGTGGATCCGCGACGGCTCGCTCACTTCGACCGCGCTGCTCCGACTGGGTCATGCGGCCGACGTGAAGGATTTCATGGAATGGTACGCGCGCTACCAGTACGACAACGGCAAGGTCCCGTGCTGCGTCGACGAGCATGGCGCGACGCCGGTGCCGGAGAATGACAGTCACGGGGAATTCATCTATCTGGTGGGCGAGTACTACCGGCACACCCGCGACAAGGCGGAGCTGGAGAAGATGTGGCCGCACGTGGCGAAGGCGGTCGCTTACATGGATTCGCTGCGCCACGAAAGGATGACGGAGCAGTACACAGTCGGCGCTAACAAGCCGTTCTACGGATTGCTGCCCCAGTCCATATCGCACGAGGGCTACAGTGCGAAGCCGATGCATTCCTACTGGGATGATTTCTTCGCCCTGCGCGGCTTCAAGGACGCAGCGTTCATTGCAAAGGAGCTGGACAAGCCGGAAGCCGGCAAGTTCGCCCAGATGAGGAACAGCTTTCGCGCGAATCTGTTCGAGTCGATCCGTCAGGTAGTGATTACGCGTCGCATCAACTACATCCCCGGCTCGGTGGAGCTTGCTGATTTCGACGCGACTTCGACGACGATCGCGGTATCTCCGGTTGGCGAAGCCGGACGCCTTCCCGGCCCGCTCCTCATGCGCACCTTCGACAGGTATTTCCAGGAAGCCCGCGCCCGATCGTTGGGAATGAAGCCGTGGGATGCGTACACGCCCTACGAGCTGCGCACCGTTGGCACTCACGTGCAGCTCGGCCAGCGCGCGCGAGCGCACGAGCTGCTGGATTTCTTCTTCAGGGACCAGCGCCCCGCTGCATGGCGCCAGTGGGCGGAGGTCGTGTATCGAGACCCCAAGACGCCCAGGTTCATCGGCGACATGCCGCACACCTGGGTGGGCAGCGACTACATCAGGAGCTTCCTCGACATGCTGGCCTTCGAGCGCGAGAGCGATAGCTCGCTGGTAATCGGCGCCGGCGTCAGAGATGACTGGGTGAAACAGGACCCCGGCGTGCGCGTCACGAATCTCAGCACCGAATACGGTCCGCTCAATTACGACATGCGTGCGAGTGGCAACGTGGTGACGGTGAATCTCCGCGCCGGAATCAGGATGCCACCCGGCGGGATCGTAGTATGGTCACCCCTCGAGCAGCCGATCCTGTCTGCGTGGGTCGACGGCGT
>JALYKM010000302.1 GCA_030774785.1 Gemmatimonadota bacterium
TTTGCAACCAGGAGGTCGCAGGTTCGATCCCTGTACGCTCCACTGAAGAAATTCCCACCTCGGCTTGATCCTGAAGCCGGCTGGATCGCTGCTTCAGCGAGATCGGCTCAGAAAATCGGAAGGTCGTCGAAGCTTACGATGGCGTCGCTTTCGCCTTGGATCGGAGCGTGATCGAGTGCGCTCTCCGCGCGGTGGACCAGCTCCGCGACGTTGACTTTCGAGGTCGCGAGATCCGACACGGCAGAATATCCTGCGCGCAACCGAACCTCGCCGGCGATGGTTTTGTTCTTCGACGCCCTGTGGAGCTCACGCTGGAGCCGCGCGACTAGAAGCCGGGCTCCGGCGGCGTCGGTATCGGGCGCCAGGATCGCGAGACGTGAATCTCCGACGTGACCAACCACGTCCGATTGGCGACTTTGCTCGCGAAAGACGTGGGCGACGTCGGCGAAGCCCGCCGAGTCTTCCTTCCACAAGGTGCTCGATCCCACCTCGCGGTCGTGAACCTGCGGTGCAAAGGCGACGCACGCAAATGATTCGTGTTTTCGCAGCGCGCGCGCGCCGAGCTTGCCTGCCAGCTGCCGGAGTCCGAACGAGGTGTAAAGGCCCGTGTTGGAATTCACGAAATCCTGCGAGCGGGCCAGGACGAGCTCGGAACGCGCCCGAAGGAACGTTTCGAGCTTGACGAACACCGGTTCGAGATCGATGGGATGACCGCAATACTCCCAGGCGCCCGCCCCGAAAGCCGCCAGGCGCGCGCGCGGATTGACGGGTGTTGGTGAGGTGATCACAACGGGCACCGAGTGATCGTATTGTACGTCGTCTCTAATGGCTCGGCAGACGTCGAGTGCTTTCACATCGGCGAGTGATTCGTCGAGTACCAGGAGATCGTGATTGGCGAGACGCGCCAGTTCCATGGTTTGGGCGCCAGAGCGGGTGTGCGCGACAACGTAACCGCGCTGCCGAAATACGCTCTCCAACGCCCTACTCATCCAATCGTCGCTGCAGGCAATCAGGGCGAGCGGCGGACGTTCCAGGGACATTTGCATGGAGCCTCCTCTTCGGTAGCCCGACTGGCATGGCGCCTTTCCAGCGCGTTAGCCTCGGAGCTTTGCGTCGCCACCTTTCGATGGGTTTGCCGGTTTTCGGAGGTGCTAAACCTGTCCGGACCAAAGGTCGCGTACGGGAGAAGCATGGGTTTATTATGGGACGACCGAGGCCGGTTCGGGGTTACTGGGGGATACCCTGGCAGGGCATAGGTTCCGCCGGCAGGAGTTGCACCTATGTTTCCCGGATATTCGTTATCCGAAGAGATCAAACCAGCCCATTGCATCGATGACCACTGCAGAGGAGCGAGCCCCTCATACCATACTCCTCGTCGACGACGAGCAGTCGGTGCGCGCGATCGTGGTGAAGATTCTCCGGCGCGCGAAATACAACGTTCTCGAAGCGGAGCATGGCGAGGCAGCGCTCCGCATCGCCGACGCTCATGATGGAGAGATCGATCTGCTGATCAGCGACATGTTCATGCCGGGGCTGCGCGGGCCCGAAGTGGCCAAGGCACTCGCGCCAAAGCGACCGGGGCTTCGCGTCCTGTTCATGTCCGGTTACGCCGACCAGGATTCGAGATCGGGCGTTCCTGCCGGCGCCAACTTTCTCAATAAGCCTTTCTCGGGTCAGGAGCTGGCGGCGGCGGTCGAAGCCGTGCTCAAAGGACCGCCGCCGTCCTGAGCGCGCCGGCGGCCGCGGAGATCAGACCGGCACGCCCGCCTTTGCAACGAGCTGCTTAAGTCCCTCGAGAGGAAGGGCGCCCGATTGCCGCGCTACCTCCTTTCCGCCTTTGAAGACGATCGTTGTGGGAATGCCGCGGATGTTGAACCCGCTCGCGGTCCTTGTCGACTGATCGGTATTCAGCTTCCCCACGAGCGCCCTTCCCTGAAGATGCGCGGCGAGCGCGTCGACCGCGGGAGCCATCATCCGGCAGGGGCCACACCAGTCGGCATAGAAGTCGACCGCCACTGGAATGTCGCTCTCATTGATCGTGCGTGAGAACGTCTCATCGTTGAGAGCGATCGGGCGCTCGAGAAGGATCGGCTTCGCGCACTTCCCGCATTTTGGGCCGGCCGTGACCTTGCTGGCGTCGATCCGGTTCCAGGTATCGCAGAACTGGCAGCGCACCGTCAGCTTCTTGCTCGTCGCCGTCTCGGTCTCCATCGGCTCCTCGGGAATGGTTAGCTTTCCGGGGTGACCAGCACACAACTGCAAAATTCGCCGCAGGCTCGACGAGGACCGGTTTTACTACAACCGGGCGTACTACCTTATCGACAAAGAGGGCCGGGTCCGCTGGTCTCATGTCGAGGCGCACAATGGGCAGCGTCGGGAGAACTCGGAGATTGTGACCGCGATCAAACTGCTGAGCTAGAGTTTTCTGAGTTAGGGCCCTCTGCAGTGGCTTAACTCAATTTTGGGCTGCTTTTCGGGTTGCTCGCGATTACCCAACTCGTCTATCTCTCAATAGAAGGGATTCACACCCGGGGTGTACGGAGCTGGTATCCGCACGCCTCCGACGGAGGCTTTCAGAATGGACAAACGGTCCAGCAAAAACGCTAATTCCAGCGGTCGCGCGGGATTCTCGATTTTCGAGCTGCTTATCGTCGTCGTAATCCTCGGCGTTATGGCCTCGATGGTTGGTCCCGCAATGTCGCGCATCGTGCGCCACAACCGAGTCAATCGCGCTGCCACTGTCATCGCCTCGGATCTGCAAAACGCGTTTGCAGTAGCCGCCCGTCAGCGTGAGCCGGTTCGCATTCAGGCCGACGCCGCTACTCGCAGCTATCAGTTCATTGACCGCAAGAGCGGCAACGTCCTTCGCATCAGAACGTTCTACGGCGACACCTCCGAGTACCGCCTCACATCACTCGTATTCGATCCGGCGACGATAGACGTTTTCCCGAACGGCGTTTCCTCCGCGCCAGTTAAGATCGACCTCGCCAACGGCGACTACGCCAGACAGATCACCGCCAGCACGGCTGGCTTCGTGAGGGTCAAACCAAGATGAGAATCTCACTGCGCAACTTCGATCGCGCGTCCAACGCGACGGCCGTCACGAGCGAGCCCAGGAAGGGCTTCGTCCTCGTCGAGGTCATCGTGGCAATGGTGCTTCTCGCGGTCGCCGTCTCCTCGCTCGCTGCACTCATGTACTCGGTGTCGCAGAGCGGGATGAAAGCAACCGGCAATGCCTACAGAAATGGTGTCCTGATGCACGAAGTGAATCGTCTCGAGGGCATCCCGTACGATTCGATCCCCGTCGGGAGCAGCTCTTTCTCGGTGAGCACCGCGCCCTATCCTCATACGCGCGTGGTCACGGTGACTGAGCCGGTCGCCAACATGGTGAAGACTGTACGAGTAGTGATCACGCCAGCGAACGTGAAATACAAGCCCGACACGGTCGACTTCACGCGAACCAAAGCGCGCACGTCAAAACTCCTCTGCACCACATGCCAATGAAACACTATAACAATCGCCGCGCTCGGCGCGGCTTCACGCTAATCGAGCTGATTGTTGGAATCGTAATCTTCGCCATCGTCGGCGCGCTTTTCACCAGGCTGCTGACTGTGCAGGGCAGATTCTTCGACCGACAGGGAATGGGCAACGCGGCACGCAACGTGTCTCGCGCATCGCTCAACCGTGTCGTGTCCGACTTCCGAATGATCGAGGCCACTGGCGGTGTAGTCGCCGCGAGTTCTACCTCGCTGACGATTCGCATTCCATTCGCGATCGGCGTGATGTGCGCGAACACAGCCGGCGGTACGGTCCTGAGCCTTCTCCCGGTTGACTCCACGACGTACAAAAATGCCGGCTTCTACGGCTATGCGTGGAGAAACTTCATTACTGGGGTCTATTCGTACGTGGAGAATCCCGCTACGGAGGCCACCGCTGATGCAGCAACTGCTGCGGTTTGCACGGGCGTAAACATCACGACCGTCACGTACGGGAAGGTGGTACTGGTTTCGCCTACGCTTCCGATCGGCGCGGGCCTGGGAACGCCGGTGTTTCTCTACTCGAAGATCCGCTACGAGTTTAAGGCTTCGACTATCATCCCCGGCAAGCTCGGACTCTACCGCACGACCATCCCCCCGAACGGAGCCGAGAACTCCGAGGAGCTCGTAGCCCCGTTCGCCAGCACAGCGGGCTGGAAGTTCTTCGCAGTCAATGGCGGTACGGTTGCACAGGCGGCTCCGCCGGCGAATCTGGCGGACCTGCGCGGACTGGAGCTCCATCTCGACGGTATCAGTGAAAACATTGCTGCAGGTTTGACAGCGAACGAAACTGCGCCATTCATAACTGCGGTCTTCTTCAAAAACCGCACTAACTAGCCGAGAGGCTTGACTATATGCTGAACAACGCCGAACGTCGCGGGTTTGCAATTCCGGTTGCGCTTCTCGTCATCGCGGTTCTGACGATCATGATCGCCGGAGGCTTTTCTCTGGTGAGCGCGGAGCGCAGATCGGTTGCCGACCAGAAGTCCCAGATCTCGGCATTCAGAATTGCGGAGCAGGGACTCGAGGTCTTTCTCGTACGCCGTGACTCCCTGATGGCCGGCACCCCGAACTACACCAGGGTTCCCGGCGCCAAGGACAGCGTGCGGATCACGATGACCGGTGGCTATGCGGATGTGTCGCTGACGCGCCTTCGACCGCCAAAGGGCTCGCAATCGGGGCTCTACGTCGTTCGTTCGAGGGGTGTCGAAACCGTCGGTGCCTATGCGGGAACTCCGCAGGGCGTGCGTACGGTCGCTCAGTACGTTCTGTGGGAGCCAGCTCCGATGCAGGTTCTCGCCGGATGGACCGCGCTTTCCGGTATTCAGAAAAATGGTAACGCCGGTACGCTCGGCGGAATCGATGTTTGCGGCGACTCCGCTGCGGTAGCTGGTGTAGCGGTTCCCGTAAATCCGGGCTATACCGGCAAGACAGTGGCAGTCGGCGACCCGCCGGTCGACACTATTGCTCCCACGGAGGTGGACATCGACTGGAATGCAATCGTCAACCTGAACAGCATCACCCCGACTATTACGCTTCCTCCCGGGACGTGGCCCACGGCCGCCCTGGAGGCTGCGTATGCCGACTCGAACTCGACGTATTATCCGATCATCCGGGTAAACGCGTCGGATTTTTCGCTTCCTTCATCCGGAAAGGGGATGATCATCGCAACCGGCAGCATATCGCTCAACGGATCGGTTGGGTGGAAGGGCGTGCTGCTCGTCGGTAACGACATCACCTCGAACGGTAACAACGAAGTTCAGGGCGCGACGGTAAGTGGGCTGAACGTGAAGCTCGGGACCTATGTCCCCGCCGCAAACGCTAACGGTACCAAGGTTTACAACTACAACTCCTGCGAAGTTGCGAAGGCTACGACCACAATGGGTGCGCTGGTAACCCTCCGCAACACATGGGTCGACAACTGGGTCGAATACTAATGCGCCTGGCTTCGGACTCGCCGAAGCGTGGGCGTCGAGGCTTCGTGATCGGCGAGCTGCTGATCGCGCTGCTGCTTCTCGCAGTTGCTGTCTCTTCTCTGGCTGCTCTCATGTACTCGGTCTCACGCCGTCCAGCGACGCGCGAAGAGGTCGAGTGCGCGGGGAAGAGCGCAACCGCTTCGCCCCAGTGCATCGCGCAGGCAGCCGGCGGTCCGTCCAAGCTCCTGCGCTCCGGCTGCGCTACGCGAGCTGGAGCGTCGGCGCGCAGCTGCAAGGATTCGGTCGTTATAGCGGACAGCTCCGGACAGACCATTCTCAAGGCCCGCACCGACTCGGCGTCAATGGCTTTGCTCGCCAAAAAGGCTAACGAGTCGCGGCCGATCGAACGACCCGACCGGGGCTTCATTCGTTGATTCCTCCTCCCGGCGTGACGACGCCGGGAGATGCGGTCCGCGCCAGTCAAACGGGATTTCGTTGAACCCCGGATAACGCAGATGTAAGTTAGCAAGAGGCGGACACACACCTCCGCCTTTTGCGTTCAACGGAAGAAGTCCATCCCGCCCGATGAAAATCCTCGTAATCGAAGACGACCCTACCGTCGGACAGTTCGTCAAACGGGGCTTTGAGGAACAGCGCTGGGGCGTAGACCTCGTCGCCAACGGTGATGACGGTGAAGCCCGCGCAATCTCGGAAGAATACGATGTAATCATCCTTGACATGCGCCTGCCCGGCAAATCGGGCGCCCAGGTGCTGCACGACCTTCGCGCGCGCGGGATCGATCGGCCCGTGCTGATCCTGACGGCACAGGACGCGGTGGATTCAAAGGTGGAGACTCTCCGTGCCGGCGCTGACGACTATGTGACCAAGCCGTTTGCGTTCGAGGAGCTCCTTGCCCGTGTCGAGGCACTGTCGCGGCGGCCGAGAGCCCGGGTTGCCCCCGTGCTCAAGGTCGCGGACCTCACGCTCAACCTGGATACGCGAGAGGTCTCGCGCGATGGACATGCGATCGAGCTCACGCCGAAGGAGTACACCGTGCTCGAGTATCTGGTGCGGCACGCGGGCCGCGTCATGAGCAGGACGCTCATCACCGAGTATGCATGGGGCTATCACTTCGATCCGGGCACCAACATTGTGGACGTCGTGATCAACCACCTGCGCAAGAAGATCGACGCGTCGAGGTCGCGTAAGCTGATTCACACGATCCGGGGCGTGGGCTACGTGATCCGCGAGGAGATCGCCGCCGGAAAAGGGAGCTAGTCCGGATGCTCTCCACGCGCGTGAAGCTCACCGCCGCATTCGTGGCGGGACTGATCGCGGTCACGGTGACGCTCTTCCTGGCGGTGCTCACTGCCCGCAACAACGCGGTCTACCACGACATCGCACAGTACGCCGCCGCGCAGGGTGACCTCGCCGCGCGAATCATAATGGATGCCGCGCAGTCGGGCGAGGACGTCGTCGCGACGAGCGACACGACACTCATCCCGCTGCTCGCCCCCAAAGTCGTCGACCGACTGCAGGCCGTGCCGGGCTACCTGGTAGTGGTCGACTCGGCAGGGACGGCCCTCTATCGATCCCCCGATGTCATGCGGCTTCAGGGCTCGGACATGGCGACGCTCCTGGAACAGCTTGCCGATCTGCCAAAGTCGGGAGAAGCGCTCATTTTCTCGCTCGATTCGCTTCAGGAGAAATTGCTCTTCGTCTCGCATTCGCTCCCCGCGGCGGCGGGAGGTGTGAGCCGAATAGCCTCCGGCGCGGTAGCCACCCGAGCGAGCACGATCCCGCGCGAATACATGCTGGATGCGCTCGTGATCGTTCCGCTCATCATCGGGGCGGCGGGAGTGGGAGCGTTCCTCTTTCTCGGACGAACGCAGCGGCAGCTGGCCGAGATCACGACCGAGATGGCCGCCATTACCGATGGACGCAGCCTGCACCGCCGTCTCGCACTCAGCGGAGAGACCACCGACTTCGCGGATCTCGTGACGACGCTCAACGCGATGATTTCCCGCCTCGAGACATCATTCGCCGGACTGCGCCGGTTCACCGCGGACGCGAGCCATGAGCTCAAGACTCCGCTCACAGTGCTGCGCGCCGACGTCGAGAGAGCGATGATGGAGACATCGAGCCAGATGGAGCGCATGGTCGCGCTCGAGGAGGCGCTGCAGGAAGTGCGCAGAATGACCGATCTGGTCGAGAGCCTCCTGACTCTGGCGCGCGCTGACGAGGGACGTTTCGACGTGCACCGGGAGCCCGTTGAGCTTCAACCGCTCGTGCAGGAGGTTTACGAGACCGCTTTGATACTCGGCGAGGCGCATGGTGTGACGGTGAATCTCCCGTTCACGGCAGATGTGGTAGTCATGGCCGACAGGACGCGTCTGAGGCAGCTCTTTCTCAATCTCGTGACGAACGCCATCAAGTACACACCGGCTGGTGGCAAGGTGGAGCTCGGACTGGGCCGCCACCCCGACAACGTGACATTTGCAGTCCGGGATACGGGAATCGGAATCTCGGCGGTCGACTTTCCTCACATCTTCGAGCGTTTCTGGCGCGCGGACAGGGTGCGGTCCCGCATGTCGGAGCGCGGCGGATTCGGGCTCGGCCTCGCGATCAGCCAGTGGATCGCGCAGGCCCATGGCGGAACTCTTACCGCATCGTCGCGTCTCGGGCGAGGCAGTCTCTTTACCGTTACGCTGCCGCTTGCGAATGACGGCCAGCGCTCCTGATAGCGGCCATAGTTAACGATGCGCTAATGGGCGCGTTAGAAGCACTTCATTCACCCTTAACACTCGCGCTATTTCATCCACTATAGGACTCCGAGACATTTGAAGCAGACATCCACTCGGAGAGGCAATGCTCGAAACGCTGCTGGAGTCGCAGTCGAAGAGACAGGGCTCGGCCGCCGGAACAATCATGAGCGTCGCTGCTCACACCGCGCTGATCGCGGCGGCGCTGTACGCGACCGCGCAGGCGCGTGTGGAACCGACCAGAATTCCGGAGACAGTTCGCCCGCTCTACTTTCCGCGCCCTCAGTCCCCGATTCCGACCGCATCGCCAACGACGACTCGACAGACCCGCTCGGTTGGTCGCCGGTTGATATTCGTCGAGCCGCACCTCGACATAAACGTCCCACCGGTCGACATCACCGGCATTGTGTCGAAGCCAGACGACTTCGGTCCCACGTCGATCCTTGCCACAGCGCCGAATGTCGGCGGAGAAAGTGGGGCGAGTCCAGTCGGTTCGCCGTTTCGCGCGGATCAGGTCGATAAGCGGGTTGCGGTGGTGCCCGGTGCTCCGCCGCCCCGATATCCCGAGGTGCTCAGGAGTTCTGGGGTCGAGGGGCAGGTGATTGCAGTTTTCGTCGTCGACCAGCAGGGACGGGCCGAGGAGGCGAGCCTCCGGTTCGTGCGCTCCGACAATCAGCTGTTCGAAGGTGCGGTGAGGGTGGCTCTTCGACGAATGCGATTCATTCCCGCCGAGGTCGGCGGGAGGAAGGTAAGGCAGCTGGTTCAAATGCCTTTCGTGTTTACGCTCGCCCGTTAGTCGTTCTCCAATACTATTTCATTGATTCTTAATCTTGCGGCTATTCCGCACGGTTCGGGCAGCGAACAGCTTTCGTTCACGAACTTCCCATTGGGTGAGGAATGTTTAACCAACTACTCGAGTCAAAAGCAAAGAAGCAGCGCATGGCTGGCGGTACGGTGTTCAGTGTCGTGCTCCACACCGTCCTGATCGGCGCCGCGGTGTATGCGACCGCGCGCGCAGGGGTGAAGGACGAGAAGTCGAAGGCCGAGAAGATCCAGTTCGTCGAGATGAAGAAGGAGCCGGTTCCCGAGAAGCCGAAAGAGGCGCCCCCACCCAAGGAGGTCGTGGTCAAGCCGCCTCCGCCGAAGGGGTTCCAGGTTCTTCGCGCCCCCGTCAGAATCGACATCAAGATCCCGGAGATCGATCTCTCCAAGTCCATCACCAACGAGGCCGACTTCAGCGGGAAGGGCGTGAAGGGCGGCACCGGGAGCGGCGTCGCCGGAACCGGCGTTGTCAGCAACCAGACCTATTTCGAGTTCCAGGTTGAGAAGCCGGCTGAGATGCTGCAGGACAGTCCGAAACCGAAATATCCCGCGGTTCTCGAGAGCTCAGGCATTGCCGGTGAGGTTCAGGCACAGTTTGTGGTGAATAGCTCCGGCAGAGCCAACATGGATGATTTCAAGGTGCTGAGGTCGACGAATGAGCTGTTCACGCAGGCGGTGAAGAACGTTTTGCCGCGGATGAGGTTCAGTCCCGCGATGATCGGCGGCAAGCCGGTCAACCAGCTGGTCCAGCAGTCCTTCCAGTTTGCCGTTCCCCGCTAACACCCTCACGGAGTAAACAATGCAGCTGTCACTACTCGACATTTACAACCAGATGGGCAACTTCGCGAAGGGCATTTGTTATGTCCTCGCCATCATGTCTATCTGGACCCTTTCAATCGCCATCAAGAAATGGTGGGATCTGCGCAAGGCGCAGGCTGAGACGCGCAAGTTCGCTCCCGAGTTCTCGCAGTTCCTCGAGGAGGACAACCTCGCCGAGGCCGTTACGCTCGCCGACAAGTACAAGAGGTCGCACGTTGCACGCGTACTGGGTGGCGCGCTCACCGAAATCCGGCCGTTGATCCAGGATGGATCCGTGACGGTGGGCGACATCAACTCCGCTGAGCGCGCGGTCGAACGCGAGATGCTGATGACGGTCACGGACCTCAAGCGCGGTCTGGGCGTTCTGGCAACCACCGGCGCGACCGCTCCGTTCGTCGGACTTTTGGGAACCACGATGGGTATCGTGAACTCGTTCGCCGCCATGGCCGCTTCGGGATCCGGCGGACTCGCTTCAATCTCCTCGGGCGTTTCCGAGGCGCTGATCACGACCGCTTTCGGTCTCATCGTCGCGATCCCGGCAGTGTGGCTCTTCAACTACTTCCAGATCAAGATCGACAATCTCACCGCCGAGATGACGTACACCTCGAAGGAGATGATCGACTACATGATCAAGAACGTCACCGGGACCGGGGAGTTCGGCCGCTCGCGCTTCACGCGTGAGTTCAACACCACGGCTACCGCGGGCAACTCTCCTATCTCGCAGTAACCCGAGGAGGGCTGATCTATGGCAATGTCTGCTGGTACCTCGGGAGGCGTGAAGGCATCACCGAACGTGACGCCGATGATCGACGTCATGCTCGTTCTCCTCATCATCTTCATGCTCGTCATCCCCGCGATTACGGCCGGCTTTCAGGCGATCCCACCGACTGGTGTGAACCTGAAGCCGCACCCTGAAGAGGATCAGGATCAGGTGCTGGGAATCGACGCCAAGGGGCAGTACTACCTGAACAAGAAGGCGATTCCCAACGCTCAGCTCGGGGTGCTGCTGAAGCAGATCTTTGAGACTCGCGAGACCGACAAGCTGCTCTACGTCAAGGCACACAAGGATCTGCAGTATGGAAAAGTGCTCGACGCGCTGGACATCGCCGCCCACAACGACGTGCGCGTGACTGGGATGATCACGGATCAGCGTCCGGGAACGGTCTCCACGATTCAGGGCGACAATATCTTCAATGCGCCAGCTGCAGCGACCGGAGGGAAGAAATAATGGCCATGTCAGGGGGAGGAACCGACCACCTTACGAACGAGATCAACGTCACGCCGATGATCGACGTGCTGCTCGTGCTGTTGATCATCTTCATGATGGTCATTCCAATGTCGCGGAAGGCAGTAGATCTTCAGCTGCCGGATCCGACACCACAGCCGGACAATCCGGGGCCGCCGCCGTCGCAGATCGTGCTCGAGGTGCTCCCGGGAAACACGTTCAAGATCAACTCCCAGCCGGTAGCGAAGGCCGACCTGGCGCGGAGGCTCAAGGAGATTTACGATCCGCGACCGGACAAGATCATCTTCGTGAAAGGTGATCCAACCGTGAAGTACCAGGACGTGATCGCGGCGATGGATGTCGCGCGCGGCTCGGGCGTCAAGGTAATTGCCGCTACGCCGAAGGATGTGAAATAGCTACGCATTATCGCCCGCCGATCGGGTTACCGCTCCGGAAGGAAGGGCGGTGGAAAGGGATCATTGCGTCGCTCCTAGTGCACGCACTGATCCTTTTTCTCATCCTGGCACCGATCGTCGGCTCTTCCGATTTCACCCACGATCCAGTGCTGGGTGGTGGGGGCGAAGGACCGGCGGGCGGAGGCGGCGGGGGAATCAACGGGCCCGGCTCACGAGAGGAGCATCTCGAGTTCGTGCGGGTGAGATCCGATCCGACTGTGATGCCCAAGCCAAAACCACTCACTGTCCCGCCAGTAAAACCGCCGGAGCCCAAGCCGCAAGTCGAATCGCCGGTTACTCCGGCGCCGCCCGTGAGCTCGTCGCCGGTGACGACGCCGACCAACGGTGAAGGAGCAGGCAACGCCGGGACAGCGGGCGCCGGGCCGGGCAGTGGCGGCGGAGTCGGATCCGGCGTGGGCACGGGCCGCGGCAGCAGCGTCGGACCGGGCACCGGTGGTGGGCCGGGCAAGGATTATCCGCCGACGCTGAGAGATCTCTTCATTCCACCGCTTCCCGCGCCGGATCGAATCAAGCCGTACCACCTCATCGCCTGGTTCGATGTCGACGAGAAGGGGAACGCGGTGCTCATCGCGTTCAACCAGTCGAGGGATGGCGGCTACAACAGGAGACTCACCGAAGTCCTGCGCTCGCTACGCTTTCGACCGGGAGTCCACGCCGACGGAAGTCCCATGCGGGATACTGTCGACGTGCATTTCATTTTTTGAAACTGCTGTCGGGCTTTCTGCTTTCTGTTGCCCGTTGCCTGTTGCCTGCTGCCTGTTGCCCGTTGCCCGTTGCCCGTTGCCCGTGCCCGTTGCCCGTTGCCCGTTGCCCGTTGCCCGTTGCCCGTTGCCCGTTGCCCGTTGCCCGTTGCCCGTTGCCCGTTGCGCGCTGTCCGTTGCGCGGATCACGGTTAGGGGGGAACTGGTAGCGGGTAACGGGCACGGGTAACCGGTAGCCGGTCTCTCTCCGTTCCCTAGCAAAATTCCCTCTCGCCGGATAACTTCTGCCCGCTGTGCACGAGGGAGACACCGGGCCGGAACCGAGCATCAGAGGGATAGCGTTGACAACCCAGACAGCCACGGCCGACACACCGAAGTCGTCGCGCGAGTTCGTCAAGGCGCTGACGCTCACCGACGCGACCATGCTGGTCGCGGGCTCGATGATCGGGTCGGGAATCTTCATCGTCTCCGCCGATATCAGCCGCACGGTCGGCTCGCCGTTCTGGCTCCTCATGGCCTGGGTCGTTGCCGGCGTCGTCACCATCCTCGGCGCTCTTGCCTACGGCGAGCTTGCGGCGATGTTCCCGCGAGCAGGCGGCCAGTACGTTTTCCTGCGAGAGTCCATGGGCCCGCTCATGGGCTTTCTTTATGGATGGACACTGTTCGTCGTGATCCAGACGGGCACGATCGCCGCAGTCGCCGTCGCTTTCGGTCGATTCCTCGGCGTCCTCTGGCCGGACATCACGCCGGATCGCTTCGGCTGGTTCCCTCAGCTGGACCTGAATACGCCGGGAGGACCGATCCAGCTTGGGCTCTCGCCGCAGCGGCTCATTGCGCTTGTCACGATCTGGATCCTCACCTGGGTCAATCTCCGCGGCGTCAAGGAAGGGAAGATCGTCCAGACTACGCTCACGGTGGTCAAGACGGGCGCGCTGGCCGCTCTCATACTCCTCGGCCTGACGATCGGACGTAGTTCGGAGGCGGTCGCGGCCAACTTCGGCGCCGGCAACTTCAATCCGGTCGCCTTCTCGACCGTGTTCATGATCGCGTTTGGATCCGCTCTGGTCGGCTCACTCTTTTCCAGCGACGCGTGGAACAACGTGACGTTCGCCGCCGCCGAGGTGCACGAGCCGCGCAGAAACCTCCCCAGAGCCCTCATCTTCGGAACGGGGCTCGTGAGCCTGCTCTACATTCTCGCCAACGTCGCCTATCTGAACGTGCTGCCGCTGAATGGGACCGCTGATGCGGCGACGCTGATTGGTCGCGGCATCCAGCACGCCACCCAGGATCGCGTCGCGAGCGCGGTCGCCGAAACGATCTTCGGCCCGGTCGGTGCCACGATCATGGCGGTGGCGATCCTCATCTCGACGTTCGGATGCAACAACGGTCTGATTCTGTCGGGTGCGCGGGTGTATTACGCGATGGCGAGAGACAAGCTGTTCTTCGCACGCGCGGGCAACCTCAATCGGAACAGCGTTCCCGCCGCCGCTCTCATCGCGCAGTCGATCTGGACCAGCTTGCTCTGCCTGACCGGCACCTACGGTCAGCTTCTCGACTACGTGATTTTTGCCGCGCTCGTCTTCTATGCGCTGACGACGGTAGGGTTATTCCGGCTGCGTAAGCTCCGGCCCGACGCCGAGAGGCCGTACCGCGCGCTCGGATATCCGATCCTTCCGGCGCTTTATATCATCCTTGCCACGGCGATCGCGATAATACTGCTCATCGCCGACAAAACCCGCGCCCAGGCTCTATCCGGGCTCGTGATCGTAGTGCTCGGCGTTCCAGTGTTCTTCATCTGGCGCAAAGTGGAATCTTCACCAGCTCGCTGAGCACGACGCCGGCCCCGCGTGGGCCGGACGCTATTCACCCTCGGAGAATTCAAGAATGAATCGGAAGTTTGCAGTGGTTGTTCGTACGCTCAGTCTCGTTCTGGCATTGCTCGCCGCGCTCGCGGTGCGATCCGCGAGCGCTCAGGGAGTTTCTGAGAACCGTACCGACAGCGCGATGGCAGCTGCCGCGACCGGAACCGCCCAGGCCGTTCAGGTGGAGCACCAGCCTGGCGGCGAAGCGAATCTCATAATACCCGACCTCTCGCAGGTGAGCTTTCTGGGAGGCATTCATGGCCGCTCGCTCCTCTTGGGCGGACTCGTCATCTGCGCGCTCGGACTTCTGTTCGGGCTCGTGTTCTACGGCCAGCTCAAGCGCATGGCCGTGCACGAATCGATGCGCGAGGTCTCCGAGCTGATCTACGAGACCTGCAAGACGTACCTGATCACGCAGGGCAAGTTCATTCTGATTCTCGAAGTCTTCATCGGCCTGGTGATCCTGCTTTACTTCGGATTCCTGCTGAAGTTCGCGCCCATGAAGGTTGCGATCATTCTGCTCTTCAGCCTCGTCGGCATCGCCGGAAGCTACGGCGTGGCCTGGTTCGGTATCAGAATCAACACCTTTGCGAATTCGCGCACGGCCTTCGCGAGCCTTCGCGGAAAGCCATATCCTTGCTACTCCATCCCACTTAAGGCCGGTATGAGCATCGGCATGCTCCTCATCAGCGTCGAGCTGGTGATCATGCTGTTCATTCTGCTCTTCATCCCGGGCGACTATGCGGGCCCGTGCTTCATCGGTTTCGCGATCGGTGAGTCGCTCGGCGCTGCGGCGCTGCGAATCGCTGGCGGAATTTTCACCAAGATCGCCGACATCGGTGCCGACCTGATGAAGATCGTCTTCAACGTGAAGGAAGACGACGCCCGGAACCCGGGCGTAATCGCGGATTGCACCGGCGACAACGCCGGCGACTCGGTCGGCCCAAGCGCCGACGGGTTCGAAACCTACGGAGTGACCGGTGTCGCGCTCATCTCCTTCATCGTCCTCGCCGTGAGGGAGCCTTCGGTGCAGGTGCAGCTGCTGGTGTGGATCTTCGCCATGCGCATCATGATGGTGGTGGCGAGCGGACTCTCTTACCTGATCAATGAAGCGATCGCGAGAGCCAGATACGTCAACGCCGACGACATGAACTACGAGTCGCCGCTGACCTCGCTCGTGTGGCTAACGTCGCTGATCTCCGTTGCGCTCACCTATCTCGTCTCCTACATGCTGCTGCCCGATCTCGGCGATGGCTCCCTATGGTGGAAGCTCTCGACGGTCATTACCTGCGGCACGCTGGCTGGAGCAATCATTCCTGAGCTCGTGAAGGTGTTCACCTCGGTAGACTCGCGTCACGTCAGGGAAATCGTCGTGTCGTCTCGAGAGGGCGGTGCATCGCTCAACATTCTGTCCGGACTTGTGGCCGGAGACTTCAGCGCGTACTGGATCGGCATGGCGATCATGTCGCTGATGGCGATCGGCTACCTCGTAAGCACCACCGGCTTTGGCACTTTGATGATCGCCCCAGCAGTGTTCGCGTTCGGTCTCGTCGCGTTTGGATTCCTGGGAATGGGCCCGGTCACCATCGCGGTCGATTCGTATGGTCCGGTTACGGACAACGCACAATCGATCTTCGAGCTGTCGCTGATCGAACAAGTGCCCGGCATCCGCCAACACCTGAAGACCGAGTATGGCTTCGATCCACAGTTCGAGAGGGCGAAGGATCTGCTCGAGGAGAATGACGGGGCCGGCAACACGTTCAAGGCGACCGCCAAGCCGGTTCTCATCGGCACCGCGGTCGTGGGCGCCACGACGATGATTTTCTCGATCATCCTCGGGCTCACTCACGGCTTGCAACCGGAGTTCATCGCGAACCTTTCCATTCTACACCCGCCGTTCCTGCTCGGCCTCATCGCCGGTGGAGCGATGATCTACTGGTTCACGGGCGCATCGACCCAGGCGGTCACAACCGGTGCGTACCGGGCGGTCGAGTTCATCAAGGCCAACATCAATCTCGAGAGCAGTGCGAAGGCGTCAGTCGCCGACAGCAAAAGGGTCGTCGAGATCTGCACCCAGTATGCACAGCAGGGAATGT
>JALYKM010000303.1 GCA_030774785.1 Gemmatimonadota bacterium
CTGAGCCGGCGTGATCTGCTCAGTTTCGCCGCCAAGGGTGCGGCCAGCGTTGTCGTATCGCAGTCTCTTCTCGCCAGTTGTGCGGCCGCCGCGACCAGCAGCACTGACACGTCCTCGGTGACTGGAACTGACCCTACGCCGGCGACCGGCAGCTCGACCTGCGTTCTGACAGCGGCTCTCACCGAGGGCCCCTTCTTTGTCGATGAGAAGCTCAATCGCTCCGACATTCGAACCGATTCAGTGACCGGCGCGGTTTCGGCGGGCATTCCTCTCGCGCTGGCGTTCAACGTATCGCGTGTCGCCAACAGTGCCTGCACTCCGCTCACTGGCGCCTACCTCGACGTCTGGCACTGCGACTCGAGCGGGACCTACTCCGACGTATCCGGTTCGTCGCAGAAGTTCCTGCGCGGCTATCAGATCACGGATGCGAACGGTGTCGCAGCGTTCACTACGATTTACCCGGGGTGGTACAGTGGACGCGCCGTTCACATCCATTTCAAGCTGCGGCTGTACGCCGGATCGACTAAGAGCTACGAGTTCACCTCGCAGTTCTTCTTCGACGACACGCTGACGGACTCCGTCTACACCCAGAGCCCGTACAGCTCGCGCGGCAGTCGCAACACGCGCAACGCGAACGACGGGATCTACAACAGCCTGTCGACGACCGATAAGGCGGGCCTGACTCTTCAGACCTCTAAGACCACCGATGGCTACGCCGGCGTGATCAACCTCGGCGTCAACGTCGGGTAACGCACGACCACTGCTCGGGCCGGCATCCGAGACGGAAGGTTCATCCGGATTCTGCGGATTTTCCGGATCGCGCGGATCGTGCTGTGCGGTGGTATAGCTTATTCAGCGGGGCCGTGATTTTTTTGTTATTTCGTAGGACGGCTCCGTGCGGCGCCTGGAGCATCCCGAGCGGCAGTTCCCAAAAATTTCCCAGCTCTGCCGAGAGCAGCTGTTACGCCTAAGGGAGCGATCCGCGTAATCAGGTCAATCCGCCGAATCCGGATGAACCTTCCGTCTCGGTGGCCAGCCCGAGCGGCAGTTCAGATTAGTCAGAACCGTGCGCTCCGGGTGAGCCGGGCGAGCGATCTCTTCCTCGCACGATGTCGAGCCGGAGCTCGTACCAGCCATCCGCCTGATAGTACTGCACGCGGAGATCGTGGCGGCCACCGTTGAGCGCAGCGAAGTCGAGCGCGGACTCGTGTGGTGCCCAGTTGTCGATGATCAGCACTCCGTCCACCCAGATGCGCACACCGTCGTCGCTGATGCTGCGCAAGGTGTATTCGCCGGGTGCGAGATCCACGGTCCCCGTCGCCTCGACCGCGAAAAACTCGTTGGGTAGCTCAGGGCGAAGCGCGCGATACCCCTCGAAATCGAGACGCGGGGCGTGAAGGGCCAGGAGCGGCGTGGCGCCCGCGAAGGCGAGCGGGGAAGCTGGGTTTTTGCGCAGATCGCCGGTGCTATCGCTCCATTTGTAGAATCGCGCCGTCCAGTCGATAGGCGGCTCGAAGCGCGTATAAGAGAAGGGATACGGCGTGCCGGCGCTCCGGCGCTCACCACGGGGAGACATCGTTGCGGCGCCAATGTGCTCCATCACGAGATCCCAGTCACCAATCGAATCCGGCCTTGGTGTCACCACAATCGTGTCATTCATGCGGCCCGTCGCCGGCGCTGCGCTGGCGAGTCCGCGCTGGCTCACCACTCGCCACCGGCCTGGCGGGCCAAGTACGCGAAGACGGAGTGGCAGCTCGTGTGAGCTGTCCGCCGGCCACAGTTTGGGAGAGCGCCAGTCGTAGGGCCCCCACTCATCGACGATGATCGCCGAGCGTGGACGCCCCGCCAGGGAGGTGTCGGGACGCGAAGGGATGAAGCCGTTTTTTAACGGCGCGGGAACGGTTCCGACGAGCTCCGAGGGAGGTCGCAAGAAGCGGATCGGCCACGGCGAATCTCCCACAATCGTGTTGCTAATGAACGAATACCCACTCGTATCACGCAGCACTGCGACAGAATCGACGTCGACGAAGCGATTGTTGGCAACGCTCAGCCCGCTCGTATTGGCGGCCCGCAGGCCCACGCGCGCACGACCGAAAAGATTGCCGTCGATTCGATAGGATTTGCTTTGCGTGTCGCGGTGCTTGGGATATCCCCAATCGGATGGCTCGATCGAATCTCCCCATACACGAATAGCGGTGGAATCCGCAGCAAAAATATTCGCGACGATCACGTTGTTTTGCCCGTGCTCGATGGCGATCCCCGTGCGGTTGTCGACGAACCGATTGCCGACGATCCTCGATCCGAAGCTGTACCCACCCCACATCCCGTACTCGCATCCTTCTATGTAGTTACGGATAAAAACGTTGCGACTGAACGTCGCCTCGATCCCGTTTGCCGGCGCGAAGCTGAAATCGTTGCCGTAGAAAAGGTTGTCGTTGGCCCCGCCCTCGCCGGTGTCCATCGTGCTCTGACCCGCCCAGAGAAAGACTCCGTCGCCACCGTGTGTCATGGAGTTGTAGGCGACGAGGTTGCGCGAGCTCTGCTCGTACATGAGAAGGTCGGCCGCGTCCTGTCCGCGACGGTAGAACCCCTCGCTGTAACCGCGCACGTCGTAATCCACCCGGTTGTGCATGATCGTATCGGCACTCGACCGATAAAGACCGATGCCGACTCCCGAGTTGAACGAGAACTTATTGTTCCAGATGCGAAGCCCGCTGCTTCGCACGAGCATGAGGCCGTTCATCCCCTGCTCCACAACGTTGTCGCGGATCTCGCCACCCGTGACGTCGGCGAGATACGCACCCGCACCGTAGCGGAGCCACTCCTCCTTCTCATTGTGGTGGAATGAAAGCCAGTCGATCAGGCTCTCGTGCTCGATCACGCTGTAGAGCCGCGGCTTCCAGTTGTAGCTCAGGTCGTTGCCGATCAGTGACAGGCCGCGCGTGCCGTGCGCGATGATCCCGACCTTGTAGCCGCGTATGCGGGCGTTGAGTATGCGTACGCCGCGCCCGCCGTCGACGCGGATAGCGATGCCCGTAGCAACATCAGGCAACGCATCGGAGGCTGTGCCTTCCATCGTCGCTCCAGCGAAATCCACCGTGATATTGTCGCCGCGGACTGTGATCACGGCGGAATCCAGCGAGCTCGGCGCGGGGAGGTGGTACGTGCGCGGAGCGATGCGGGCGGATTTCGTTATCACGAGCCCCGGGCGCAGCTCGATGGTCGGGAGCGCCGAAGTCCGCGTGACTGTTCGCGTCTGCGCAGTCGCGGGCACGTTGACGATAGCAGCAAGCAGACTCAGAGCTGCAAGTCCGCGCGGTCGATCTATCACGGCTCTAAACCGGGTGTGCGGGAAGATCAGGGCAGGTAGTCCCGACCGCGGACTCAGTATCGCCTATTATCTCGCTTCCAAAGGAGCGCTCGTGTCCGCCTCGCGAGCGGTGCCCATTAGCGAGGGCCGCGTGGGTCCGGAGCCCGCCCCCGTCCGTTTGATTGCCAGCGCTATCTCGTCGATATCCGCTGCGCCTAGTGTCAGCGTTGCCGCGTCGACCCACCCGTCGACCTGCTCCGCCGATCTCGCTCCAACGATCGCACCGGTGACTCCCGGCCACGCCAGCGTCCACGCGATCGCCACCGACGACACCGTCGTGTTGTGTCGCCTCGCGATCGGGATCAGTGCGTTGCGAAGCGCCAGGTTTCGCTCGAGTTGGGGCGTCTGGAAGTTCGCCGACCGCGACCGCCAGTCGTCCGGCGCCATCTTCTTCACACGCTCGGCGGAAAACGTGTCGGTGAGAATTCCCGCCTGCATCGGGCTGTAGCAGATCACTCCCGTCGCGTGCACGCGGCACAAGGGGATCTCCGACGCGGCGGCGTCGCGTTTGATCAGCGAGAAGGGCGGCTGCGACGAGTCGACGTGCCGGATCGCTTCACACTTCTTGAGGAGCGAAACGTCGAAGTTGGACACGCCGATCGCGCGAACCTTTCCCTCCTCGACGAGCTGGACCATCGTTCTCCAAGACGTCTCGATCGGAACGCCGGTTTCGTCCGGCCGGTGGAACTGATAGAGATCGATCCGCTCGACGCCGAGCCTTCGCAGTGATGCCTCACACTCCTTGCGAATGGAATCGGGGTGGAGCGAGTGCACCGGCTCCTTGAAGCGATCGCTCGGATCGAACACCAGCCCGCACTTGCTGAACACGAATGGCCTGTCGGCGGGCGCCTGCCATTTCAGCGCCCGCCTGACCACTTCCTCGGAATGGCCGAGTCCGTAGATGGGGGCGGTGTCGACCCAGTTGACGCCGCGCTCGACGGCGCGATTGATCGCCGCTATCGACTCATTGTCGTCCTGCGGACCCCAGCCGAACGACCATCCTCCGCCGCCGGTTGCCCACGCGCCGAATCCGACGCGGGTGATGTTCATGCCCGTGGTGCCGAGCTGCCGGGTGGGAAGTTTGGTTGGCATGGGCTACGACTCCTGCGTCTGGTGGCTAGCGGTGAGGAAGCATTTTAGCACTGCAATATGGTCATTTCAGGATCAGCCAGAGACCGAGTGCCGCAATCAGGATTCCGACGACCCGGCGGAACCTGTCCGGAGAGAGACCAAAGAGCAGCCGTTCACCGAACAGAGTCCCGATGAGCACACCTGCCGTGGCGACGCCGATCGGGGCGAGCAGTGTCTGCAAGACGGAGCCCGCGCGCCACACGTAAATGGGCATTCGCGCGGCGTCGATCGCCAGACCGACAGCCGTGGATGTCGCAACGAAGGCTGCCGGCGTGAGCGAAAAGGTCAACAGGGCGGCGGCGCGCAGCCCGCCCTGATTGCCAGCCATCCCGCCAAAGAGTCCCGAGAGAAACCCGAGACTTTGCGCCACGATTCCGTGCGGCTTCCACCTTCGCGTCCAATCGCTGAGCGCCGCGACCGCGGTTGCAAGGAGGAGAACGCCGAGCGTGATCTCGAGCGAACGGGAGCCAACGCGGGTGTAGAGGAGCGCGCCGACCAATCCTCCCGCGGCGCTCAGCACACCGAACGAGCGCACGACCGGCCACGATATCGCTCGGCGCAGTCTCCAGCAGCGCACCGCCGTCGCTATCGCGTGCGGGATCGACACCGCGGCGACGGCGACGGACACGCCCAGCTGACTGGCGAGCAGCGGCGTCATGATGCTGCCAATCCCGAAGCCGGCGATCGCAGCGGTAGCGCCGCTCAGGATTCCGACGACGAATACGGCGATGAGAAAAAGCACTTAGAATATTAGGTATGATCGAGACACTATCGGAACGGAAAGGGGAGGGGTGGCCGCGGCTCGGTCTCGACGAATGGGCAGCCACCCAGGCGACTCTGCACCGCTGGACGCAGATGGTCGGCAAGACTCGGCTGGCGCTGGCGCCGATGCAGAACCACTGGTGGCAGGTCGTGCTGTACGTCACCGGAAACGGATTGACCACATCGCCAATCCCCTATGGCGAGCGCGCGTTCGAGATCGAGTTCGACTTCATCGGTCACGCACTGTTGATCCGCACGAGCGAGGGCGAGGCGCGCACGCTCGCGCTCGCGCCGCGCCCGGTCTCCGATTTTTACGCCGAGTACATGTCAGCGCTGCGCTCGCTCGACATCGACGTCAGGATCAGGCCAGTTCCAGTCGAGATCGCCGATACCACGCCGTTCACCGAGGATCGCACGCACGCATCGTACGACGCCGATGCCGCTCGAAGGTGCTGGCACGTTCTGGTGCAGGCCGACCGCGCGCTCAAGGAATTTCGCGGACGGTTCATCGGCAAATCGAGCCCGTCGCACTTCTGGTGGGGCGCGTTCGACATTGCCTGCACGCGATTCTCGGGGCGCTCCGCGCCGCCGCACCCGGGCGGGATTCCCAACACCCCGGACTTCGTGACGCGCGAAGGCTACTCGCACGAATGCATCAGCGCCGGCTGGTGGCCGGGAACGCTTGGCTCGCCGGTAACGGAGCCGGCGTTCTATGCTTACGCCTATCCCGAGCCGGCGGGTTGCGACGTCGCGCCGGTGCGTCCGGCGAGCGCGTACTATCACCCGGAGATGCACGAGTGGATTCTGCCCTACGAGAGTGTCCGAGCGTCTCCAGACCCCGAGCAGGCTCTACTCGAGTTTTTGCAGAGCACCTACGAAGCGGCGGCTGATCGGGCGAAGTGGGATCGAGAGGCGCTGGAGCGCCCGGCGGATTGGAGTCCGCCGCCATCCGCGGCACGGCCCGTGAACATAGGAACTGCTAAATGAAGGGAACTGCTAAATGAAAGGAACTGCTAAATGAAGACTACCGGCCGGGGGCTGTGAGCCCCGCCGAAAGCCCTTGGCAGGTAGTCTTCAGTTAAGAGATGCGAAGTAATTCCCGTTCAGGGGGTGCGATCTATGCCAATAACGTTCCGTCACGACATTGACAGTGTGCTCGGGGAGGCGAAGAACCAGAACAAACCGGTGCTGCTAGATTTCAGCGCCGCGCCTATGTGAAGTGGCTGTGCTCGGCTGGATGCCGAGGTGTGGCCGGATGAGCGCGTGGTGCGCTTCGTCAACGACAACTTCATTCCCGCGCGCGTTCACGTGAAGGAGGATGCGGACGCGTTCAAGCGCTACGGCGAGCGGTACAACGCGCACTGGACACCGACGGTGCTCGAGCTCGACCCGAGTGGTGAGGAGTTTTACCGTGTGGAAGGATTTCTTCCGCGGGATGATTTCCTGGCGCAACTGATGCTCGGGCGCGCCCACATGGACTTCAAGCAAGAGAAGTGGACGGAGGCGGAGAAGGGGTTCCGGGAGATCGTCGACAAGCTACCGAATACGGACGCTGCTTCCGAAGCGATGTACTGGGCGGGAGTCTCCCGCTACAAGGCTACGAACGACGCAACAGCACTGAAGGCCACGGCGAAGGCTTTTACGGAGCGATACAAGGATTCGAGCTGGGCGAAGAAAGCGTCCATCTGGGCCTGAAGTAACCATCTGCCAAGGAGCTGACCGATGAGAGCAAAAGAAATCATGACCAGGGATCCCGATTGTTGCCGGCGCGACGATTCTGCGCAGCACGCGGCGCGGGTGATGCGTGACCGCGACTGCGGGTGCGTCCCGATCGTGGACGATGGCGGGAGAGTGGTCGGCATCGTGACCGACCGGGATCTTGCCGTGCGTGGAATTGCGGCAGGCAAGCATCCCGACACGAAGCTGTTAGACCTGATGACGCCGATGGCGAGCTGCTGCGCGCCGGACGACGACGTCAGAGACGTCGAGCAGAAGATGGCCGAGCTTCGGGTGCGCCGCATTCCGATCGTGGACGCCAGTGGACGTTGCGTCGGCATCATCTCCCAGGCAGACATCGCGCTCGCGGCCAGCGGGAACACCGACGTCACCGACCGCGAGATCGCTCTCGTCGTCGAGCAGATTTCACGGCCGTCGAATAGAGGAACCGGGCGCAGCGACACCCGCGGCACCGGTTTCAACGAAACCGGAATCTCGCCGCAGTTCTAGGCTGTCGGAACGGCAACTGCAACTGCAACTGCAACTGAACGAGTGGTGGGCTACCTGCTGAGAAAAGCTATTCAGTTGCAGTTGCAGTTCGCGACTGGTTCAGCCGGATTGCGTTTCCCCTGTTCCCCGCCGGGGCCTGATTCGTCCTCCTACCATAGGAGCTAGCACCCCGAACCTGGCGTTTCCAGTCAGAGCGTCAAAGGAAGCAGCGTGAAGAGATACTGCAATTTTTGCGGCCAGCCGATGCTCGAAGCGGCAGGGGTCTGCAAGCAATGCGGCTGGGACAGGTCGCAGAACGGCCCGCCATCTCAAGACCCCGCCGACCAGAAGGCGCGGATCGGCGTAGCCGCGGGCCTCGTCGTCGCGTATGGCGTCATGTTCTTTCTGATCTCGGGGACTGACGCCAGTGCTCGTCCGGTGCGCGCGGCGAATCCAACCTCTGCCGCGGCCGACGTGCCCGCGTACACGCCCGAGCCTGTTACGGCTGAAGCCGTCGCACTCGGCACCTTAGCGCCTACGGTATCGACTGTGCCCACTGCCACTACCAAGCCCGGCGCACTCGTCGCGATAAAGGTCGCCGACGCGAGATCGGCGAGCATCCAGGCGCGCGATGCGCTCCAGTACCAGTTTGAGCTCCCCGAGACCGATCAGAACTGCAAGCTCGTCGGGCAGGTTCACGGTGTCGGCGGGTACGATCGCGATCTCGAGATTTTTTTGCTAACCGATGACGAGTACGTATTCTGGCACGCCAACCCGGTAGCGATACCGCATTCGTCGTGGGAGACTGTCAGAGGGTCGGAGGCCACTCTCAATTACCGGCTTCCCGGGCCGGGCACTTACCACCTGGTCATTTCCAACGTGATGTCCCCGTCGCCGAAGAGCGTGCAGGTCAAGGCGCAGGTAAAGTGCGTTAGATAGCCGTCGCGGAACGAAGTTCGCGGTCGTTCCATGTATGAGCCAATCCACACATGTCCACCCGGCCGACGCTGTGGAACGGAGCGTCGTAATCGGAGCGGGAGGAGTTGAGCTAGAGGGAGACCTGGCAATTCCTCAGGGTGCACGCGGCGTCGTCATGTTCGCCCACGGCACGGGGAGCAGCCGTCATTCCTCCCGCAACAGATTCGTCGCCGACGTGCTGCGCGAAGGAAGTCTCGGGACGCTGCTACTCGATCTGCTCACGGTCCGAGAGGAGCAGATCGATGCCCGCACGCGGCACCTTCGTTTCGACATCGGTCTTCTTGCCGAGCGCCTGATCGGCGCGATGCGGTGGCTCGACACTCAGGACGATACGCGCGGACTTCCAATCGGGTTGTTCGGCGCCAGCACAGGGGGCGGTGCGGCGCTCGTCGCTGCGGCGCGTCTCCCGGATCGGGTAGATGCCGTGGTATCGCGCGGCGGGCGACCAGATCTCGCGGGCGAAGAGCTGCGCCACGTCCGTGCGCCGACGCTACTCATCGTTGGCGGTCTCGACACCGTCGTCATCGAGATGAACAAGCGGGCGATGATGCAGATGGTCGCGCCAGTCGACCTGGCAATCGTTCCCGGCGCGACACATCTGTTCGAGGAGCCAGGCGCGCTCGAGCAAGTCGCTCAGCTCGCGCGAGACTGGTTCGTGCGGTACCTCGTGCCACAAGCGTAGCGCTGTGCGCGATCAGCGCGGAGAGTGCGCTGGGGCGGGAATCTCGCGCGCCCGGGCGAGCAGCTCGCGCACTTCCTCATCGGTGGTCTGACTGAAGTCTGCGTACCAGAGTCCCACCGCTCGGAATGGGTCCGGGGTTACGGCGCACACGATGTCGTCGACCTCTTCGCGGAGTGCCTCGCACGTCTCCGGTGGCGCCACCGGCACGGCGACGACGATCTTCTTCGCGCCTTCTTTCCTGAGCGCCGCGACGGCGGCGCGCATGGTGGATCCAGTCGCAAGACCATCATCGATCAGAATGACCGTGTGCCCCTCGACGTCTGGTGGCGGGCGGTCGTCGCGATATTGTTTCTCGCGCCGCTCCAGCTCTCGTAGTTCGATCTCGGTTACCCGCTCGATGACATCGAGCGGTACGTTGAACATCCGCAGCACTTCTCCATCGAGGATGCGCACGCCTCCGCTCGCGAGGGCGCCCATCGCGAACTCTTCGTGTCCGGGAAACCCGAGCTTGCGCACGAGGAACACATCGAGTGGGGCGTGGAGCGCGCGGGCGACCTCGAACGCCACCGGCACACCTCCACGCGGCAGCGCCAGGATCAGCAGATCCGGCTGATCCGCATATTTCGAAAGCGCGGTGGCGAGATGCCGCCCGGCGTCCACCCGATCTTGAAATAAAGGGGGCACGAAAAGGCTCCATGTTTGGCCGCGACACAGGAATTACCGCAGACATCCGGCCAACCGCGCTGAATCTGGCGAGCCGCCAAAAAAAACGTAATGCTACCTGAGTCCTGACCCGCTTAAGGCCGAGTAGCGCGAGCCGACCGATTTTTGTTCTTTCGTGCCGGTCAGTTCTTTCCTATGCTTGATCCCGAATCGTAGATCCGGCAGGCCGTCCGCGGCATTTCCGTCATTGACCCTTCACCGTCCAATAATTGAATACTCAATCAGCCGTTCTGATCTTCGGCGTCGTTGCATCACTTGGCGCCGCACTACCGCATCCCCAGCCACAGGGATCGAAGGGTCTCGCGCCCGAGCGGGTGATCGCCAACGACAATCGCAGGCCCGCTGGCACTCTGCACGACAGTAGGCTCGAGCTCGCGCTCGAGATCAGGAACGGGCTCTGGTTTCCCGAAGCGGAAGATGGACCGAGCGCGGTGATGCCCGCATTCGCCGAAGTAGGACACGCGCCTGAGGTACCGGGTCCGCTCATTCGCGTGGCCGAGGGGACCGCAATTCACATCACGCTACGCAATACGCGCGCGGATTCCCAAATCGTCGTGCACGGCCTTCACACTCGGCCCAGCGCGTCCGACGATGTCGTGAGAATTCCGGCTGGTGGGGCGCGCGAAGTGACTTTTCTCGCCGGCGCTCCGGGAACGTATTTCTACTGGGCAAGCGTGGGTGATCAAACGCTGGGCGAGCGCCAAGGTCGCGACGGGGCACTCTCGGGGGCGATCATCGTCGACCTCGTAGCAGTATCCTAGGCGACATCTGACAGGCGGTCCGGGCGGCAAGCCGGTGAAGTTCACGGGCGACTATATGAATGTCTGGAAGAACGTGAACGGAAAGTGGGTGTTGGTCGCGGAGATCACCAGCTCAGCGCCGGTGACGATCTAGTACGGAGCTCGCGAGTTTGTCCTAGAATAGGCCCATGAACGATTTGCGGGACCGGCTGCAACAAGCACTCGGAGACGGATACACGATCACCGGCGAGCTCGGTGCAGGGGGCATGTCGCGGGTATTTGTCGCGCACGATGTCGCGCTCGAGCGTGACATAGTCGTGAAAGTTCTGCCACCGGATATCACAGCCGCCGTCAATATCGAGCGATTCCGCCGAGAGATGCAGCTCGCGGCTCGCTTTCAACATCCACACATCGTACCCGTTCTCGCCGCAGGGGCAAAGGATGGTCTCCTGTACTATACGATGCCGCGCATCGAAGGGGAGTCGCTACGCGGCAGGTTAGTGCGATCCGGTGAGCTACCGGTAGGCGAGACGATCCGTTTGCTCCGCGATATCGCCGACGCGCTCGAATACGCACACGCACATGGAGTCGTACACCGCGACATCAAGCCGGAAAATGTTCTGGTCTCGGGCCACCACGCCCTCGTCACCGATTTCGGCGTCGCGAAAGCGCTCAGCCTGGCAACCGGAGAAGCGGAGCTCACCTCTCACGGCGTAGCGCTCGGCACACCGTCGTACATGTCGCCGGAGCAGGCGACAGCCGATCCGACCGCGGATCATCGGACGGACATTTACGCCTTGGGCGTCCTCGGATACGAGCTGCTGTCCGGAAGGCCGCCGTTCTCCGGTTTGACGCAGCAACAGCTTCTGGCGGCGCAGGTGACCGAACCTCCGGTCCCGATATCGACGCGTCGCGCAAACGTTCCGCCGGTATTGGCGAATTTGATCATGCGCTGTCTCGAGAAGAAACCTGCGGACAGAATTCAGACCGCCGAAGAGGTCCGCGAGCACCTCGAGGTCGCGGGTGCGTCGAGCGGAGGAACCGCGGCATCGGGCGCCAGGACAGCCGGGAAAGACCGCCGGCAAATCGCGGTCGTCCTCGGCGCCGTCGCCGCGGTGATCCTCATCGGGAGTCTCATCGCCAGCCGCTACATCGGGAGATCCCGTGAGGAGTTCGAGATCGGGGAGACCCAGCAAGTCACCAACGATCCCGGAGTCGAAGTCACCCCGGCTGTGTCGCCCGACGGACAGTTGCTTGCCTATTCGGGCGGTGATCCTGCTCGCATGAGCGTCTTCGTCCGCCAGGTGAAAGGCGGCGGAGGGGCGATCCGTCTTGCGTCAGGCCGAGCGCCACAATGGTCGCCGGACGGCTCGAAGATTGTGTACGTCGATTCAGCGGGCATCGCCTCGGTACCGGCGCTTGGCGGCACACCGCAGCGGTTGGAGAGAACCCGAGACGCTCTTCTTCGTAGTCCAGTCTGGTCTCACGATGGACAGAGGTTGGCCTACTCGACGTCCACCGCAATCTGGATCGCGAATGGCGATGGTTCCGGTGGGCGTCAGATCCTTCAGGCTGGCGAGACGCATTCCATCTCCTGGTCTCCCGACGACATGCGCCTCGCCTTCACGGCCGGCAATCCCGGGTTCGTGTACGGGGTGCAGCTATTCGACAACATCGCGCCGTCTTCGCTCTGGATCGTTGGCGTGGATGGCAATGGAGCGTCGCCCCTTACAGACAACATCCATCACAACGTCAATGCGGTGTGGACAGCGGATGGCGATGGAATTCTTTACGTCTCGAACATACATGGCGGAAGAGATCTTTATTTCCAGCGCATCCGGAATGGAAAGGCGACCGGAAGTCCTCGCCGTGTGACCACCGGATTGCGGATTCACGGTATATCGCTGAGTGGCGGGACTCTCGCGTACTCCGTGTTCAATAGCAGCGTCGGCATTTGGTCGATGCCGATACCCCGATCGGGCGCTGCCTCCGTGGCGTCAGCGCACCAGATAACGGGTGCCGCGGAGCGGATCGAAGCTGTGGTCGTGAGTCCCGATGGCAAATCGCTGGCGTTCGATTCCGATCGATCGGGAAACATGGACATCTACCGTATGAGCGTCGGTGGCTCTGGGCTGCAGCAGCTCACCCGGAATCCTGCCGACGAATTTCTGCCGGCGTGGTCGCCGGACGGCAAGCAGATCACCTTTCAATCCTGGCGAAGCGGAAACCGGGACGTGTACGTGATGTCAGCGGATGGCTCTTCGGAGCGGCTGCTCGTCGGTGGCCCGGCGCACGAGTGGTCCGGAACGTGGTCGCCGGATGGAACTCAGATGGCCATTTTCTCCAATCGCGGCGGGAAGATGGATATTTGGGTTGTCCCGGTGGCGGGGGGCGAGCCAAGACAACTGACCTTTAAGGGGGGAGCATTTACACCGCGCTGGTCTCCGGACGGGAAACTCATCGCGTTCCTTGGGAGTGATGTCCGTGTCGAAGCCGGGCCGGGACCTGCTGCGGCTGCGAGTCTCCGGGTGGTCTCGGTTGCCACCGGTGAAGAGAGAATCCTCGTTCCCGCGTCGGTGTTCGGTCCGGTTATGTTCGTCGGCGGATGGAGCGCCGACGGGCGGAAGATTTACTTCCGGGTTCTTCGTCTTGACGGCAGCTACGACATCGCACAGGTTGACGCTGACGGAAGTAATCCGTCGTTGCTGGTGCGCTTCGATCGGCCAGACCGGCCACCTTACAGATCGGATTTCTCTACCGATGGGAAGACGTTCTATTTCACCATCGGCGAACACCAGGCCGACATCTGGGTGATGGATCTGAAGAAGAGATAGGAGCCTATGATGAATGCTCAGGCAGCCGTTCTGGTTGCCAGCTTGCTTGCCTCTGTTGGAGCTGGTCTTCCGCACCCCGGTCACCGTGCGGTTCCCGGATCTCGCGCGCCCGAACGCGTCACCACGAACGATAACCGCAGACTCGCTGGCACTCTGCACGACGGGCGGCTCGACCTCGCGCTCGAGATCAGGAACGGGCTCTGGTTTCCCGAGGCGGAGAACGGACCGAGCGCGACAATGCCCGCATTCGCCGAAGCGGGACACGCGCCCGAGATACCGGGTCCCCTCATTCGTGTGCCCGAGGGGACAGAGATTCATGTCACGCTGCGCAATACGCGCCCGGATTCCGAAATCGTCGTGCACGGCCTTCACGCTCGCCCCAGCGGGTCCGACGATGTCGTGAGAATTCCGGCTGGCGGCGCGCGCGAACTGACTTTCCTCGCCGGCGTTCCGGGAACGTACTTCTACTGGGCAAGCGTGGGTGATCAAACGCTGGGCGAGCGGCAAGGTCGCGACGGGGCACTCTCGGGGGCGATCATCGTCGACCCGCGAAACGGCGCCTCGCAGAGCGACCGCATCTTCGTCATCACGGTCTGGCGGAACGAGCGCGATTCGGCTGGCCGCCTGCGCGATGATCCGCGCGAGATAGTGGGAGTCAACGGAAAATCGTGGCCGTACACCGAGCCCTTCACTTTCATGCAGGGGGATACGGTCTCGTGGCGCTGGATCAACGCGAGCGCCCAGGCGCACCCCATGCATCTGCACGGCTTCTACTTCAACCTCGATCGCCGGGGCAGAGAAGGCGCCGATACGGTTCTCGCGTCTTCAGCGATCAGACAGATGAACACGCAGCTGATGGATCCGGGGGCGACGATGACGATCCACTTTGTTCCCGATCGTCCGGGCAACTGGCTCTTCCACTGCCACCTCGCGCTCCACGTAGATGGAAAGAACGTTCTCAGGAACGTGTTGCACGTGCGGCCGCTTGCGGAGATGGATCGTGAAGCCGAGCGCATGAACCACGGAGTACATGAGATGGCGGGACTCATCATCGGGATGCACGTGCTTCCGCGCGGACCAGCGCGACCGGTGTCGACGCTCGAGCCTCAGCGCATCCGTCTCTTCATTCAATCCTCCCCGCGGCGTTACCGGGGGATGCCGGCGATCGGATTCGCCATGCAACAGGGCGCTGAGCCGAGGAAGGATTCGGTGTCGGTTCCCGGGCCGACCCTCTTTCTCGAGAGAGGAAGACCAGCACGAATCACCCTCATCAACAGGCTGAACGTGGAGACCGCGGTCCACTGGCACGGGTTGGAGATCGAGAGCTTCCCCGACGGAGTTCCGGGATGGAGCGGAATGCCGGGGAAAATTCTTCCCGCGATCCAGCCGGCGGATTCATTCGTGGCCGAGTTCACACCACCGCGCGCGGGGACGTTCATATATCACTCGCATGTGAACGAGCTGGTGCAATCCAACTCCGGTATGTACGGTGCGTTGCTCGTCACTGACTCGGCTCACCGATTCGATCCGCGAATCGACAAGATCATCATCGTTGGAGGCGGTGGTCCGGGGAGCGTGGAGGGGAAATCGCCCGGACTGGTCAACGGGAGCGCGGCGCCCCAGCTCGAGCTGGAGCCAGGAGTGATGTACAGATTGCACATCATCCAAATCTATCCGCAGGCGGTGGTGGTTTTTCGCCTTGGCACTGATTCCACGACGGCGCGGTGGACTCCGGTGGCGAAGGACGGCGCGGATCTCCCCATCGAGCAATCGACACCGCGCGCGGCGTTCGTGCATATGGGAGCAGGGGAGACGGGTGAGTTTCTGTTCACGCCCGAGAAGCCGGGTCTCATGAAGATGAACATTCAGACGCGGCTGGCGGGGTGGCAGGTGCCCCTTCAGCTCATCGTCAAGCCGGCGAAGAAGGTCGCGACGAACAAGCCCGACTGATCACGGAAGGTTTCTTGCAGCACTCGGCGCGATTTAGCGAGAGAGTCCCGCATCAATGGACGATAAGAGAACGGCAGAAGCCATTGCCATCGCGCGACGCGAGATCGCCGAGCGCATCGCGCCATTCTGCACCTCGCTTTCACCGGAGGAGCTCAACGTTCTCCTCGATCGCATGGCGAAGGTGCAGTGGAAGTACGATGTGATGCCGACTAACTCCGAGCCGGCTGACGTGGAGTGGAAGCTGCGCGAGCTCCTTGAGTAGCGCGCCTGGTCACATTGATTGCCAGAGGAGTTGCGAGTCTCGGCGTCGAGGTTGATGCGCGACCTTCCATCCACAGCGTTGGACTCTATGGAAAACCTTTCTCGAGGACGTTAAATGCGTCGATTCATGCTGCTGCTGTCTCTGTGCACTGCTCCGTTGTCCGCGCAATCATATGAGGTTACGCACAGCTACAACGTCGGCGGCGACGGAGGCTGGGACTACGTGACTACCGATGCACCGAACCATCGGCTGTTCATCGGCAGGCAGAACAGAGTGATGGTCGTCGACATGAACAATGGCCGCCTGATCGCCGAGGTGACGGGGATAAACGGGGCGCACGGCGTTGCGCTGGCGCCGGGCACCGGACGCGGCTTCGCGACGTCCGGCAACGACAGCTCCGTCGTCATGTTCGATCTCAAGACCTACAAGACGCTTGGCAGGATTCCGGCCGGAGACGACGCGGATGCGATCATCTACGACCCTTCATCCAGGCGTGTGTTCTCGTTCAACGGCGACGCGAATTCGACGACGGTCATCGATCCGAAAATGGGAACGCTCGTCACCAACGTAGGTCTGGGCGGAAAGCCTGAGGCCGGGCAGTCGGCTCGGAACGGGAAGATCTACGTGAATCTTGTAGACAGCAGCCAGGTCGTGGAGATCGACGCGAAGAATCTCACCGTCACACGCCGATGGTCGACCGAGCCGTGCAAAAATCCCGTCTCGATGGCGATCGACACCAGGCATCAGAGATTGTTCAGCGGCTGCCGGAGCGGGGTCATGGCCGTCTCCGATTACAAAAACGGGAAAGTGATCACGACGGTGCCGATCGGGCGCGGTGTCGATGGGGCCGGGTATGATCCAGTCAAGCGCGATGTGTATACATCGAACGGCGAGGGAACGCTGACGGTGATTCGGCAGGATTCGCCTGACTCATATCGCGTCGTCGGGAACGTTCAGACCGCGCAGGGCGGAAGGACAATGGCGCTCGATCCGGCCAGCCAACGCATCTATGTCGTCTCGTCCAAGTTCGGCCCGGCGCCGGCAGAGTCGACGGCCACCAATCCGCGCCGGCGCCCGCCGATAATCCCAGGATCGTTTTTCGTGCTGGTGGTGGAGTCGATCGGGTCACACTAGGCTCGGCGTCGAAGTTGATGCGCGATCTTCCATCCACAATGACTACTTGCCCTTGCCGCGGTCGGAGAACGGGTGCTCGAAGCTGAGGTAGAGGAACAGCTCACGGTCGCCGCGGCTCGGGCCGATCCCTATTGGCAGGGCGATCCCCGGCACAATCTGTAGCCCCGAGGGGAAGTCGATTGCGCCACGCAGCCCGGGCGCGAGGAAAAGACTCCGGCCCCGTACGCGCTCGTTCGGGCCGGAAACCTCCTCGTCCGTGGCCCACGCGACTTCTAGCATGACGTTCAGCGCGGACCGCGCCAGCCAGATCGTACTGCCGCCCACATTGTAGTCACGGGTCGTCGCCTCGTTGCCGATCGCGTTTCTCGCCGAGGGCGTAAACGTGGCGCCCGCGTTCCAGTGGGTGACCAAGCGCGCCGAGTGTTCGACCGAGACCGGCAGGTTTACCTGCACTCCGGCGCCGCCGGCACCACGTGCCCTGCGCTCATCGCCGCTGGGCACGAGAAGGCTGAGTCGCGGCGCCACGAGGACTCCGGATCGAGTCCCGTCGGCGAGCTGGTAACGGTAGTGGAGCGCGATGTCGCCGACACCGCTGCCTGTACCACGGCCGGCGGAGACGATCGGCAAGGTGTAGCTCAGTTGGTGCCGCTGGCTGAAGAGCGGCCACTCCTGCGTGAAGGCATACGCCCACGCGCGGGTCGCGCGCTGCAGCGCGAACGCGCTGATATGCTGCACCACGCCGGCTTCCTGATTGTACGCCTCTTCGATTAGGAAGCTGTTGTCCTCGATCGGTCCCCTCGCGGACGCCGCTTGCGCCGATCGCGGAGCGGACTCCTTCGCAGGTGCTTGTGCCGCAACCTCAACGCCGCCTAGCAACGTACCCAGCAGACAAACCACGACCCGGTGTGCGGTTGATCCCACGAGCCACCACGAAAAATGTTTTGTATAGTCTAATCTCACTTTTAGGATATCCTAAATCTCCAACATGTCAAGAGCCATCCGACAGGTCGACGCTGCTCATCTCACCGGACCGATCGCGAGAATCTTATCCAAGGGACATCGTACGCTTCATGGTGTAATTTCTGTGATTGATGAGTGAAGAGCGCTTTTCCCCTTATGAATAACGCGATGAAACATCTCTACAGAATCTCCTTTATTCGCGCCGCGGCAATGTCGACCGCGCTTCTAGTCGCGAGCAGCTGCGCGCCGTTATCGAGATTGGTCAGATCGACACCCGCGGATGCGTCCCATGGGTCGAACCCGCTCTTCGTCGAGAGCACGCTGCCGTACCATGCTCCGCGATTCGATCTCATTCGGAACGCGCATTATCAGCCGGCCCTCGAGGAGGGAATGCGTCAGCAGCTGGCCGAGATCGATTTGATCGCGAAGCAGATGCAGGCGCCGACCTTCGACAATACGATCGTGGCGATGGAACGATCGGGTGCACTGCTGGACAGGGCGGGGAAGGCTTTCTTCGCCGTGGTTGGCGCGAACACCAATGACACGCTCCAGAAGATCCAGGATGTCATCGCCCCCAAGCTCGCAGCGCACCGGGACGCGATCTACCTGAACGACCAGCTTTATCAGCGGGTCAGGAGCGTGTACGACCGCCGCGAGGGCAGCACTCTCTCCGCCGAGCAGAAGGCCCTGGTCGAGCGCTACAACAGGGACTTCGTGCGCTCGGGCGCGCAGCTCTCGGAAGCCGACAAGATCCGCATGCGCGCGCTCAATCAGGAGCTGTCCAAGCTCGGCACTGATTTCTCCAACAAGCTGCTCGCCGGAACCAAAGTTGGCGCACTCGTTGTAGATAGTCGGTCGGACCTCGACGGACTGACCGACTCGGAGATTGCGACGGCCGCCGAAGCGGCGAAGCAGCGGGGCCTCACGGGCAAGTGGGTGCTTCCTCTCCGCAACACGACGCAGCAGCCGGCCCAGGCATCGCTCAAGAATCGCGCGGTCCGCCAGCGGCTGTTCGAGTTGTCGACTCTGCGCACCTCGCGCGGAGACAGTAACGACACAAAAAATATCGTGAAGCGCATGGCCCAACTCCGCGCGGAAAAGGCGCAGCTGCTCGGTTATCCGAGCTGGGCCGCGTACGCGCTCGCCACGCAGGGCGCCAAGACGCCGGAGAACGCGACCAGGCTGTTGACCGATCTCGTCCCGCCGGCAACGGCGAGAGCGCGCCGCGAAGTCACGGAGATGCAGGCGCTGATCGACCAGCAGGGCGGTGGGTTCAAGCTGCAGCCATGGGACTGGCAGTATTACGCCGAGCAGGTAAGAAAGGCGAAGTACGATCTCGATGAAGGGCAGATCAAGCCGTACTTCGAGCTGAACAGCGTGTTGCAGAACGGCGTGTTCTACGCCGCCAACAAGCTGTACGGACTTACGTTCAAGGAGCGTCACGACATTCCGGTCTATCATCCGGATGTGCGGGTGTTCGACGTGATCGACTCGAACGGTAAGCCGCTCGCATTGTTCTACGCCGACTACTTCAAGCGCGACAACAAGAGCGGGGGAGCGTGGATGGACCAGTTCGTCGATCAGTCGGCCCTCACCGGCTGGAAGCCGGTGGTGTTCAACGTCGCGAACTTTACCAAGCCGGCGGCGGGTCAGCCCGCGCTGCTTACGTACGACGACGTGTCGACGATGTTCCACGAGTTCGGGCATGCGCTGCACGGGATGTTCTCCAACGTGAGGTATCCGCTGCTGTCAGGCACCAACGTCCCGCGCGACTTCGTCGAGTTCCCGTCGCAGTTCAACGAGAACTGGGCGCTCGAGGCGACGGTATTCGCGAACTACGCGAAGCACTATCAGACGGGAGCGCCGATGCCTGAGGCGCTGGTGAACAAGATCAAGCAGACGCGCACGTTCAATCAGGGCTTCGAGGTGACGGAGATCCTCGAGGCCTCACTGCTCGACTTCGCGTGGCACACGCTGCCGGCGGGGACGCCGGCGCAGGACGTCGATTCATTCGAGACGGCGGCGCTCAAGAGATACAATGTCGCCGTTCCGGAAATCCCACCGCGCTATCGCACCACGTACTTCTCCCACATTTGGGATGGCGGGTATTCGGCCGCCTACTACGCGTACACGTGGAGTGAAGTGCTGGACCACGACGCTTACGCGTGGTTCAAGGAGCACGGCGGACTGACGCGCGAGAACGGACTACGGTTGCGTAACATGATCCTTTCGCGCGGAGGTACGGAAGACGCCGCGACGTTGTACAGGAGTTTCCGCGGTCGCGATCCTAACGTTGAGGCGCTGCTCGAGGAGCGCGGGCTTAAAGGCGATTCGTCAGTGAAGTGATCGCTGCAGCGAACGCATCGCTGTGCGCGGTCGGCGAGGGTGTCCTCTATGGCCGCAGTCCTCGCTTGCGGCTTCGCCGCACCGCGCCGGGGCGGCGCTAGCTGCGGGATAGCGGCCTACGAGGACACCCTCACCTCCCTGCATAGATCTGTAACTGCAGCGGCGCTTCGTCCTACTGGGGCACGGGAATGCCGAGCTTCGCTCGGCGCGCTACCGCGCTCGGGAAGAAAGATTCCGCGAGCGACCTCGGAATGCGCGCGCGCAGGCGCGGCCGAGGTGCCTGGATCCGTGTTGGACCTAGAGGGAAGTCGGAGGGGGTCCTCGTAGGCCGCTTTGCAAAGCGAGCGACCAGAGGAGACCCGCGACTGAGCGGAGCGAAGGAGCGCAGTTAGGGGCTCCGCGGGAGCGAGCGTAGCGGCCGAAGAGGACCCCCTCGGACGTACCGGCGATGTCCATCAATCTGGCCTGTTTCGCGTACTCGAAGCGTACCCCTGAGTCGCCAGGCGATGACCGGACATCTCGTAGGCCATCGCGGGCATGTCGCCCACTCCGGTCGCGTCGACCCAGTTGTTGTAGAACTGGAAGAGCGAGCAGACCGTGATCGCGTCATAGAGCGCCTCATCCGACCAGCCCGCCTTACGCGCGCGATCCACATCGTCCTGATCGATGGAAGTCGAGTCGGCAACCATTTTCCTGATGAAGGAGTAGAGAGAGCGATCCTTCTCCGAGAGTGGCGCCGTCTCGACGTCATTCAGAACGCTCTGGACGAGCTCCCTATCGCCTAACAGCTCAGCCGCGACCGCGGCGTGCGAGCCAATTCAGAAGAGGCACTGGTTGAGCTTGGACGTCAGCGCCGCGATCAGCTCCCGCTGCCCGGGAAGAAGTGGCGAGGGACCGCGCATCACTTCCTGGGTGAATCGCGCCAGGTGGTCCGTTCGCTCGGGTTTGAAGGCGAAGAGATGGAGGATCTGGGGAATCGGTATGCCCGCGCCTCGCATCTGGCTGAACATCGTGGCGTGTGGCTCGGCGGCTTTGTGCTCCTCGACCGAGCGCAGGTACATCGGTTTCATTTGGATTCCCCCCTCGGCGGGATTCTATGCTCGGGAGAGGAGGGGCGCAACGTCCCGGATACGTCCCATACCGTACGCCTGGACGACGCCCCCTGCTTCGGATTCTGCTCCTTGACATTTCACTTTCCCAAGGGCATTTAGAGGCATGCGTTTGTGATGCGGGGGCTGCTCGACCTCGTCGGTTCCGGCTACCTGGAGAACTCGGCGATGTTCGCGCGCCCGGCATCGACGCAACCAGAGCGGCAGTTCCACTTTCCCACCTGTGGAGGACCTCCGTATGGCAGTAGTTCGTCGTCTTATTCTCGCGCTCGTCGTTGGCCTTGTATGTTCGGTCCGGCTAGGCGCACAAGTCCCCACAGGCACCATAAGCGGACGAGTTGTTGACGCCGCGTCGCAGCAGCCCGTCGCCGATGTGGCTGTCGTAGTGGAAGGAACCCGCCGAGGCGCGGTGACCGGTGCGGACGGAACCTTCATCATCGTCGGCGTTCCCGCGGGATCGCAGACCGTGCGGGCCCGCCGGATCGGCTTCGCCGCGCCGGTGCAGATCGTGACCGTCTCTTCCGGAGGAACAGTGGAGGTGGTGTTTCCTCTCGAGCGCCGCGCTACGGTCCTCGAAGAAGTCGTGACGACTGGATACGGTACGCAGCGGCGTCTCGCTATCACCGGGTCGATCTCGACAATTGATGCCAACCAGGCCCAAACCGCGGCGCCAGTCAACGTCACCAACCTGATCGAGGGCCGCGCCACGGGAGTCCACCTGACCCAGAACAGCGGTGAGCCCGGCGCCGGCGCGCAGATTCTCATTCGCGGCGGTACCTCGATCAGCGCCAGCAACCAGCCACTCTATGTGGTCGACGGCGTTCCGTTGAGCGCGGACGAATCCGCCGAGCCCGGCAGACCAAACGTCATGGGCGGCGTTCCACTGGCTCGCAATCCGATGAATCTGATCAACCCGGGTGACATTCAATCGATCACGATTCTGAAAGATGCCGCGGCAACCGCGATCTACGGAGCGCGCGCAGCCAACGGAGTAATTCTCATCGAGACGAAGAAGGGAGGCGCCGGCGGCCCGAGCATAGAATACGAAGTCCAGGCGGGCATGTCTTCGCCGAAGAAGCGCCTCGGCCTCGTGAGCGGCCCCGCGTATCGGGACTTTATCGCGGCGCAAGTGGCCCTCGGCAATATCAATGCAACGGCTATCGCGGCACAGGGATCGGCGGACACGAATTGGCAGGATGAGCTCCTCCACACCTCTCCGACGATAAACCACAACCTTTCCTTCGCGGGCGGATCCGCCAGCACTCAGTATCGTGCCTCCCTGAATTACTTTAACCAGCAGGGGATTGTCATAAACAACGGGCTGAGGCGCTATCAGGCGCGCGTCAATGGCACCCACAACGCGATCGACAGCCGCCTGCGGCTCGCACTAAACCTCACCGGATCGCACATCATCAACGACTATCTCCCCTACGAGGAGCAGGGCGGATTTGAAGGCGGCGTGTTCATCAACATGGTGAACTTCAATCCAACGCACCCGGTCCTCGTGCCGGATCCGATTACCGGGTTGCCTGTCTATTACGAGATCGGAACCGGATCGCAGTCCGTACGCAATCCGGTGGCGCTCGCGAATCAGGTCCTCGATAAAGGCGTGTCGGACAGGACGCTTGGCAACATGTCCGCCGACTTCGACATACGACCAAGCATCACCGCGCGGGTAGCTATTGGCGTAGACCGCACCGCTGGCGATCGCAATTTCTACCTGCCGAGGATCAGTCCGGCGGGCGCGCAATTCAAGGGCCTCGCGCAAAGAGCGAATCGCGACAATACGACCAAGACGATCCAGACACTTTTAACCTTCCACCCCACCTTCAGCGCCAGCCGCGAGGTCGACATCGTAGGCGGCTATGAGTTCGGCCAAAGCACCCTGAACGAGTTCGGAGTTCAAACCCGGAACTACCTGACCGATGCGTTCACCTTCAACAGCCTCGGCAGCGGAATCGGCCTCGAACCGCCCTATGCATTCAAGACAGACCGGCGTCTCGTATCGTTCTTCGGGCGAGCAAACCTCGGTCTGAACGAGAAGTACTTCCTCACCGGCGTGCTGCGGCGCGATGGATCCTCAGCGTTCGGAATCGGCAACAAGTGGGCGCTCTTCCCCGCCATTTCCGGATCGTGGCGCCTCAGTCAGGAGTCGTTCATGAGGACCGGACCCTTCTCGGAGCTGCGGTTGCGCGCCGGGTGGGGCAAGCAGGGCAACGAGGCCGTAGCGCCGTATTCATCGCTCATACTGTTGGCGGCCAGCGGTGGCTCGCGCTACGTGTTTGGCGAAAAGCCGGTGACCGGTGTGACGCCCATCAGAAACCCGAATCCGAACCTCAAGTGGGAGGAAACTGCGCAGACCAACTTTGCGCTCGATTACGGCTTCCTCAACAACCGCCTGAATGGCAGCCTCGAGTACTACGTCAAGAACACCAAGGACCTTCTGCTCGAAATCAGTGTGCCGCAACCGGCGGTTGTCGGAACCCGCCTCGAGAACGTCGGAAGGATCAGGAACAAGGGCGTCGAGCTGTCGCTGGACGGACTCGTGCTTCAGCGGACGGATCTGAACTTGTCGGCCGGATTCGTCTTCTCACATGATAAGAATGAGGTCGTCGATCTTGGTGGTAAAGGATTCATTCCGACAGCCCTAGCCAGTGGTCAGGGCCAATCCAACCAGTTCACCCAGCGGATCATACCCGGTCAGCCTCTTGGCACGTTCTGGGGACCTCAGTTTGTTGGTTTCGATGCGGCGGGGCACCAGCTTTTCAATAGCTACACCATTACGCGTGACGCCAACGGCAAGGAAGTAAGCCGCGCCATTGACGGCCAGGTGCAGGCCGGCGGATTGACCGGCGATGACGATGTCATTCTCGGCAATGCCTTCCCCAAGTACAACCTGGGGCTTCGGACCAACGGCAACTGGAAGAAGTTCGACTTCAGCGCGCTGATCAACAGAGTATCGGGCCAGAAGATCTTCAATAACACCCGGCTCGTTTATGAACAGAAGGGGAACGCTCTTCAGGATAAGAACTTCCTCTTGTCCGCCCTGACGGATCCGGCGGAGATCCACGAGCCGGCGAAGTATTCATCCCGATACATCGAGGATGGGTCGTACACACGCTTGCAGAACATCACCATTGGCTACACTTTCGACCTGCCGAGCTTCACGGGTACGGCGAGAAATTCCCGTGTGTTCCTCTCGGGCGACAACCTGATTCTGTGGACCGACTACTCCGGCTACGATCCGGAGGTCCACACGCAACTGCCTGGTATCGCGCCGCGCGGGATCGATTATCTGCACTATCCGCGTGGTCGCACATTTACGGGAGGCCTCCGTGTCGCTTTCTAGGAAACCCATTATGACGAAATCAATGGGAGCAGCGGCGGTCATTACCGTCCTGCTCCTCGCCCCGGCATGTACGGACCTTACCGAAAATCCGCAGAGCTCCATCACCCCCGAGAACTTTTACCGCAACGAGGATGAAGTGATCGGAGGCCTCGCGTCTGTCTATGCGCAGCTGCGCTCCACAACCGATGAGGCCTATAACATCAGCGAGATCAGCACGGACGAGATGATCGTGCCCACTCGAGGCCAGGACTGGCTCGATGGCGGCAAGTGGCTGGACATCCACCGCCAGACCTTCACGCCGAACAGCCCCGCCGGTCTCGACAATATCAACTCGGCGTGGGTGAACCTGTTCCAGGGCGTGGCCAAGGCCAACGTGGTGCTGGACGGAGTCCAGAATGTCGGCTTCAACAACAAAGCGATCATCGTGGCGGAGCTGCGGACTCTCCGTGCGTTCTACTACTACCTGCTGATGGACCTGTTCGGTGGTGTGCCGATCGTGTGCGCAGACCAGGGTAACGCGATCTGCACGGGCACGGGCATCATGGCGCGGCCGCAGAACACCCGCACCGAAGTGTTCGCGTTCATCGAGGCCGAGCTGAACGCGGCCCGCGCGGATCTCCCGGTCACGTGGTCCGCCGAGATGAACGGCCGCCTGACCAAGGGCGCCGCCGATGCGATCCTGGCGAGCATGTACCTGAACGCCCAGGTCTTCACGGGGACGGTGAGCGCGACCGGACTGACGAAGGGAACGGCCCGCTGGCAGGATGCAATCAACGCCTGCGACCGGATCCTGAACTCTACGGCCGCCTACCAGCTGCAGGCGAACTGGAGATCAAACTTCACGGCGGACAACTACAATTCCCGCGAGATCATCATGGCGGTGAAGTTCCTCAACCAGAGCGGTCTGGGGCTCAACTTCCTGATGCGGGCGCTCCACTACAACCAGTTCACGCCATCGCCATGGAACGGCTTCGCGACGCTGGCGGAGACGTACAACGCCTTCAATGCCAACGATATCCGCCGGTCAATCTTCCTGGCGGGTCTGCAGTACAACGTCGAGACGGGCCTGCCGGTCAACGACCGTCAGGGGAATCCACTCATCTTCGATCCGAACATCGGAAATGAGACGGCTGCAACCGAAGGCGCTGGCGTCCGGATCACCAAGTGGCCCTACGATCCGGCTCACGTCCAGCAGGACAACGGCAACGACTACGCTCACTTCCGGCTCGCCGAGATCGATCTGATCAAGGCGGAGGCACTGAACGAGCTTGGCCAGACGGCCGCGGCGATCGCACTGATCAATACGACGACCCGGGCGCGGGCATTTCCGACTGTGCCGAGGCCACTGCCGGCGCTCACCCAGGCAGCGCTTCGCGACTCGATTCTTGCCGAGCGTCTGTTCGAGCTCACGGCCGAAGGCAAGCGCCGCACGGATCTGATCAGAATCGGCGCCTCGCAGGGTGGCGTCAACAAGTACAACCTGCCGTGGGCCTACAAGACAACAACGACAGCGGCGTACAAGATCCTGTTTCCGATTCCGCAGGTCCAGATTGACGTGAACCCTCTGCTCGTGCAGAACGCGGGATACTGATTCCCGCAGTCGAACTTTTCTTCTTCCATCATGGCCTGTTCCCGAAAGGGAACAGGCCATGATGTGCTAAGGTGGTCAATCATTGATGAATGCGGCCTTGAGACTGAGGCTCTGGTTCGTTCTTCCCGCGCTGTATCTCGCCTCCGGCTGCGCCGAGCAGAGCGAGCCCAAGCAGGAGCTATCGAGTAGCAAAGCCCCTCCAGTCGACGGACGTCTCTTCACGCAGCTGCCTTCCAGTTACACGGGGGTGCGCTTCGCGAATCGCCTCGAAGACACGCACGAGCTGAACGTCTTCACCTACCGCAACTTCTACAACGGCGGGGGTGTTGGGGTCGGCGACCTCAATGGAGACGGCCTTCCCGAGGTCATGCTCACCTCGAACGAGCACGGCAACCGGCTCTACCTGAACAAGGGCCACTTCCAGTTCCAGGACATCACCGATAAAGCTGGCGTCGGCGGGAAAGGATTCTGGGCAACCGGAGTCACCTTCGCCGACGTGAATGGCGACGGACTGCTCGACATCTACGTCTGCTACGCCGGCAACATCGCCGGCAAGCGGCGCGCGAACGAGCTGTACATAAACGAGGGGCTCGACAAGAAGGGGGTTCCGACGTTCAGCGAGGAGGCTGCCCAATACGGCATCGCGGATGAAGGCTACTCGACCCAGGCCACGTTCTTCGACTACGATCGCGACGGGAATCTCGATCTGTATCTCGTCAATAATTCTTTCCGGCCGGTGAACAGCTTCGGGCTGCGCAACATCCGCCACCTCCGCGACAAGCTTAGCGGTCACAAGCTCTTTCACAACGACGGCAACGGGCACTTCACCGATGTGAGTGAGAAGGCCGGAATCTTCGGCAGCGAGATCGCCTTCGGGCTCGGCGTCGTCGTCAGCGACGTGAACCGCGACGGCTGGCCGGACATCTACGTCTCGAACGATTTCTTCGAGCGCGATTATCTCTACATCAACAACCACGACGGGACGTTCAGCGAACAGCTCGACAAGGAGATGCCCTACATCAGCTACTTCTCCATGGGGCTCGACATCGCCGACATCAATAACGACGGCTGGCCGGACATTTACACCACCGACATGCTCCCGGAGGACGAGTACCGGTTGAGGACCACGTCATCGTTCGAGGGTTACGACATCTATCAGGCCAAGGTGAAGAACGGCTATCACTACCAGCTGATGCGGAACATGCTCCAGCTGAACAACGGCAACGGCACGTTCAGCGACATTGGTCAGATGGCGGGAGTGGCGCGCACCGACTGGAGCTGGAGTGCGCTGATAGCCGATCTGGATCTCGATGGCTACAAGGACATCTACGTCACCAACGGCATCGCCAAGGACGTGACGTCGCAGGACTACGTCGCGTTCCTCGCGAACGAGCAGACGATGCTCACGGCGACGAAAGGAAAGCGCGTCGACTTCAAGCTACTCACTGACGCGATGGGCTCGACCAAGCTCCAGCACTACGCATTTCGCAACAACGGTGACCTGACTTTCACCAACGAGGTCACCAACTGGGGATTGAACACGCCGAGCTTCGCGAACGGGGCCGCGTACGCGGATCTGGATGGAGATGGGGCGCTCGACCTCGTCGTCAACAACGTCAACGACGAAGCATTTGTCTACAGGAACAACGCGCGCACTCTCCTCAGGGAGAACCACTACCTCGAGGTGAAGCTGGAAGGCGAAGGCCGCAACCGGTTCGGCGTCGGGTCGAAAGTCACGCTCGAGAACGGGAAGGAGAAACTCTATCAGGAGCTCTCACCGACGCGCGGATTCCAGTCGAGCGTCGACTATCTGCTCACCTTCGGTCTCGGTAAGGTCGATACCGTCAAGTCAGTGACCGTGGAGTGGCCCAACGGCCGGGTGAGCACCCTGAAAAACGTCGCTGCCAACCAGCGCATCACGGTGAAGCAATCCGAGTCGACAGGGGCGCAGGCGCCTTCGCCCAAGCCAGCGAGGCAGCTGTTGGTCGACGTCACCCAGACGACAACGCTTCCGTTCGTGCACAAGGAAAATGATTTCGTCGACTTCGATCGGGAGAGGCTCATGCCGAAGATGCTCTCGACCGAGGGTCCGTTGATGGCGGTGGCTGATGTGAACGGGGATGGACTCGATGACATCTTCATCGGCGGGGCTAGGGATCAGTCGAGCGCGATCCTCATTCAACAGCAGAATGGCAGTTTCGTCAGGAGCAACGAGAAGCTTCTCGCGGAGGACAGCATATCCGAGGACGTGGGCGCCAGCTTCTTCGACGCCAATGGAGATGGTCATCCGGACCTTTACGTCGTAACAGGGGGAACCGAATTCTCGGGTGCCGCTCCCGCGCTCGAAGACCGTCTCTATTTCAACGATGGCCACGGCAATTTCCGGAAGGCGGTCGGCGCGCTGCCGGGAGCGAGCTTGAGCGGCTCTCGGGTGGCCGCGGTCGACTTCGATGGTGACGGCGCGATCGATCTGTTCGTGGGCGGACGCAGCGTTCCCGGCAGCTATGGAATCGATCCACAGAGCCAGCTGCTGAAGAATGACGGTCGCGGACACTTCACGGATGTAACCGACAAAGTCGCGCCGGGACTCTCGCACGTAGGAATGGTCACCGACGCGCTGTGGAAGGATGTGGATGGGGACGGCAAGGTCGATCTCGTCGTCGTCGGGGAATGGATGCCGATCACGATCTTTCACAACAACGGACAAGGGCGGTTCTCAAAGATCAGCGCGCCCGGGTTGGAGAAAAGCGACGGCTGGTGGAACCGGATCATCGCCGGAGACTTCACTGGGCACGGCCGAGTGGACTTCATTGTCGGGAATCTCGGTCTCAACACCCGGCTGCAGGCCAGGCCGAACGAGCCGGCAACCATGTACGTGAAGGATTTCGCGCACAACGGTTTCGTGCAGCAGATCATCTCCTACTACAACAACGGGCGCGAGTATCCTCTGACCCTGCGCGACGATCTCATCAGGTCGCTCACTTTCCTCAAGGACCGCTACCTCAACTACAAGGACTACGCGAAGCAGACGGTGGCGGACGTCTTCCCGCAGAAGGATCTCGCCGACGCGGTGGTCAAGAATGCCTACACTTTCGCGACGACGTTGGTGAGGAACAACGGAGACGGCACCTTCACCATGATGCCGCTTCCGCGCGAGGCGCAAATTGCGCCGGTGTACGGGCTTCTCGCCTCGGATGTCGACGGAGATGGGAAGCCGGACCTGCTCATGGCCGGGAATTTTGACGGCGTCAAACCCGAGATCGGCCGGATGAGCGCGGGTTATGGACTATATCTGCGCGGCGACGGAAAGGGACACTTCACTCCGGAGCGAGAGGTGGCTAGTCGCTTCTTCGTTCCCGGACAGGCGCGCGACATCCAGCGCGTTCGTACCCGCAATGGCAACATCTACATCGTATCACGCAACAACGATCGGCCTCTCATCTTCCGTGCGAGCGGCGTGGGGGGATGGGTAGCGGGAGGGGGAGGGGGAGGGGGAGTGGAGAGTCAGCGATGAAAAAGAGAATTCTTCTGTCAGTGGCGCCGGCGATTTTAATCGGAGGATGTGGACGCAGCGGTGGTGACTACCGCACCGAGTCTCCCGATCCGAAGATGCTTCACTCGGCGGTGCAGGATCTCACCAATGTCATTGTCTACGACATCTTCAGTCCACCGCAGGCGAGCAGGGCATACGCGTACGCGAGCATCGCAGCCTATGAAGCTCTACGCCCCGACCACGCTTCGAAGTATCGCACCTTTGCGGGGCAACTGAATGGTCTGACGCCCGTGCCGGCACCCGCACCCGATTCGCAGTACTACCTCCCGCTCTCGAGCGTTCACGCTTTCATGACCGTCGGCAAGGCGCTGACATTCTCGAGCGCCCGGATGGATTCCTTGCGCAAGGCGATGGACGAGCGATACCGGAGCATGGGAATTCCCGATCCGGTCTACAATCGCTCGATCGCTTACGGCGACACGGTGGCGAAGCACATTCTCGCCTGGTCCAAGAAGGACAACTTCCTCCAGACGCGCGGCATGCCGAAGTACACCGTGACATCCGCCACCGGCCGGTGGGTGCCCACGCCTCCCGCGTACATGGACGCGGTTGAGCCGAACTGGGCCAGGATTCGCCCATTCGTGCTCGATTCGGCGAGCCAGTTCAAGCCGGCGCCTCCGTACCCCTTCGACACCGCCAAGACCAGCCCCTACTACCGCGACCTGAAGGAAGTGTACGATGTGCGGCAGACGATGACGGACGACCAGCGTGCACTCACCGCGTTCTGGGACTGCAATCCGTACGTGATGAACGTGCGGGGCCACGCGATGTTCGCGACGAAGAAGGTGACGCCGGGCGGGCACTGGATGGCAATAGCTGGTATTGCCTCTCAGAAGGCTGGAGCCGACATGATGCAGTCTACCGAGGCTTACGCTCGCACTGCCATCGCGCTGGCTGACGGGTTCATCAGCAGCTGGGACGAGAAGTACCGGAGCAACATGATCCGTCCGGAGACCGTGATCAACAAGTACATGGACGAGGTCTGGGAGCCGCTGCTGCAGACACCTCCGTTCCCCGAGTACACCAGCGGCCACAGCGTGATCTCGACGGCGGCGGCAACGGTTCTGACCGACGAGTACGGCCCTGCGTTCGCCTTCAGCGACTCGAGCGAGCTGTCCTATGGTCTGACCGCGAGGTCCTTCCCGTCGTTCAATGCAGCGGCCGCGGAGGCGGCGATGAGCCGTCTCTACGGCGGCATCCACTACCGCCAGGCGGTCGAGGAAGGTGTGAAACAGGGCCGGAAGGTGGGCGAGCTGATGGTCGCGCGCGTGCAGACCCGGGAGACGGGCGCAAAAACGGCGGCCTCCGTTAGAGCGGAGGCCGGCGAGGGAAGGCTAGCGAATCTTTCCGGTCACTGAGCGGCGCGCTTGGTCTTTATGACGATCACGCCGTTGGCGCCGCGAACGCCATAAAAAGACGTGCTGACGGCGTCCTTCAGCACTTCAATGGAGGCGATGTCCTTCGGGTTGATGCCCGTCAGGCTACCGCCCGGACCCGAGTTTACCGGGGTGCCGTCTATTATGTACAGCGGCTCGTTGCTGCCTTCGATCGACGAGTTGCCACGGATGCGAATGGCGATGCTGCCGTCAGCGGTGTGCGAGATCATCAGTCCCGGCACCTTCGCCGCCAGAGTTCGCTCGATCGACTCGACGGGGGTGCGGTCGAGATCCTCGGAGGTTACGATGTTTGGGTTGTGGGGCAAACCGTTGGCGGTCGCGTCGGGGAGCGCACCTTTTCCCGAGGCACATCCAGAGATGAGCCCAGCGAGGAGACCGCAGGATAAAGCTACGCGCGGTGAGAACGACATATTGGTCCTGGCAAAAGCCGAAGGAGCTGTCCATAGATGGCTGCATTACCTATGCCCGTCAAGATCGATGTTTGTTCTTTAGGCACATGAGCAGTTCCTCCGTGAATGGATCGGCGTGGTGTGGTCTTCTGACTTCAGCAAAGGGAGAATCGAGATGCAGATGTTGATGCACAGCTGGACCCGCCGCATGACGTTCGCGGCCGCCGCCCTGACGCTTGTCGCCTCGACGGCGATCGCCCAAGACACGATCAGCGTCTCCTCACCCGACGGCCGCAGCAAGGTCGGCATCCTGACCGATCAGGGAAAGCTTTACTACACCCTGAGTCGGGATGGCCGGTCGATCATGATGCCCTCCATGCTCGGCTTCGAGCTCAAGGGCGCGCCACCGCTCCGCGATGGGCTCCGGATCACGGGCCAGGCGCGGAAGAGTCACGATGAGACCTGGACCCAGCCGTGGGGCGAGGTCGGGCGTGTGCGCGATCACCACAACGAGCTGAGAGTCTCCGTCGTCGAGACGGCGGCGCCCGGACGGAGGTTCGACATCATCTTCCGCGCGTTCAACGATGGGGTGGGCTTCCGGTACGAGTTTCCGGCGCAGCCCGCGCTGGGGGAGTTCGTGATTACCGATGAGCTGACGGAGTTCAACCTCGCCGACGACGCAAAAGCGTGGTGGATCCCTTCGAACAGGCCGAGACTCGACCGGTCCGAGATGCTGTACTCGTCATCGCCGGTAAGCGTCATCGACAGCATTCAAACGCCCCTCACGATGCAGACTCGCGACGGCAAAACGTTCATGGTGATCCACGAAGCTAACCTTGTCGATTATGCGCGGATGAATCTGGCCGGCCCGCGGATGGATAGCCGCCGGCTGCGCGTCGCGCTCGCGCCCTGGCAGAACGGTGACAAGGTGCGCGGGCACACGCCATTCGTGACACCCTGGCGCACGATCCAGCTCGCCGATCGCGCTGCCGATCTCTCGCCGTCGGTGCTCGGCCTCAATCTCAATCCGCCCAACGCTGTTTCTGATGTCAGTTGGATCAAGCCGATGAAGTACGTCGGCATCTGGTGGGGAATGCACATTGGCACCATGACCTGGAGCTCCGGGACCAAGCACGGAGCAACCAATGAGAACACCAAACGCTACATCGACTTCGCCGCCGCCAATGGATTGGGAGGCGTGCTGGTCGAAGGATGGAACGTCGGATGGGATGGCGACTGGATCAAGAACGCCAACGCGTTCTCATTCACGCAGGCCTATCCGGACTACAACCTTCCGGAGCTCGCCAACTACGCGCACCAGAAGGGCGTCAAGCTGATCGTCCACAACGAGACGTCGGGCGGGGTCGTAAACTACGAGCGGCAGATGGAAGCCGCGTACGCGCTGTATCACTCGCTCGGTCTCGACGCGATCAAATCGGGCTACGTCACCGACACTACTCCCGAAGGAAACTCGCACCACTCACAGTTCATGGTGAGGCACTATCGCAAAGCGATCGAGACGGCGGCAAAGTATCACATCATGCTGGATGTCCACGAGCCCATTCACGACACAGGCGAGCGTCGCACCTATCCCAACATGATGAGCCGGGAAGGAGCTCGTGGTCAGGAGTACAACGCGTGGGGTGGAGAAGGCGGCAATCCCCCCGAGCACGAGACAAATCTCTACTTCACCCGCCTGCTCGCGGGGCCAATGGATTTCACGCCGGGTATCTTCGATCTGCTGATCGAGCGTGGCACCGGGCGTCCGCGCCGTCCGGAGGAGTCGCACCCCAGAACGACGCTCGCGAAGCAGCTCGCGCTCTATGTCGTGATCTACTCGCCGCTCCAGATGGCGGCGGATCTCCCCGAGAACTACGCGGGCAAGCCGGCCTTCCAGTTCATCCGCGACGTGGCGGTTGATTGGGACACCACCAAAACGATCGACGGCAGGATCGGCGACTACGTGATCGTCGCGCGCAAGGCAAAGAACAGCGGTGACTGGTTTCTCGGCGCGATCACCGATGAGGAGGGGCGCACGTTCAACGTCCCGCTCTCTTTCCTCGTCCCGGGCAAGAAGTACGTGGCGGAGATATACGCCGATGGTCCCGGAGCGAACTGGGCCACGAATCCGTTTCCTGTCTCGATCTCCAAGCGCAACGTGGATTCGAACTCGCACCTGAACGTAGTCCTCGCGCCGGGTGGTGGTCAGGCTGTTCGCATCACTCCGGCTCGTTAAAGAACTACCGCTCGGGCTGAGTACAATGACTGAAGGTTCAACGCGGAACACGCGGAAGGAGCGGAGTTACGCGGAACGCTCCACGAAGCGTTATGGCTCCGCTTGGCGGGGCCGTGATTTTTTGTGAACTGCGTCGGGACGCATCAGGCGCGACATAGAGCTGTAATAACAAATAACGAAACAAAGAAAGTCCGCGGTGTTCCGCTACTTCCGCGTTTTCCGCGTCAAACCTTCCGTCATTGTGGCCAGATGAGGCGTCTGGTTGCCGCCGGTACGCTGGCCCTCTGCGCGTGCAGTTCTGAACACAATTCCCCTCCGTCGCGTCCGCTGTTCGAGCTACTCGCGCCATCAGCTACCGGTGTAACATTCGTCAATCAGCTACCGGAGAAGCCGGACTTCAACATCCTGAACTACCTCTACTACTACAACGGTGGCGGCGTCGCCGTCGGTGACGTAGATGGGGATGGGCTGGAGGATCTTTATTTCACCTCGAACCTTGGCGCGAACAAGCTCTATCGCAATCGTGGGAATTACAATTTTGAAGATATCACGGACAAGGCGGGCGTCGCCGACCCGGATGGCTGGAAGAGCGGCGTTACCATGGCGGACGTCAACGGTGACGGGCGCGTCGACATCTACGTCTCAGGCGTCGACTACCTCACGATGCACGGGCGTAACGTGCTCTACATCAACAACGGTAACGGCACCTTCGCCGACCGGACGAAGGAGTACGGCCTCCAGCACTCGGGCTATTCCACGCAGGCGGTCTTCTTCGACTACGACGGAGATGGCGACCTGGACATGTACCTCCTCGACAACACCGTTCACACCCAGCGCGCCATAGAGTCGCAGTCCCAGCGCGACGCGAAAACGACGAGGACAAGCGACCACCTGTTGAGGAACGACGGCAATCGCTTCACCGACGTGACGGAAGCAGCCGGCATTCGCGACGGGATCGACGGATACGGTCTGGGTGTTGTCGCGAGCGATCTCAACGGCGACGGGTGTCCCGACTTGTATGTCGCGAACGACTTTCAGGGGGACGACTATCTCTGGATGAACAACTGCAACGGCACCTTCACGGAATCGCTCGCCAAGTCGATCGGGCACACCAGCCGCTTCTCGATGGGCGTCGATGCGGCCGACTTCAACAACGACGGCCGGCCCGACATCATGTCGCTCGACATGCTTCCTGAGCGCGAAGAGATCCTCAAGACGTCGGCGAATGCGGAGAGCTTCAACATCTACAACATGAAGCTCGAGGCGGGCTATCACCCGCAGTACGCGCGGAACGCTCTCCAGCTCAATCGCGGGCAAGGGAAGTTCAGCGAGATCGGATATCTGGCAGGCGTTTCCGCGACCGACTGGAGCTGGTCGGCTCTCTTCGCCGATCTCGATAACGATGGCAGAAAGGATCTCTTCATCACCAACGGCATTTATCGCCGGCCGAACGACATGGACTACATCAGCTATGTCGGCAACGAGGCGGTGCAGGCTTCGCTCGCGCAGGGTGTCAGCGAAAAGAACATCAGCCTGCTGCAGAAGATGCCGCAGGTTCCGCTACCCAACTACGCCTATCACAACAACGGCAATCTGACGTTCACGAACATGGCCGAGGCGTGGGGGCTCGCTCAACCTGGCTTCTCGAATGGCGCGGCGTACGTCGATCTGAACAACAGCGGCGTATTGGATCTGGTGTTGAACAACATCAACGCGCCAGCTTCGATCTACAGAAGTCACGCGCGCGAGATCAATGGCAATTCTTATCTCACTGTCGCGCTGCGCGGGGCGGGAGCCAACACGGCAGGTATCGGGACGAAAGTGATCGTCAAGGATCGCGGTACGACGCAGCTCCTCGAGCAGGAGCCAACCCGTGGATTCCTCTCCTCGGTCGACACGCGTCTTCACTTCGGTCTTGGGCAGTCGAAGCAGATCGATTCACTGATCGTGATCTGGCCCGATCGCCGCTTTCAGGTGCTGACAAACGTGCTGGTGAACCGCATCCTGATTGTCTCGCAGTCGGATGCGACCGGGAAGTACGCCTACCAGCAGCGCTCAGGGTCGCAGGCGCCTCGGGCTTCAGCCCAGTCCGGCTTCTTCTCTGACGTTACCACCAAGCTCGGTGTCGACTTCAAGCACGAGGAAGACACCTTCTTCGATTACAACCGCGAGCCGCTGATGCCGCACCTCCTTTCGATCGAGGGGCCTGCGCTTGCCGTCGCCGATGTGAACGGTGACAGGCTCGACGACATCTACGTCGGGGGCGCCAAGTGGCAGACAGGAAAGCTCTTCCTCCAGCAGCGCGACGGGACTTTCCGCGCGAGCGCCCAGCCGGCGTTTACCGCGGATAGCGTGGCCGAGGATGTCGACGCGGCTTTCTTTGACGCGAATGGAGACGGGCATCAGGATCTGTTCGTCGTCAGCGGCGGCAACGAGTTCTGGGGGAGCGCCGAGCAGCTGCGCGACCGCCTGTACATGAACGACGGGCGTGGCAACTTCAGTCGGTCGGCGAGCGCGGTCCCTGATTTCTTCGAGAATGGATCGTCAGTCGCGGTCGGCGATTTCAATGGAGATGGGCATCCTGATCTGTTCGTGGGGAGCCGAGTGGTGTCGCGGAGCTATGGGCTGATACCGAAGAGTCACCTGCTGCAAAACGACGGCACCGGACGCTTCACCGATGTCACGCTCGACAAGGCGCCGGGTTTGTCGGAGGCGGGAATGGTGTCCTCGGCGACGTGGGTCGATTACGATCACGATGGGAAGCTCGACCTGGTCGTTGTCGGAGAATGGATGCCGGTCCGAATCTTTCACCAGGAGAGTGGCAGATTCGTCGATCGTACGAAGGAAGCCGGATTATCGGACACCAATGGCTGGTGGAATTCGGTGCAGGCGGTCGACCTGCGCGGCAACGGGCGTCCGGATCTCGTCCTCGGGAATCTCGGACTCAACTCCTACCTGCGCGCCTCGCGGAAGGAGCCCGCTCGGCTCTACATCAACGACTTCTCCCACAGTGGCGGGCTCGAGCAGATACTCACCTTCTACAAGAATGGCGTGAGCTACCCGGTCGCCGGCCGCGACGAGCTGGTGCGCAAGATTCCGTCGCTGCGGAGCAAGTACCCTTCGTACTCTTCGTTTGGCGCCAGCCGGATCGAGGAGATCTTTCCCGCGGCTGACTTGAAGTCAGCGCAGGTTCGCGAAGCCTACACCTTCGCGAGCGCCGTCGCGCGCAACAATGGGAATGGGACATTTACGCTCGAGCAGATGCCCGCCGAGGCCCAGTTCGCTCCGATCTACGCTTCGCTGGCGGGGGATTTCGACGGCGATGGACGAACCGACCTGCTCGTGGGCGGCAATTTCTACGGCGTCACCCCGGTCTTCGGCCGGTACGATGCCAGTTACGGCCTGATGATGCGCGGGAGCGGAGACGGGCGGCTCAGTCCTGTGGACATGGAAGAGAGCAACCTGGTGATCGAAGGACAGGTGCGCGATCTGAAGGCGTTGCGGGGTCCGAATGGAGCGCGGCTGATCGCTGTCGCGCGGAACAACGACAAGCTGGAGATTCTTCGCGTCAATCCGCCGCGCCGCCGCGCACCTAACTAAATCGTAGCTTCGCCACGGCGAGCGCGCCGTTGAGCGCGACCATCCCGACGTTGGTCAGGATCACCGGCCACGATCCGATGATCGCTCCGTAAATGATCCAGAGAGTGCTGGCCGTCACGAGCAGGACGAACATCCCTAGATGGAGATCTCCCGTCCGTCGCGTCTGCCACGTGCGGATGACCTGTGGGAGAAACGAGGCGACCGTGAGAAAACCGGCGAAATAGCCGAGGTAGTGGATCATTTGGCGTTACAGGTTGTTGAGGATTAGTTAACTGAGAAAAGCTAGGCTGCCAGCTGTCAGCCGACAGCTGTTAGCTGCCAGCTGCTCGCGACGCTGACTGTGCTCAGTGGCGTGACGGCAACCGCGGTTGCCTCTACCGAGAGCCGCGCCAGTAACGTCCCGACGTTGTGACGCTGGCAGCCATCGGCTTGAAGCTGGCAGCTGGCAGCCTTGCAGTTCTCTGTTGCAGTTGACTAAGCAGCATCGACCTGCCCCGCGATACTCGATCCGTCCCGAATGGTGAGCCAGTCCGTCCTCACCCGGCCCCACTCCTGAATGAGCAGCCCCTGCTCTTCGAACACCAGGCGGATCTGCGAGGGATCGAAGCCAGCGATCTCTTCCAGGATCGGAATCAGCACGCTGAGTGCGTCGTCGCTGATCACCGTTCGGCGGGCGATCTGCGATATGTGCCTCGCCTCCGACGCTGCGATCGTCAGGCCGTCGCCGCGATTCACGTGCAGCATGACGTGGATATCGGAGCTGCCATCACCGACGTACACCACGCGATCGGTCGGAACGCCGAGTCGGAAGCGGAGGTAATCGACCGCGGCGACTTTGCCGTAGCCGGCCGGTACCTGCTCGATCGTCTCGATCTCTCCAGTCTCGGCGCTGAAGCCGAAGTGCGCGCCGATGATGTGATCGGGCGGAACGATCCCCTCGAGCGCGGAATGCACTACGAGCCACGGCGCCGCCGACACGACGTAGAAGTCGAAGCGGAAGCCTTCGATCCCTTCCTTCAGGAAATCGGCGAGTAGCGCGATGTTGCGCTTGAGGCGGATGCGATGACCCACCTCGATCAGGTCGCCGCGACGTACGATCCGGAATTCCGGATCGTGGCGCAGCAGGTAGGTGAGCTCGGCGCCTTCCTGCACCAGGTTGAGGCGGGCCAGGCTGGCGACTTTTTCCTGGAAAGTCGGGATGCCAAGCATCTCGCTCAGCACCAGGCCAGAGTCGTTGAAGCTCAACGTCTGGTCGAAGTCGCTCACCAACAGGTAATGCTTCCTCATCAATCCTCCATTAAGGGTAGAGCGTTTCTGACGGTCGTCAGATGCGCGCTTACCGGTGATTCAAAACGAAAACGCCCCCGCATCGGTCCAGGACGCGGGGGCGAATCTTGGCAATAAGCAGAGTGTGTTAACCCCGTCGCCGTCGCCCACCACGCGTCCCGCACCCACCATTAATGGCGGCGCCGGGCATTGAGCTGGTGGGGTTATGAGCGATGAGGATCATTGTTGCGATCGGGATGAATGCGAGCGACGAACGTAAAGTGCTCTGATCGCAACCTACTGGCGCACGGCGGTGATGTCAACGTTTTCGCTGTTGTGCGCGCCAAGTTCCGTGTCACGCTCCTGTCACACTCTCGCTGTCCAACACTCGAGATGGACGCGATTCGGTCTGGACAGCCGCAACCACTATTGTATGTTGGATGACTCGCTTAGTGGAGGATCGTATGCACCGCACTTTGACTCTGCTCGGGCTCGCACTGCTCCTGAGCACTTCTGCAGCTTCCGCCGTTGCTCAGGGGCAGTCGACCAAGGCCCACAAGATCGCCAACGCGATGACTGCGGCGCCACGTTCAATCTCGGGTCAGGCGGCGATCATGGATTGGCCCGCGACCGAGGGCGCGCAGATGGCAACTCTTCGTGCCGGTACCAATGGGTGGACCTGTCTCCCCGATTTTCCGGCCACAAAAGGGAACGATCCGATGTGCGTCGATGATCAGTGGATGGGCTTCATGGGCGCGATGATGACCAAGGCCACGCCCCCGAAGGTCTCGCACGCCGGCATCGGTTACATGACTGCACCCGGCGGG
>JALYKM010000304.1 GCA_030774785.1 Gemmatimonadota bacterium
CCCTCGGACTCCCCCCGGACAGAGTTTTAGATGGGGGCACCCGGCGAGGAGAAAAAGCCTCACCGGATGCGGCCCATGCAGCCCGTCGCCGGTCTGCCCCCACACGACTCAGGACCCTGTCAGAAACCTGGCCGCGCGCCTTTCCGCCAAGTTCGGCGGGATACTCTGCTGTACCACGCACTGCACCACCGAGAGTGATATTCGGTGATCTTTGGTGCCTTTCGGTGCTACTGGGAGAGAATGTGGGAGATTGAGTGAGGGAGGAGCTTCCCGCTCTCATAATGCCGGGGTCGGGAGTTCGAGTCTCCCCCCAGCTACTTCCTCTCTCGACCAAGAAAAAACGCCCCGCCTGGTAACCAGGCGGGGCGCTTGTCGTTCGGGTTGTCTATAGTCCGGAGAGAATCACAAACTCGTCACGCCGGTTGCGCGAGCGGCAACCCTCGTCTCGGTCCGTGCACACCGGGTGCTCTTCCCCGTAACTCACGATGTGGATTCGCGAGGCGTCGATACCCCGCTCGGTGAAATAGCGGTTCACGATCGCAGCGCGGCGCTGGCTGAGCACCATGTTGTACTCGTCCGAGCCGTTGTCGTCGGCGTTACCTTCGACGCGAATGCGAATGGACGGATTGTTCTGCAGTGCTTCGACCTTCTGATCCAGCAGCCGGATTCCTTCCTCGGTGATCTCGGAGCGATCGAACTCGAAGTGAACCGGCGTCGTGATCGTGGCCTTGGCCAGCTCGCGGTTGCCGGCCGCGCGCTCGCCGGCGAGGCGTTCTGCTGCTGTTGCCCGATCGGCCTCGTCGCGGAGCTTGGCGGATTCGCGCTCCCCCGCTTCGGTAGCGGCGCGATCCGCCGAAGCAGTCCGGTTGGGCGCCGGCGATGCCGAAGCCGAGCGGTTGCGGGAGCAGCCGCCAGCAAGGACGGCCATGGAAAGGATGGAAACGGAAAGAAAGATTCTTTTGCTCATTACCCCAGTCTCTGTTAAGGATTCGTCAACAGGACGACTGTGATGGGGGAAACGCTACGGGATTTGCGAAAGAGATTTCGTTGATGCGCAATCCAGGCGGTTAACGGAAAAAGATCGAGGGTGATCTCCGCGCTACAGAGAATTCCTGGGGGGTATTCCCCCACCGCCGATTGAGAGCAGCGCCGCTTCATTGCGGAGCGTGCGGCGGCTCTCCATACTAGCTGGAACCTCACCCGCCTCCTCTGACAATGCAGACACGCCGCAACTTCCTCGCGACCCTCGGAGTCGCCGCCCTCGGGATCGCGAGCCGAGACACCGCCGCAGCGAGCGGAATTCTCGCGAAAAGAAAACTCAACCGCGTTGGACTCCAGCTCTACACCGTTCGTGATCTTATGAAGGCTGATCTCCCGGGAACGCTCGCCAAGGTAGCCTCGATCGGTTACAAGGAGGTGGAGTTCGCCGGCTACTTCGGGCGAACGCCCGCCCAGATCCGTGATCTCCTGCGCCGCAATGGGCTCTCTTCGCCATCGACGCATCTGCCGTTCGATTCGCTCCAGAGCGGCTGGCAGAAAGCTCTCGACGACGCGAAGGCCGTTGGCCACCACTGGGTCACCATAGCCTGGATTCCCGAGGAGAAGCGGAAGACACTCGACGACTGGAAGAGCCACGCCGCGCTCTTCAATCGCGCCGCGGCGCAGGCGAAGTCGGCGGGCCTGCGCTTCGCCTACCACAACCACGACTTCGAGATCAGGAAAGTTGGCGACACCAGACCGCTCGACCTCCTGCTGAGCTCGACCGATCCCAAGCTGGTCGATTTCGAGCTGGATCTTTACTGGGTGGTGTTCGGGGGAGGGAGTCCGCTCGACTTCTTCAACGGGTACCCGAAGCGATTCCCGCTGGTTCACGTGAAGGACTCTGCCGGGCCACCCGACAACAAGATGGTCGACGTCGGGCAGGGAAAGATCGACTTCCACTCCATCTTCGCGCAGAGCGACGAGGCCGGGATCAAGCACTACTTCGTCGAGCACGACCAGCCCGCGGATCCGATCGCTACCATCCGCAACAGCTATAACTACCTGCACGCACTGAGATTCTGACCGCGAGCAAACGAGCCGGATCCACAAAAATCGGGGGTACGCGTTTAATGACTGGCAAGAAGGTCACGCGGCGCAAGTTCGTCGCCGACACCGGCAAGATCGGACTCGGCGTCATGATCGTGCCGCGCCACGTTCTGGGCGGAGTGGGATATCAGGCACCAAGCGACACAATCAACTTCGCGGTCGTTGGATTCGGAGGAATGGGCTCGGAGAACGCGCTCGAGCTGGCCAAGACGGAGAATCTCGTCGCGTTCGCCGATGTCGATTTCGCGTTCTCGGCGAGCCAGGTCGCCGACAAGCTCAAGGACGACGACAAGAAGGACCGGCCGGAGGGATTGAAGCTCAAGGAGAAGTTCGACAAGGCAGCGCGCTACTCGGACTTCCGCGAGATGCTCGACAAGCAGAAGGACATCGACGGCGTGGTGATCGCGACGCCCGATCACCTGCACGCCGTCGTCGCCAAGGCAGCCATGCAGAACGGCAAGCACGTCTACGTGCAGAAGCCGCTCACCTACTCGGTGCACGAGGCGCGGGTGCTTCGCGATCTCGCGCTCTCGAATCCGAAGATCGTGACGCAGATGGGGAATCAGGGGCACTCGAGCGATGGAGCGCGCCTTGTCAACGAATGGATCCAGGCCGGGATCATCGGCCCGGTGAGGGAAGTCCACGTCTGGACGAATCGGCCGGTCGTATACTGGCCGCAGGGCGTTCCGCGTCCGACTGGTTCTCCGCCGCCGGCTCCTCCTCCAAGCCCGTTTGGAAATCCCTTCAGCTTTCGCTACGTGAATCAGCTCCTCGCCTCGGCAATGGGGTCGTATCCCGTGCCACCTGGATTGCACTGGGATCTCTATGTCGGGCCGGTCGCGGAAGATGTGCCGTATCATCCGATCTATCACCCGTTCAACTGGCGCGGGTGGATCAACTTCGGCGTCGGCGCGCTTGGCGACATGGGTGCGCACCTGATCGATCATCCGTACTGGGCCTTGGGACTGACCTATCCCACGAGCATCGAAGCGACATCGACACAGTGGGGAACGATGCCGATTCCGCCGGATCCGAAAGCGGCGGCGGGAACGCGCGAGGCGCGGGGATACAACAAGCCTGTCTCATATCCCGTCGCGACCGCCGTGCACTACCAGTTCCCGGCGCGCGGGGCGCAGCCTCCCGTCAAGCTCAATTGGTATGACGGAGGACTCTATCCGCCCCGCCCCGACTTGCTTCCGGACGACGTCACGCTCAAGAGCGAGGGAGGTGTGATCTTCATCGGCGAAAAGGGAATCCTGATGAACGACACGTATGGATCGAATCCTCGCCTCTTTCCGGTGTCGCTTACCGAGGATGCGGCGCTCGTGCCCAAAACCTACGCCCGGATTCCATGGAGTCACGAGATGAACTGGGTGAAGGCGATCAAGGGTGAGACCAAGGCCAGCTCGCCGCTCGAGTACGCCGCACAGCTCACCGAGACGATGCTGCTCGGGATCGTGGCATTGCGGACCGGCCAGGGCAGGAAGATTCTCTATGACGGCGAGAAAATGCTGGTCACCAACATTCCTGATGCGAATCAGTACCTGACGCGAGAGTATCGCGCCGGATGGGCAGTCTGAATCATTCATCAAGAGGAAGCCATGATGCATGGAGCTGCCGCGCGCGCGGCGATCATCTCTCAGCTGGCGCTGCTCGCCGTGAGCTGCGCACCCGTTCAAAACAGCGTGCCTGATACAACGGCCACGACCGCTTCCGGAGCCACTTCCCTGACCGCGCAGCAGCGTGGCGCCGGCTGGCGCCCGCTCTTCGACGGCACCAGCACGTCGGCGTGGCGAGGATACAAATCGCAGGCATTTCCCGCGGGCTGGAAAATCGTCGACGGCGTTCTGACCAAGAGCGGATCCGTCGAGGACATCATGACAAGGGATCAGTTCGGGAACTTCCAGCTCGCGCTCGATTGGAAGCTCTCGCCGGCGGGCAACGCCGGAATCTTTTATCGGGGCACCGAGGAGTACGACCACATCTATTGGAGCGCACCGGAGTATCAGCTTCTCGACGACGCCGGGCATCCGGATGGAAAGAGCCGTCTGACATCGGCGGGCGCCGACTACGCGCTCTACCCGTCGCCGGCGGGAATCGTCAAGCCGGCTGACCAGTGGAACTCCACCCTGATCGTAGTGAACGGGAACACCGTTCAACACTGGCTCAACGGGCAGAAGCTGCTGGAGTACGAGATCGGCAGCCCCGATTGGGAGGCCAAGGTGAAGGCGAGCAAATTCGTCGCCTACCCGAACTATGGGCGGGCGAAGCGCGGCTACATCGCGATCCAGGGCGATCATGACGGAGCGTTATCTATCCGTAACGTTCGAATCAGAGAGCTCAAATGACCGGCGTCCGCGCGCGGCTCTCGGCGATGATGTTCCTCCAGTATTTCATCTGGGGGGTGTGGTTCGTCACGATGGGGACCTATCTCGGACAGACGCTGCACTTCACCGATCGGCAGATCGGCCTGGCCTACGGAGCGACAGCGATTGCCGCGCTGGTGTCGCCGTTCTTCATGGGTGTGGTCGCCGACCGCTATTTCTCGAGCGAGAAGCTGCTGGCGGCCCTGCACCTGGTGGGAGGAGCGGTGATGTGGCTCGTCTCGATGCAAACGTCGTTCGCGACGTTTTACCCGCTGCTCATCCTGTACGCGTTGTGCTACATGCCGACGCTGTCACTCACCAATTCCATCTCCTTCCACCACGTGCGCGATCCCGGTCGTGATTTCCCCTTCATTCGGGTTCTTGGAACTATCGGGTGGATCGTCGCGGGAACTCTGGTGGGAGGCGTGTTTCACGCCGACGCACTCGTTCTGCCGATGCGACTTGCTGCCGGCGCTTCGATAGTCATGGCGGCCTACTCGCTGGCGCTCCCGCACACCCCACCGAAAGCGGCTGGCTCGAGCTTCAGCGTGCACGATGCGCTCGGGCTCGACGCGCTTGCACTGCTCAGGAACCGCGACTTCTTCACCTTCGTCGCGGGATCGTTCCTCCTTTGCATTCCGCTCCAGTTCTACTACACCTTCGCAAATCCATTCCTCAACGAAGTCAAGGCGCCCAACCCGGCCTTCATCCAGACCTTCGGTCAGTGGTCGGAGATATTCTTCATGCTGATGCTGCCTTTCGCTCTCCGGAAGTTTGGCATCAAGGTGATCATGCTGGTCGGCATGGCGGCGTGGGCAATTCGCTATTTCGCGTTCGGAATGGGTGCGGTGGGGCCGGTGATGGCTCTCATCTACCTCGGCATTCTGCTGCACGGCGTCTGCTACGATTTCTTCTTCGTCGCCGGCCAGATTTACACCGATCAGCGCGCGGGTGAAAGGATCCGCGCCGCGGCACAAGGGCTCATCAACTTCGTAACCAACGGTCTTGGCTACTTCATCGGCGCGTTCGTGTCCGGCGCAGTCGTCAATCGCTACGCCACCGCGAATCCGGCGTGCAGCGACGCTGCTGCTGCCGCGCACGAGTGCCTCAAGGTGACGCACGACTGGCACGCGATCTGGCTAGTTCCATCTGTCGGAGCGCTGGTGGTCTTTATCCTTTTTGCGCTGCTGTTCAAGCCGCGAGCCGGCGGAGTACAGTCTGCTGCGGTGGGGGGAAATCCGGCGGGAGCGCCGGCGTAGCGTAGCGGCTTGTGGATGCTCGGTTGATGGGCGAGCACTCTCATTCATCGCCGAAGCCACCACCGCGGCAGCTCTCGGCAAACACGCCCACCTGATTGGAGGAATTCTTGTCGTTACGCAGAATCGGATTCGCCATTGCGGCGCTCGCCATCGGAATCACCGCTTGCAGCAAGGACGAACCGGACGCCAACAAGCGCGACCTGACTCAGCACGAGAAGGACAGCATTCTGGGCGCGTCGCAGATTCCGGGCGCGAGGGCGGTGAAGAAGACGCTCACAACCGCCGACTCCGCGGCGGCGAGACAGGCGCGGCTGGATTCGGCAGAGCGCGCGCCCTAAGCTGACGGGCGGAACGAGCTCCCACGCGGCCGGAGCTGATTAGAACATGAAAAAAGCCCCCCGATTCGGAGGGCTTTTTTCTTTAGTCACCCGGACTTGCTACCTGCCAGCAGTCGCCCGTCCCGATGGTTTGGGCGGTGCATCGGTGGCAGATGCCGCCGCCGCCCGCGCGTCGTCCGCATCAGCAAAGCTGACGTCCTTCCCGCGCTGCTTCAGCATGTTGATGATGCCCACCTTGTCGGTTGCCTTGAGGTAGGCCTCTTGCGCCTCGACCTGGCGTGAATCCACCAGCTCGATCAGCGCATCGTTCATCGTCACCATTCCGAGTCTCCGCGACGTCTGGAGCACCGACGGCAGCTGGAACGTCTTGCCTTCGCGAATGAGGTTCGAGACCGACGGTGTCGAGAGCATAATCTCGCGCGCGGCGACACGCCCGCCACCTATCTTTTTGCACAGCACCTGCGAGATAACTCCCTTGAGTGATTCGGAGAGCATCACGCGGATCTGTGCCTGTCTGTCGGGAGGGAACTGGTCGATCACGCGATCGACGGTGCTCACCGCGGTCGAGGTGTGAACAGTGCCGAACACGAGGTGGCCGGTCTCGGCGGTCTCGATCGCCATCGAGACGGTCTCGAGGTCGCGTAGCTCGCCGACGAGTACGATGTCCGGGTCCTCGCGGAGCGCAGCGCGCAACGCGTGCTTGAACGAAGACGTGTGCACGCCCACGTGACGCTGCGTGATGAGGCACTTCTTGCTCTCGTGCACGAACTCGATCGGATCCTCGATCGTGATCACGTGGTCGGTCCGGGTGCGGTTTATCAAATCGATGAGCGCGCAAAGCGTCGTCGACTTTCCTGATCCCGTTGGGCCGGTGACTAGCACCAACCCCTTGGTGAGATGACAAAGACGCTGAACTTCCTGCGAAAGTCCCATCTGTTCGACGGTGACTACGGCAGCAGGAATGGCACGGAACACGGCGCCACTACCCTTGCGATCGCGCAAAGCATTTCCGCGGAAACGTGCCAGGCCCATGATCTCGTGCGCGAAGTCGGTGTCGTTGATCTCCTTGAACTCGGTGCGATTTTGCTCGAGCATGATGGCGCCGAGCATAGCGTCTATGTCCTCCGACGTCAGCACGGACTCGTTGGGAAGCAGCGCGATCTCGCCGTTGACGCGCAGCATCGGTGGGGAACCCGCGCGCAGGTGGAGATCTGACGCCTTGTTGCCGACGAGAGTGCGCAATAGGCCCTCGATCTTATCGAGCGCGCGATTGCCTGTGGCTGCTCGGGGAGCTTCCGTCTTTGGAAGCTCAACGTTGGGCTGCGCTGCGCTGGCTGGCGGCCGGGCTCCGTTGGTCGCGCCCGCCTTGGGCTCGATCCGCGCGGAAATCTTACCGTTCTGCGTCAGCGCGACCTCGAAAGTCCCGTCCGCAGACGTGTACTCGAAGCGCACTCCGCCCTGGGCGTCGAGCGAATGAGGGGCGTTCCCCGGCGCGATCTCGCGCACGAGGTTGAGAATCTGTGCGCTCGTGAGCGGCTGCTTCATCACGGGGCGCGCGGAGT
>JALYKM010000305.1 GCA_030774785.1 Gemmatimonadota bacterium
CGGGCGATGATTTTTACGTTTACCGGATCGATCAGAAAGTGAGGATTGCCGAGCGAGTGGACGTCGCCCTTCGAGCGATCGAAGCTGGTGGGAATCTCGATCAGCTTAACCCCCTCCGAAGCCACGATGCGGCCTGGTGCGCCGGCGGAGATCTTGGCGTTGCGCGAGTTCTCCAGCAGCGGCGGCAGCCATCCGAGCTCGAGCTCGGCGCCGCCTTCGATGAGCGCATCGGCGCGGTTGAGCGTCACGATGTGGCTGGGCTTCGCATCGACGTAATGCGGGTCCTCGGTGGGTTTGGCGAGCGCTACGACACTGACGCGATTTCCGCCGATCTCTCTCGCCACCGAAGCGAGATCGGGAGTCGTTGCAACGACGCGAAGCTGCGCCGACGCCGATGACGTGGTGGCAGCAATCGCGACCAGGGCGAGAGAGGCAGCTTTATGAAGATTCATTGATTTCATTTTCCTTTTTCTACCTTTAGAATTTGTGTGCCGCGTGTGCGCCGAGCAGGAACTCGAACTGGAACCAGAGCGAGTGATCGGTGCCGATTCCCTTGCGATCGTCGTAATTGTATTGCACCCGAAATTTCGAGAACTCAGTTGGATACCACGTGAAATTCGGCGACAGCCGCGACCGATCGCGGCGCAGCTCCGACTCGAATGCCGCCGGGTCGCCTGTTGCGAACTCACCTCGCAGGCCCGCCACGATGCGGGGCTTGATTCCCCACAACAGCTGGGCGTACGCTCCGCGATCCTTCAACATCTCGTTCGGCAACGTCACCGTCGGATCGGCCGCGGCGATGCGCAGCGCGGCGTCATACCTCCGCCACATCGCCTCGCTCTGCATCGACAGGAACGGAAAACCTGCCTGAGCCGCGGTGGGCTTCCACTTCCAATAACCATCGACGCCGTACACCTGAGTTCTGGCGGAAGGTCCGGAGTTATTCGGGCCGAATGCCGCCGAGGCGCCAACGACTACGGTTTGAGTCTCGGTCAGATCGAACGACGTGTTCAGGCGTGGCGCCAACAGCAGGTCCGAAAGGCGTTCCACCGGCCGATCATTGATTACACCGCCGTGGATCTCCGGCGACTCCTCCGAGCGAAAGCTCGACGTCGTTCCGCCCGTGGCGTTGGCGACGGTGAGCAGCGCCTCCGTATAGAAGGACGTCGGCAAGAGCCATGAGAGTCGCAGTCCCTGACTGCGGAGGCCGTCGGGTCCGAACATCCGATTGAGGACCAGCGGCTCGTCGACGAAAGCCCACGCATGCGGGTGCTGAGGGTTCTGTCGACCGAACTCGGCGAAAAATTGTCCCACCTTGAGCTGCAGATTGGCGGGCAGCGAGGTAGTCAGTACGTACGCCTCCTCCAGCTCGACACCTGTTTCGCCATTTTTGTCGAGCTTGTAGACGATGTTGCTGAACCCCTTGAAGTAAGGATCGACCGCCCCGTCGAGCGTAAGCTCGACGTTGGGAATGGAGAAGCCGTTCACGTGAGGATCATGATCGCCGACCTGGATCGAGCCGACATCAGGCTCGGTGGACCACCCTGCATCGGTCAAAGCGACGAAGCCGATGTTCATGTAACCGCCAGTCGCGCGCGGCCCCTGGGCCGCGACAGTCCCGCTGCTGTCAGCAGCTTGTTGCCCGAGCTCTTTTTCGAGTTGCTTCACGAGCGCGATGGAATCGGCGCGCGCGATGCTGTCGGCCCGCGCTACAGAGTCCTGCTTCGATTTCCGTGGAGCGACCTGGGCCTGTGCGAAAGTCGGCACACCGATGCCGAGCGCGCAGAGGATGAAGCGTCCTCTCATTTTGAAGAATCCTTGTTTGTTGGTTTCAGACATCTACTCGCCGAACCGTTTCGTTCCGGCGAATGGGGCGCACTACTCCTCTCTTGGAGCAGGCAGCTGCGTAGAGAGGGCTACGCTTGTCTGAAGGGCGGAGCCCGGGGTCTCGACTTCGACTCCCTCAATAAGGCAAGATGCTCATCCCGCTCTGAAAGTCCGCGAGGCACGGACTGAAGCGATTCGATCGCGGGCTGGGCAGTGTGGTTTGCAACCGCCAGCAGACCGCGCGCTGCACACGCAGCACAGTCTGCTGGGTTGTGCGCATGATGCGCGCTCGTGCCCGCGGCTTCGACATGCGGACGGGCGTCCGCGCCGAATTGCCACTCCATCAAAGGCGCAAAGGCCAGAAGCAACTGAGCGGCGACCAGCAAATAAATCGCCGACCGACAGAGTGCCGATGGAAGAACCCGAGAGTGGCGATCGAAGGTCATGACCGGTGAAGTGTAGCCGCGTTCCGGCCCGAAGACCAGCACCTGCCGGTAGCCTCCACGAGCGGCTACACTGACAGAAGGTTGGTTAACAGCCGCTCGGGCTGGCTACAATGACAGAAGGGGTTACGCGGATCACGCGGAAAATGCGGAAAGAGCGCGCATTTGCTTTTTGTTATTTCGTAAGAGAGCTCCGGTTCGCGACTGAAGCATCCCGAGGCAGTTCAACAAATGATCACGGCCCCGCCAAGCGGAGTCATATCGCCATTCGGAGCAGTCCGCGTAACTCCGCGTGGTTATCCGCGTGATCCGCGTAACCCCTTCCGTCATTGTAGCCGGCCCGAGTGGGAGTTACGGCAAGGTCTCTCTGCCAGGGTAGCACTGGGCCCGAGCCTGACGCATTTTTCCACGTTCAATGAAGCGTGAAGATGCCCTCGACTACCACTCGTCCGGCCGCCCCGGCAAGATCGCGGTAGTCCCAACCAAGCCGCTCAACAATCAGCGCGACCTGGCCCTCGCATACTCCCCCGGGGTCGCGGTCCCCTGCCTGGAGATAGAGGCACATCCGGACGACGCGTACAAGTACACCGCGAAGGGAAATCTCGTCGCCGTCGTAAGCAACGGCACTGCAGTCCTGGGGCTCGGCAACATCGGCCCGCTGGCCGCCAAGCCGGTGATGGAGGGCAAGGCAAATCTCTTTAAGCAGTTCGCCGACCTCGACGTGTTCGACCTCGAGGTCGGCTCCGAGAACCCCGACGATGTCATCAAGTTCTGCCAGCTGCTCGAGCCGACCGTCGGCGGAATCAATCTCGAGGACATTCGCGCCCCCGATTGCTTCTACATCGAGGAGACGCTGCGGAAAACGATGAAAATTCCCGTCTTCCACGACGACCAGCACGGCACCGCGATCATCTCCGGCGCGGCACTACTGAACGCGCTCGAATGCGTGGGAAAGAAAATAGAAAAGATCCGCGTCGTCTTCTCGGGTGCGGGCGCCGCCGCCATTTCGACCGCCGAGCACTATGTGAGACTCGGAGTGCCCCGCGAGAACATACTCCTCACCGACCGACAGGGCATCATCTACGAGGGACGGCCGGGTGACCTGGATCCGTACAAGGCCAAATTCGCGAACAAGACCAAAGCCCGGACGATTGCCGACGCCCTCGTTGGCGCGGATGTCTTCGTCGGTCTCTCCGTCGCGGGCGCCATCACCGGCGAGATGGTCGCGAAGATGGCGAAAAAACCCATCGTCTTCGCTCTCGCCAACCCCGAGCCGGAGATTCTGCCGGACCAGGTCCGTGCGGTGCGCTCCGATGCAATCATCGCCACCGGCCGCAGCGACTTCCCCAATCAGGTCAACAACGTGCTCGGCTTTCCGTTCATCTTCCGCGGAGCCCTCGATGCCCGCGCGACCCAGGTGAACGAAGAGATGAAAATGGCGGCGACGCGCGCGCTGGCTGCCCTCGCCAAGGAAGACGTTCCGGAGAGCGTGTCGCGGCTGTATGGCCTGCGTTCCGTAAAATTCGGCCCCGACTACCTGATCCCGTTCCCGTTCGATCCGCGCGTATTGCTCTGGGTGGCACCCGCGGTTGCCTGGGCAGCCGTCGCCAGCGGCGTGGCGAAAGAGATGATCGACCTCGAGCACTACCGCGAACGACTCGAGGAGCGGCTGGGCAGGGCGCGCGGAATAATGCGCGGAATCATCAATCGCGCGCTGCGCGATCCAAAGCGCGTCGTATTTCCCGAGGGCGAAGAGCCGAAGATCATTCGCGCCGCGCGCATGATCGTCGATGAAGGAATCGCGTTCCCCATTCTCCTCGGCCAGCGCGAGGCGATTCACCGCATAGCGGACGAGAATCACATCTCGCTCCGCGACATCCTCATCGAGGACCCGGGGACATCCGAGAAGCGCGACAAGTACGCGGACATTCTGTGGAAGTGCCGCCAGCGCAAGGGCCTCAGTCACGGCGAAGCGCACCAGCTCCTGTTCAACGGGAATTACTTCGGATCGGTGATGGTCTCCTGCGGCGACGCGGATGCTCTTCTCTCCGGTGTCGGCATGCACTATCCCGAGACGATCCGTCCCGCGCTCCAGGTGATCGGGCCGCATCCCAAGGCCGAGATCGTGAGCGGCCTCTACATGCTGGTGTTTGAAAAGCACGTTATCTTCTGTGGCGATACGACGGTCAACATCGATCCGACGGCGGAGCAGCTGGCTCAGATCGCCTACTCAGCCGGCCGGATCGTACGCACCTTCGGTATCACGCCAAGGATCGCCATGCTGTCCTTCTCGAATTTCGGCTCGGTCCGCCACCCCGAGGCCGAGAAGGTGGCGAAAGCGGTCGCGATTCTCAGGAAGCGGGATCCGGCGCTCATCGTCGACGGCGAGATGCAGGCGGACACGGCGATGGACGAGAACATCCTCCGGTCGGCGTATTCGTTCAGCGTACTCAAGGAGCGGGCGAACGTCCTGATATTTCCCAATCTGAGCGCGGGGAATATCGCCTACAAGTTGCTGCATCATCTTGGCGGCGCGACGAAGATCGGGCCCTTTCTGGTCGGTATGAATCTTCCCGTACACGTACTCGAACAGGGTGCCGACGTGCAGGATATCGTGAATATGGCCGCTGTCGCGGTAATGGACGCGCAACAGCGGGTGAATGAGAGGAAGTCCAGTAATGGCAACTGAGATGAAGCCGCAGCGCACATCGGTCGCGCGCGAGAGCAGCATTGGGTTGGGAAAGCAGGGACTCGCTCCGCGGGGCGAGGTCCACTGGAATTTGATTGCGCCCGAGCTTTTCAAGGCCGCCGCGAGGCGCGAAGAAGGCGAATTTGCGGAGATGGGTCCGTTCGTAGCCGTGACGACGCCACACACTGGCCGCTCACCAAATGACAAGTTCGTGGTGAAGGATCCAACATCCGAAAAGGATGTCGACTGGGGCAACGTCAACCAGCCCATCTCCACCGAGAAATACCAGCTGCTGCTGAACGACATGCACCGGTATCTCAACGACTCGCGGGAGCTGTTCGTCGAGGATCTCTACTGCGGCGCAGACCAGTCTTATCGCCTCTCGGTGCGCTACGTGTCGCCCAACGCGTGGCACATGGCGTTCGTGCGCAACATGTTCATCCGCCCCGAGCTGACAGATCTGCCCACCTTCGATCCCAACTTCACCGTTCTGCACGCGCCTGAATTCCAGGCGGAGCCCGCGCGCCATGGAACGCGCACCGGCACTTTCATCGTCCTCAATCTTGCCGAACGAACGATTCTTATCGGAGGAACGCGCTACGCCGGTGAGCTGAAGAAGTCGATGTTCACCATCATGAACTACCTGCTTCCCAGGCAGGGCGTTCTCTCCATGCACTGCTCGGCGAATGTCGGAAAGGCCGGTGATACCGCCTTGTTCTTCGGATTGTCGGGAACGGGCAAGACGACTCTGTCAGCCGATCCCAATCGGGGTCTCATCGGCGATGACGAGCACGGATGGTCAGCAGAGGGGATCTTCAACTTCGAGGGAGGGTGCTACGCCAAGGTGATCAACCTCTCCCCAGAGAGCGAGCCCGACATCTATCGGACCACTCAGATGTTCGGCACCGTTCTGGAGAACGTCGTTCTCGATCCGGCGACGAAGAAGGTGAGATTCGCCGACCAGTCGATCACGGAGAATACGCGCGCCTCATACCCGCTGCACTACATCCGCAATCACGTGAAAGGCGGAAGAGGCGCGCATCCGCGGAACGTCGTCTTCCTGACGGCAGATGCGTTTGGAGTTCTGCCGCCAATAGCCAAGCTCACGCCCCAACAGGCGATGTACTACTTCCTTTCCGGTTACACGGCGAAAGTGGCGGGCACCGAGCGAGGCGTGAGTGAGCCGCAGCCGACATTCAGCGCCTGCTTTGGCGCCGCCTTTCTCGTTTTGCACGCGACAAAGTATGCCGCGATGCTGGGGAAGCTTCTGAGCGAGCACAAATCCAACGTCTGGCTTATCAACACCGGATGGAGCGGGGGCGCTTACGGCACCGGAAAGAGGATGAAGCTTCCACACACTCGCGCCATGGTGAATGCGGCACTCGCCGGCGAGCTCGATGACGTGAAGACCGAGACGGACCCTGTCTTCGGGCTCTCGATTCCACGGGAGGTGAAGGGCGTTCCTTCGGAAGTGCTGAACCCGCGCAAGACATGGCCGGATACCGCGGCATACGACGCCCAGGCGAAGAAGCTCGCCGGCATGTTCCGCGAGAATTTCGCGAAGTTCGGCAGCGTCGATCCGGCGATCAAGAACGCCGGCCCGAAAGGATAACCCGCGCAGGGCGGGGGCCGTGCACTTCGAGATTCTGCGCGACCCCGTCTGGAATAACATTCGTGTAGACGAGCTCAGCCTCAGCCTCGTCGACACCGAAGTCTTTCAGCGACTGAGGTACGTGCGCCAGCTGGGCTGGACGTATCTCGTCTATCCCGGCGCGACGCACTCGCGGTTCGAGCACGCGCTCGGAACCCACCACCTCTCCCGGCGCACTCTCGCGCTCCTTTGCGAGGCGGAAGTCGCAACCTCGATCACCGAGGACGAGCAGGCGATTGTCCGGTCCGC
>JALYKM010000306.1 GCA_030774785.1 Gemmatimonadota bacterium
GCATTGTTCCCGTAGTCGAGCGCGCGCTCGAAGAAGCCGGGACCACTCTGGATGCTCTGGACGCCGTCGCCGTCACCAACACGCCCGGATTGGTGGGGGCGCTGCTCGTCGGCGTGAGCTACGGCAAGGCGCTCGCGTTCTCGCGCGACATCGCGCTGCTCGGCATTCATCACATGGAAGGGCATCTCTTCGCGGCGGCAGTCGAGCACCGCGATGCCGTGCCTCCGTTCACGGCGCTGCTCGTCTCGGGCGGCCACACCCTCCTGCTGGACGTCGAGGCGTGGGGCAAATACCGGCTGCTGGGAGCTACGCGTGACGACGCCGCTGGAGAAGCCTTCGACAAGGTCGCTAAGCTGCTCGGTCTTCCGTATCCGGGTGGCCGTTACGTCGAGCAGCTCGCCCGCGATGGCGATCCCAAACGCTTTCACTTCGCTCGACCGATGCTGCGCAGGAACGGGCTCCCCGGCGATGAGGACTACTACGCATTCTCGTTCAGCGGCATCAAGACGGCGGTGCTCAACGCGGTGCGAGCCTCGAAAGACATCGAGGAAGACAAGAGCCACATTGCACGCGCGTTCCAGGATTCGCTGATCGACACCCTCGTCGAGAAAACCTGGCGCGCCGCGAATGCGTTCTCTCGCCAGCGTGTGGTGCTGGGCGGTGGAGTCGCCTGCAATCGCACCCTGGCGGACGCGATGCGAACGAGGCTCGAGTCGGAGGGTATTACTGTTTTCGCTCCGAGCCAGCGCCTCGCCACCGACAACGCAGCGATGATCGCCCGCGCCGCGTTCTTCAGATTCGAGCAGGGCGAGCGAGCCGGTCTCGACCTCAACGCGTACGCGACCTGCCCTATCCCGGGCCTCGTCGCAGCCTAGATTACAGCCTCAATGCAGAAAATTTTCGCTTCGATCGTTCAGCAGCCGCTCTCATATGATGTCGGTCCGCTCCAGCTCACCGGATTCGGGTTGGCGATGCTCATGACGTTCGTCATCGCGCAGATCATCGCGCAACGGGAGCTCGCGCGCCGCGGCTACGACCCCGAGCCCATCGGTGATCTCGTCTTTGCCGCGGTGATCGGCGGCCTCCTCGGCGGCAAGCTCTATTACGCGATCCTGATGCACGACTTGGGCGCGGTCGTGAGCAGAGCCGGCTTTGTGTTCTGGGGAGGACTGATGGGCGGAATCGTCGCCTGTTACATCGTGATCCGGCGGAAGCACCTCAGCTTCCCACGCATCAGCGACGTCTCCGCGCCCGCCCTCGCCGCAGGCTATTCGATTGGGCGCACGGGATGCTGGGCCGTCGGCGACGACTACGGCCGCCCGTGGAACGGGCCGTGGGCGGTGAGCTTTCCGAATGGGGCGCCGCCTTCGACGGTCGCCAACATGACGGACCTTTTTCACACCCCGGCGCCGCCAGGCGCGTTGCCGAATCAAGTTCTCTCCGTCCATCCGACGCAGCTCTACGAGGTCGCGCTCGGCTTCGTGATGTTTCTCATCCTGTGGCGATTCCGCAATCACAGGCACGCCGAAGGATGGCTGTTCGGATTGTATTGCGTGCTGGCGGGAATCGAGCGGTTCATCATCGAGTTCGTGCGCGCCAAGGACGATCGCTTCGTTCTCGGCACATTCACGATGGCGCAAGTCATCGCTCTGGCGTTTGCGATTGGCGGAGCGATCTGGATGTACATGCGCCGGAATCCCGGTCCTGAGGCACCCGGCATCCATGCGGTGCCGCAACCCGCATAGCCGTTTCTCCGTAGGGAAGGTCGCATGCGTCGTTTCACTGTCAATTCAGCAGCGCTCATCGAGTCCGCCCGGGTTGGGGCGGACTCTTTGCGTACCAACCCGACGCGCACCACGCTCTCGACGACGGGAGTGATAATCGGCGTCGCGGCCCTCGTCGCGGCGTTCTCCATTACTGATGGCGTCGATCTCTGGGCGCGCGCGCTCATCGCGCGCGAGAGCAGCGTCCAGGATGTAGCGATCACTCCGCGCACCAGCACTGTCGTGGCGGGCCGAACGGTGCCCATCAGCGGGTATCCGGTTCTGACGACCGAAGATGCGGAGAGAGCCAAGTCCGAGGTGCCGGGCGTTGCGCAATACGCGCTCACGCTCACGGGCAGTGCACCGGTCGAGTATCTCGATCGCCGCGCTACCGCGCTTCTCACTCTCAGCACCGCGAGCCTGGCTGATTTCACCACGATGGAGCTGACCGCCGGCCGATTCTTCACGGCGAGCGAGGTCATGCACTCGGCGCCGGTCATCGTGCTTGGACACCGCCTCGCGCAGGAGCTGGCAGGTGGCCGTGATGCGCTCTGGCTCATCGGCCGCGCCATCAAGGTAAGCGGACGCAAGCGTGAAGTCGTGGGCGTGCTGGCCCCGCCGGCAATCGGTCCGGAACCGGATCTCGCGGCATTCGCTCCGATCCGCGGTGGGGAATCCCTGCTGGAGCCGACGCGTGATCCGAAGCTTGCGACGCTCCGCCTGAAGGCGCACAGCATCGACGCGGTTGACACGCTGCGTGCTCAGGCCGTGAACTGGCTGGCAGAGCAGTACGGCACGCGCGTGGAGAAGCTGAACGTCGAGGTTGGAACACAGCGCCTGGAGAACACCCGCCAGGCGATGCTGCTGACAAAGTTGCTGCTCGGATCGCTGGCTGGACTCATACTAGCCGTCGGCGGCATCGGAATCATGAACGTGCTGCTCGCGGCGGTAGTTGAGCGGACGCGAGAGATTGGAATTCGAAAGGCGGTCGGCGCGAGGCGAGCCGACATCCAGACCCAGTTTCTGGTCGAGTCCGTGACGGTCACGGGCGCAGGAAGCGTCATCGGATTCGTGGTTGGGATAATCATTGCGCAGGCGGGCACGGCGGTGTTTCGTCTCTGGGCCCACGCGCCGATCTACCCGGTCATGCATATCTATACCGGACTGCTCGCTGCTGGCTCGGCCATCATGGTCGGGCTGATATTCGGAACTTACCCGGCGCGCAGAGCGGCGGGGCTCGCGCCGGTGGACGCCATCGCACGCGAATGAAGGAGGCAACGCAAATGGGTCAATCCGGGAGTTTCGAGCGCTCAACACTGGCTGCAGTCGTGAGCGCGTGTGTCCTTCTGACCATGAGCTCCAGCTGCGCTCCCCTTCAAACGGCGGCTGTGGTCGAGCCTGGCACATCATTCACGCTGGCCCCGGGACAAACCGCGGCGGTGAATGGAACCGATACCCGGATCACCTTCAAACAAGTGCGCGAGGATTCGCGCTGTCCGGTAGACGTGACCTGCGTGTGGGCAGGCGATGCGAAGGTCGAGATCGTCATTGCCCGGAACGGAGCCGCGAATGTGACGAGAATTGTGAGCATCACGCCGCCCAACAACGAAGTGCAGGTGGGGAACGTGAAGATCAGGTTTGTAGGGCTGTCGCCCGTGCCTCGTCAAGCGGATGCAAGCGCTCCGCGCAATTATCTCGCGGAGTTCGTCGCGGAGCAGCTGTGACCGGTCCGCTGGCTCATACGCGCGTACGTGGACCTTAACTGCCGCTCGGGCCGGCCCATCTGACGGAGGTTTATACGGATGCTCCGGATTTTAGCGGATGCTCCGGATCGCTCCGTGAGGCGGTACGGCTCCACTTGGCGGGCCGGGATTTTTGGGAACTGCCGCCCAGGATGCATCAGACGCAGCACGGAGCGCTCTTTACAAATAACAAGAAGACAAATCCGGAGCATCCGTTCACATCCGGAGCATCCGTATAACCTTCGTCATAGGTGCCAGCCGAGCGGCAGTAAATGCCAGAATCCTCGAGGCTATCGCGCCGGAACGAGCCGTCCAGCGGCTAGCCTTTCGCCGATGATACGCGCCGTAAGAGGCCGTACGCTTGTGAGTCTGTTCGCCGTCAACGTTATCGGCTGAACCTCGCTGATCGCGAGCCACAGGCCATGCAGAGTCTGTCGCGGAATCACCAAACTAAGAGGCTCCGGATACGGCCCGGCGTACGCCAAGCGCTCGAACACAATCGAGCCCTGCTCGTCGAAGGTTGCGATGTTGCAAGTCCCGCTCTTTGCATACGGTGGAAGCGGGAGGTCGCAGGTCTGACTCGTCCGCGCGATCTGACTGACGAGGGTACCTGACAGCGAAACCCATAGATCATCCTCTCCTTCCAGGTAGAGCGCGAGGGCGGGCAGCTCCACTGAGGAAGCAAAATCAAAATTTGCTGTGCCTTCGTCGGCGGCGAGCAGGATCATGCGATCGGGTGGCTGCGAGGCCGAGTGCGACGCCCAGAGGATGACAGTGAGTTCCAGCGGCGGATGTGTGCACACTCCCGGCTCGGGCGGAAACGCCGGATCCAGAAACAGGGTCTCTTCGCACGTTCCCGGCGGAAATGTCTGTCGGAGACCCAGAGCAAACATCTCTTGTGGCGCACCATCCATCGTCACAGTGACCTGGTCGAGCAACGGTGCGATTCCGCCGAATGATGGATTCGGCTCAGGCGCGGTGGGCGAGCCAATCCCTCCAAGACCCTGCAAGCCGAGGGCGAGGCTCTGCAAGGCGGCGTTTGTATCGACCGAGCCGGGCCCGGTAGAATCGCTGCCACACGCGGACATCAATACCGCCGCGAACGCCACCAGTGCGGGGAAAGTTCGTACTTTCGCAAAAATCATTATCCGCCAACCACTAGAAGGGAATCAGAAGCGGCCGAGCAAGACCGCTTGCTGGAGGCAGCAAAAATAGCGCTGGGGAACGAAGCGCGCACTCAGGAGGAGTGGTCGTGCACCATCCGCCAACCCTGCGGCGTACGAATCCAGATAGTTGTGAACCAACCAGTCCGGTTGGGCCTGCCGGCTCCGGTGAGAATATACTGGCCGGTTACGATTGCCTGATTCGGCCCGATCGGCCGTATCTCCAGGTGATCATAGGTAAGATTCTGGAGCGGTCGGCCGGTGCGCCAGTATCCGGCACGCATCTGACCTTCGATTCCGTTCACTCCGCGCACCAGGCCGGTGCCGCCCATGGCCGTCGCCGAGTCAACGTAGGCGGAGAGATAAACCGGAAGCTCACCGCGATTCCACCCGGCAGCGGTCGTGTCGAGCGTCGCCTTTATCGCGGCCGCGTCGGAAGCGAACTGGAATCCGGTTCGAGCGGAGCGCATCTGACTGGAGCACGCCACGACAACGGCGGTCATGAAAAATAGCGGATATCGTCGCATCACTATCCCGTAACGAGCCTCAGACTCGTGCGCCACGGATCGGTTAAAACCCACTCGCCACTCTCCTCTTTCACGGGGTAGCCTGCAGCCGTCACATTGTTTGCTGCCTCTGCTGCATCCTCTAGGCTCGGGACGACGATCTCCCATTCGAGCAGACGCGCGTCTTCGTCACTCGCGGGCGGCGCGCCACGCGCCCAGGTGTTGGTTCCAAGATGATGGTGGTACCCACCTGCTGACATGAACAACGCGCCGGGATAGCTCCAGACCACCTTATCGAATCCAAGCGCGTCATGGTAGAACGCCTCGGCCTTCGCGATGTCATCGACGTATAGATGCACGTGACCGAGCACGGTGCCGGGTGGCATTCCGGTCCACCGCTCACCACCTGCCGACCCGACGAGATCATCCACATCGAGGTGTTTCGTCGTCATGTACAGCTGCCGCTCGTCGTAGCGCCACGCATCACGCGGTCGATCGGCGTACACCTCGATTCCCAGGCCGTCGGGATCGGTGAGATACACGGCCTCGCTCACGAAGTGATCCGACATCCCGGGGCGCGCGCCGATCTCGGCCAGGTGAGCTACGAAGCGGCCGAGAGCAGCGCGGTCGGGCAGCAGGATGGCGAAGTGAT
>JALYKM010000307.1 GCA_030774785.1 Gemmatimonadota bacterium
GTGAGCCCACGCTGCGTTGGATCGAGCGCGATCACGCTATCGGTGAGTCTCATTCGCCCCACAAGATTGCTGCTGTCATCAGGCATTAGTTTCTGCGCCGCGAGCAGATCGGCGCGCGCGGCCGCGAAATTCCCAAGCGAGAGTGCGGCTTCCGCCAGCCCGACATAGGCGTCCGCATCATGCGAGTCGCGACGCAGCAATTCGCGAAAGATGCCCATTGCTCGCGAGGGCGAACCAGCCACCACGAACAAATGAGCAATCCGCTTGCGCTGTGCCGCATCGTTCGCGGAATCATCCTGAATCGGTAAGAGCTCTGAGAGCAATTCCTGCTTCGCGTTCATCCGCGCGAGAAGATCAATGAACTCGAAGCGCGCGGCAGTGCGGCTTTGGGCCTCGCCGCCCGGCCAGAGGCCATCAATCGCACGGTGATAGTAGGGCTTCGCCTCGTCGGTCCTTCCTTCTTTCACGAGCACTCGCGCCATCGCGAGATTCGCAGCTCCGTCCGTGGCGTTCCGTTCCAGCAGCGGCAACAAAATCTGCTCGGCGGCGCTCGGACGGCCGTCGGCGAGAATCGCCTGGGCGAGCGCGGTACCGTAGGTAGAATTTTCGCCGTCGAGCGTAGACGCCGTGCGGAGATACTCTATTGCCTGCTCAGTCCTTCCCTGCGCGAGCAACCGCTCACCGGTACGGAACTCCCGAGTCGCGTATGATCTGCGCTCGCTGATGTCCACCCTGGCAAGAGCGGTGTCGAACAAGAGCAGCACTGAGATCACAGCCAGGATCGCGGCGAACGTGGCGATGAACTCGGACACGCTGGCAGATGGCGGCGCGATCGCCGGCTGGACTAGAGGCGTTCTCACAAGTCGGGATGATCGCTGTAGTCGAGCTGATCTGCGCGCTCGACACCGTACGCCTTCAGAATGTCCGCGAGCGTCACGACACCAAGCATGATCCGCGCGTTCGCGCGGCTGACCACGGGCAGAACCTTGTGCCCGTTATCTCTCATTCGTGCCAGCGCCCGACTGAGCGGCTGATCGTTGTGCACGTGGGGCAAGTCCACGCTTCTGTCGCCGGCTGATCTGCGCGCTATGTGCATGAGGCGCGCAATTGTCATCTCCTGTCGCCCCTGTTTTGCCGCGGCAGCGATGTGACGTGTGCGCACCATTCCAACGAGCCCGAGCTCGTCGGCCACCGGCCACGACTCGAGATCGCCATCTGTCACGCGCTCGGTGGCTTCGCTGATCTTCATCTCCGGAGTGAGAGATTCAGGCGCTTCCCGAATTGCGGTGCTGACGCGCAGCACTGCCGGCTGAGCGCCGGAAGTGCGAGTCGGGAGATACAGCCCATCCTGACGCGCGAGCGCCTCGTAGATCGGTTCCTTCTGGAGCTTCCGAGAGATGTAGAACGCGGTGAGATTCGAAATCATCAGTGGAACTATGATCGTGTAGTCGCGACTCACTTCGAAGATCATGATCACCGATGTTAGCGGCGTCCTTATGATTCCCGCGAACGCTGTTCCCATGCCGACGAGTGCGTACGCGCCCGGTCCTGCCGTCGATCCGGGAAAGAGCAGGTGCGCCACCGCTCCCACCGATGCACCCACCATCGACCCAATGAACAAGCTTGGGCCGAATATTCCGCCAGCATTACCCGATGCGTACGCGACCGATGTCGCGATGATCTTGAGCACGGCAAGTATGACCACGGCTTTGAGAATTACATCGCCGTTGAGGACTCTCTCGACCTGATCGTACCCGACGCCGAGCACTTGCGGCATGAAATAGCCGAAGAGGCCGACGGTGAGTCCACCTGCAACTGGCTGCATCCAGACCGGCGCGCGTGACAATCGCGCGAATCGGGCGCGCAGCCAGAGCACCAGCTTCACGAACGCCACGGAGCTGAGTCCTCCGACGATTCCGAGCACGACATAAACGCCGAGCTCGCCGGGGCTGACGAGATGATAGTCAGGGACGTGGAAGAGCGGGCTGTCGCCGAGGACGAGGTGGAGCACCATCCACGATGTGGCGGAGGCGAGCACGACCGAGCCGAGGACGGGGGCGTGCAGATCGCCCATGATCGCTTCAAGCGAGAAGAGCACCGCTGCGATCGGAGTGTTGAATGCGGCAGTGAGCGCCGCGGCTCCGCCGACGGGAACCAGAGATCTGACTTGCGCTCTGCTCATTCCGAGTCGTCGCGCGATGACGGATGCGAGTCCTGACCCGATGTAGACCGCGGGTCCTTCGCGTCCGAGTGGGATTCCGCTGGCGAGCGAAATGGTACAGCAGAGGAACTTTCCCACTACGGATCGCAGCGAGATCCGGCCGTCGTGAATGAAGAGCGCGGCACGAGTCTGTGGAATGCCGCTGCCGCGCGCGAGCGGGAAGTATTTGAAGAGGAGATATCCGGTAACGAGCGCCCCCAGGGTGGGGACGAGGATCCGACGCCAACCGGATCCGCCAGCCGGGTACATGAGTGTTGCGAGGCGCCCGGTGAGAAGAATGAATGCGACGACGACGAGGCCGACGAGCGCACCGATGACCAGGCTGAGCAGGAGCGCGAGGCGGTCCTCCTTGCGGCGGAGGTCTTCGACCACCTTGCGCAGGCGCGGCGGCAGGGCTGGGACTCTTATGACTGGCATTTTCTGAAGCTAAACGCTTCGACGCCGGTGTCGAAGCGTTTAGCTCAGGCGCATTTTTCTCGCGTGGATGAAGAAGCTAAGGCTTCGTCACCGTCAATCCGCTGACCAGTCCCTCGGTGTTGTGCGCGAAGCGGATTCCATAGATCCCATCGGTCGACGTGAGCTTCCCGGTACCCACGACGTCTGACTTGTTGTAGCTGCCGACCACCGTTCCGTTGATCGCGCATTGCACCTTGTCACCCTTCACCGAAAGGGCAATGTCCTGTGTCACCGGCGATCCGACTACGGCCGCCTTGTGTATGGCTGCGTTTGATTCGCCACGACCGTTCAATTGAAACGGCTCGGGACCAAACCCGCGCATGATGAACTTCCCCGTCCCGTACGCAGCGCAGTACAGATAACTCTGCTTGTC
>JALYKM010000308.1 GCA_030774785.1 Gemmatimonadota bacterium
GACAAGCAGAGTTATCTGTACTGCGCTGCGTACGGGACGGGGAAGTTCATCATGCGCGGGTTTGGTCCCGAGCCGTTTCAATTGAACGGTCGTGGCGAATCAAACGCAGCCATACACAAGGCGGCCGCAGTCGGATCGCCGGTGACACAGGACATTGCCCTTTCGGTGAAGGGTGACAAGGTTACCTGCTCGATCAACGGAGCGGTGGTCGGCACCTACAACAAGTCGGACGTCGTGGGCGCGGGAAAGCTCAGGTCGACCGATGGGATTTACGGTGTCCGCTTTGCGCATAACACCGATGGACTGGTCAGCGGCCTGACGGTGACGAAGCCATAGCTTCGTCACGCACGCGAGAAAAGCGCGTGAGCTGAACGCTTCGACAATGGCGTCGAAGCGTTTAGCTTCAGAAAAATGGCAGCCATAAAACTTCGAGCTCTGCCGGCGCGCCTGGTCAAGCTGGTGGAAGACCTCCGGCGCAAGGAGGATCGCCTCGCGCTCCTGCTCAGCCTCGTCATCGGGGCGCTCGTCGGGCTCGTCGTCGTAGCATTCATTCTGCTCACCGGTCGCCTTGCTGCCCTGATGTTCCCGGCCGGCGGATCGGGATGGCGACGAATCCTTATTCCGGTACTCGGCTCCCTCGTCACGGGATATCTCCTCTTCCGGTACTTCCCGCTTGCGCGCGGCAGCGGCATTCCACAGACGCGCGCCGCGCTCTTCATTCACGACGGGAGAATCTCGCTCCGATCCGTGGCGGGAAAGTTCGTCTGCTGTTGTGTTTCGCTCGCGAGTGGAATCCCGCTCGGACGCGAAGGTCCCGCCATTTACATCGGGTCGGGACTCGCCTCCGCCATCGCCCGGCGCCTCGGCCTGAGCCGAGCGCAGGTCAGATCTTTGGTACCCGTGGGAGGGGCGGCGGCGCTCTCCGCGGCGTTCAACACCCCGATCGCCGCCGTTCTCTTCTCGCTGGAAGAGATCGTGGGAGATCTGCACGGGCCCGTGCTCGGTTCGGTCGTCCTCGCGTCGGCAACGGCGTGGATGGTGCTTCACCTCGTTCTCGGCGACAATCCCCTCTTCCACGTTCCCGGCTATCATCTCGTCAGCGCGGCCGAGCTCGGCGCTTATGTGGTGCTCGGAATAGTTGGAGGGCTCTGCTCGGTAGCGTTCGTCAAGCTGCTGCTCTCGCTGCGTGCGCGATTCGCCAGGCTGCCGACCGCATCGCTCTGGATTCAGCCGGTTGCCGGCGGGCTGACCGTTGGCGTCTTCGGCTACTTTGCGCCACAAGTGCTCGGGGTCGGATACGATCAGATCGAGAGAGTCCTCAACGGCGATGTGGTTCTCAGGACCGTTGCGGTTCTGGCCCTGCTCAAGATCATCGCGACATCGGTGGCCTACGCATCGGGGAACGCCGGCGGAGTTTTTGGTCCGACCGTCTTCATCGGCTCAATGGTGGGGGCATCGGTCGGAGCGGTCGCGCACCGGCTCTTCCCGGAGTCTACGGCCGGACCGGGCGCGTACGCACTGGTCGGAATGGGAACAGCCTTCGCGGGAGTCATAAGGGCACCGCTCACATCGGTGATCATGATCTTCGAGCTAACCCGCGACTACACGATCATCGCTCCACTGATGATCGCGAACCTCATCGCTTTCTACATCTCGAAGAAGCTCCAGAAAAAGCCGATCTACGAAGCGCTCGTGCAGCAGGATGGATTGCATCTCCCGACTCGCGCCGTCCCGACGCCGGCGAAGCTCCTGCTCGTGAGCGCGGCAAGCAGGGAAGCCCCGCAATCTCTCAATCCGGAGATGACCATCGCGGAAGCAGAAGAACACATAAGGGACAGCGTTCTGGAGTCGTGGCCGGTCGCCGACGATCTGGGGCTCGTTGGACTGGTGCGCACGCGTCACATCGCGGCCGCGGTAAAGCAGGGTCGACTCGATATGACCATTGCGCGCCTGATGCAGATAGCGCGCAGGTCGGACATTGACGGCGCGGTGGATTTGCCGCACGTACACAACGATCAACCGCTCAGTCGGGCTTTGGCGCGAATGAAGGACAACGGTCACAAGGTTCTTCCCGTCGTGAGCCGCGCTAATGGGCGTATCATGCTTGGCATCATCACATTCGCGGACATCCTGGAAGCGTACGGCGTGGAGCGCGCCGACGAGCTCGACTACAGGGATCACCCCGACTTATGAAAACCCCTCTCTTTCAGCCAGCGGCTCCAACGCCGGCCGCCAGCGTGTCCGAGTTTATCACGACGTTCGCCGTGATCCTGGCCGCGATCGTGGGACTGCTTTTGTTTGACACCGCGCTTGCCAGAGTGGACGTCACCGAGCGGAAGTCGTATGCGGCCCGGGAGTTCGACACCGGCCAGCGATTGGTTGCTGAGGGACGGATTGACCGGGCAATGGAGCATCTCCGCGCCGCTTCGACGCTCGACGGCGACAATTCCGCGTACGGCGTCGCACTCGCGCAGGCGACTCTTGCCGACGGGCGCCCGATCGCCGCGGAGCAGATGTTGTTGCCGCTGCTGGAGCGGGACGAGACGGACGGTCCGGCGAACCTCGCGATGGCGCACGTGCTCGCGAAAGAAGAAAGGACCGAAGAAGCGAAGTCATACTATCACCGCGCGATCTACGGCCGATGGCCTGCTGGCAGGGAGAAGAGCCGCATCGCCGCGCGCTTCGAGCTCATCGATCTTCTCGCGCGCACCAACGCGAAGCAGGAGTTGCTGGCGGAGCTGTTGCCGATTCAGGAGGACTCGACGAACGACGGCGCACAGCGCAAGCGGATTGCGCACTTGTTCGTGGTGGCCGGTCAGCCGTCGCGCGCTGTGACGATCTATCGCGAGATACTCCGCCGCGACTCGCGCGACGCGGACGCGTACGTCGGACTGGCAGAAGCCGCGCTCTCTCTCGGCGATTTCGCGACAGCGCGCGCCGACCTGCTGGCGGCTCAGAAGCTGACTCCCGCTGACAGCAGCGCCCTTCAGTCTCGAATGATTCTCACTGATAGTGTGGTCGCGCTCGATCCAACTCAACGCGGGCTTTCCGTGGCAGAGCAGGCTCGGCGGAGCAGGAATCTCCTGCAAATGACCGTCGCGTCAACGCGCAAGTGCCTGGCCGCCCAGGCCCCGCAGGTTGCCGCTGCCCTTGACTCGGCTACGGCACTGGTTTCTTCGGCGAGCGCGGCGGGAGCCCAGTCAATCGAGCAGAATCTTTCCCTCGCCGAGCAGTTGTGGGGTCTCCGGCGCTCGAGGTGTGCAGCAGAGCGCGAGGATGGTGCACTCGCGCTCATTCATAACAGGATCGGGCAGTAAGGATTACTCGCTGACGAGAGCGATGATATTCCCGTCCGGGTCCTTGAACCACGCATTCTTGAGTGGTCCCGCAAAGTGGATGTCCCCCTTCCGCGTCACCCCCGGCATGTCGTAGTGCTCGAAGGAGACGCCCCTGGTCTTGAGATCCTTCACGAGGGACTCGATATCAGAGACCATCCAGGTCGCGGCGGTCGCTTTGTTGGTGCCCGCGTATTGGGAGTGATAAACGAGGACGTGCGTGTTCCCGCTCTTGTAGGATACGGCTTCCTCCCCCTCGGTATGCACCAACTTGAGACCCAGAGTGCCCTCGTAGAATTTTCGGGCGGCCGTAAGGTTCTTCACTGCAATCGTGGCCGTCGCTTCGTTGTCTCCCAGCATTTCAACCTCCGTTCGTTTCGTTGAATTAGCCCGACTACCGCCTCGAGGTCCGCGACTGCAATGCATACGCCGGGCCGACCATTGTGGATGAGTCGTGCGCACGCGTGAGCCACCTGTTCCGCCATCCACTCTCGGGATTTGGCGCTACTTTACCGGCGGGTTCTCACGATGAGGAAGGCACGATGAGCTACCGATTTTTCATCATTGGATTTGCAGCAGTCTCGGTGTTGCCCGGCTCCCGTTCCCTGGCGCAAGGGCCACCGAACCCAGGCGTTCTGATTGCAGCACAGCGCGACGCGATGCGCCCGCTCGCAATGATGGACGGAGTGTGGCGGGGTAATGCCTGGGCGAATACCCCGTCCGGCGAGAAGCACACTCTCACACAGACGGAGCGAATCGGACCCTTTCTCGACGGCTCGATCAAGGTCGTCGAGGGCCGCGGCTACGATGCGGACGGCAAGGTTTCATTCAATGCTTTCGCGGTAATCTCCTACGACCCCGCCACCAAGACGTACACGCTTCATTCCTACGCGCAGGGCAGATCCGGCGATTTCCCGCTGACACCGAACGCCGACGGATACGTGTGGGAGATCCCCGCTGGCCCGATGAAGATCCGCTACACCGCTGTCATCAAACCGGATTTCTGGCGCGAGATCGGCGAGTACATCGCTCCGGGCAAAGAGCCGGTTCAGTTCTTCGAGATGAACCTGAAGAGGCTCGGTGACACGGCTTGGCCCTCGGCAGGCGCGATACCGATGACGGGAGCGACCACACCGTCACCGCGGTGACGGTGCGGCCGTCGCGCCGTGGTCCAAGCATGCCGGCCGCCTTCATCATTTTTTTTCCGCTGAAGCGCTCAGCTCCCCGTCGTGCCTGCAAGGACCACCGCGCCAGTTGGCGCGCTGACACCCCCGGCTGGCTCATCGGTAATCGCTATCGCTTTGAGGTCTGCCGGCTGCAGTGCGTACGTCGCGCGAACCACAGCGGAGCCATCGTCCGCCGGCTTAAAAATCCCGGCGGGGATTTTCTTGTCGGCAGTCACCAGCCACAGCTCGTACGTTCGCCCGGCCTTCGGGATTGGCAGGCCATGCGCGAATAGCGTCCATCTGTTCGTCGCTCGATCCCAGAACATTCGCGCCGTCGCAGGGCGGACACCGGTCGATGACAGCTCGACCACACTCACGCCAGGTCCCGTTCAGCGTCATCGATACGCCCAATGCGGTGGCGTACCTCGCCGAGAAGCTGCAGCTCATTGGCGACGACGACCGCGCAATTCAGCTCGTCGTCTGCGGTACGAAGAGAGTCGATCAGATGCTCTTCTTTTGCCTTCAGGCCAAAACGCCTCAAGGAACGCAGAAATTGAGAATACGGAACAGCGTCATGACGGAGCTGTTCGAGGATCAGGTGAACGTCGTTCAGACGGTCACCGTCGCCGCGCGCGCAAGCCGGCTCTTCGTTCGCGGAGATGGTCTCAAAGCCATGCCGTGACGTCATCATCGACGCCTGGGCCCCCTGCTTAACGCTGACCCCGGGTCGATCGTCCTACTCCGCAGGGTGTTTGATCACGAGTGCGAGAGAAGGGGGATTAAATGACGAGAGCGACTCGGGCAATTGCGGCGATCCTGATCGCCGTGGCGCTCAACGCCTGTGGGGGCGCAAACGATGCGTCCGGGCCACCGGGGCCCGGCGCGGATACGACAAAGATTCCGCTCAGCGAAATGACGGCGAACGCGCGCTACCTTGGCTTCGAGGGAGGACTCTATCCGGGTGGCAGTTCGATGCCCGCCGCGCATCTCGCTGCCGGAGTGAATAGCGCGAAAGCGATCAAACCGCTCGACGTGAACGGCAACCCCAGCGCGTCCGGCCGTTATGTGCTCCTCTCGATCGGCATGTCCAACACGACGCAGGAGTTCTGCTCGGCCGGTGCCACATCCCCGTGCGCGTCATGGTCGTTCATGGGGCAGGCGGCAGCCGACCCGGCCGTCAACCGCACCACGCTCGTAATGGTGAACGGCGCACGGGGCGGGCAAACAGCGTCCGCCTGGACTTCGCCGACGAGCCCCGAGTACGATCGAATCCGCGACACCTGGCTCACGCCTTCAGCGCTCTCCGAGCGGCAGGTTCAGATCGCGTGGGTGAAGGTGGCGAACGCGCAGCCGACTGTGTCGCTCCCGTCGACTTCATCGGATGCCTACACACTCGTGTCGCAAATGGGCACCATCGCGCGCACGCTGAAGCAGCGCTATCCCAACCTGCGGCAGGTGTTCTTCTCGAGCCGCATCTACGCGGGATATGCTACCACGTTACTCAATCCCGAGCCGTACGCCTACCAATCAGGCCTCGCCGTGAAGTGGGTTGTTCAGGCGCAGATCGACCAGATCCAGCGGGGAAGCGTGCAGGATGCGCGTGCTGGAGATCTCGACTATCAGACGATCGCGCCCTGGATTGCGTGGGGACCCTACCTGTGGGCACGCGGTACGACTCCCCGCTCCGACGGGTTGGTGTGGACCACCGCCGACGTCGAGAGCGACGGCACTCACCCCTCCCAATCTGGTGAGCAGAAGGTGGGTGGTCTGCTGCTCGATTTCTTCAAGACATCCCCGGTGACGCAGTGCTGGGTCCTGGCGGGCGGAAGCTGCTGATCATCGCCGTCTATCGCGCGGTCGGACCGATGTCGACCGCGATGCCGCGCCACTTTCCCTGATTGAACCGCAGCACGCTGAGCGCGCAGCGCGTCGCGTGGCCGATGAAAATCGCGATCCAGATGTGGATCGGCTGCAGCGTCCCTGTCTGCTGGATCACGAAGCAGATGCCAAGCGGCACCACGATCTGTGAGATGATCGATATGTAAAGCGGACTCTTGGTGTCGCCCGTTCCCTGAAGTCCGCCCGTGTACGTCAGCGCTACCGCTATCAGTAGTCCCGATATGCTGAGCACGTGGAGCAGCTGGACTCCAATCTCGACGACGACTGGATCGTGCATCCCGAACACCGCGAGCAGCTGGCGTGGGAAAAAGAGGAACAACGCGCCAACGATTGCGGCACTCGAGACTCCGATGCGGGCCGCGACGTGCACGGCCGCGGCCGCGCGATCCGGTTTGCCGGCGCCGAAGTTCTGACCAGCGATCGCCGCGGCGGCGCCCATGAGGCCGACGGACGTCCAGGTGATGAGCGAGAAGAGCTGAGTGTAGCACACGGCGAACGCCGCCTGCGCGGCGGCGCTCTGCGCGAGCGATCCGATGAACGCCAGCATGAATACGCCGCCAATGTTCATGGCTATTCCCTGAAACCCGGTCGGGAGTCCGAACCGGAACAACGCGCGAATGATCTCCCAATCCGGACCATAGCCGCGTCCGCGCGGGAAGGAGACGACCCAGCCGCCGTTCCACAGCTTCGCGAGCGAATAAACCGCGAGGAGCCCAGACGCTATGCATGTCCCCATCGCGGCACCCTTCGTCCCGAACGCGGGAATGGGACCGAGCCCGCGGATCAGGACTATGTTCAACACGAGATTCAGCACGGT
>JALYKM010000309.1 GCA_030774785.1 Gemmatimonadota bacterium
AGAGGCCAGAGATATACGCCCTGTACAAGGACGAGATCGGAAAGCTGATGGACCAGGGCACAGTGAGAGAGACTCTCCGCTACTTCGACGAATTCTACGAGACAATCAACGATTCGCGCTCTGCGAAACGATCGATAATCGAGTCCTGTATCGGTCGCCGCTGAGACCGATAAGGGCGCTGAGTCTCGCATGAGTTCTTTCCGTTACGAGCTCGAGTCACTGGCTGAGCTCGAGGAGCAGGCTCGTGCGCCGCTCCCTCTCGGCCTCGCGGCGAGCTCACCAAGGCGGACGTTTCACCGCGACATCTATCTCGACACTCCCGACGACTCGCTACGCAAGCGCGGGATCGTGTGCCGGCTCCGGGTCGGCGCGAACGATCACCGGACGTTATCCGTTCGCGGCAGCAGGTCGGTGGAACGTCGAGAATCGTGGATAGAGAGCGCCGTCCACATGACTCAGATTCCGGCAGCCCTTCTCGAGGAAACGCCGGCGACAGCGTGGCTTCGCTCGGTCATCGATCCGGTGCTACTGGCCGCGCGTACCGAGCTCGAGGTAAATCGTCTGACGCGCATGGTTGATCCCGACTGGCTGCGCCGTCCGCGCATCGAGCTTCACTACGACGAGGTCACGCTCAGAAACGGCGGAATGTCGCGCTCGTTCTATCAGCTGTGCGGGCATGTGCGCGCCGGCCGTGAAGAGAGACTCGAGCGGTTGGCGCACGCCCTCGAGAAGGAGTGTGATCTTCGGCCACTCGCGTCCAATCCGCGCGAGCGTGCGGAGCTGCTGATGAAGTGGTCGCGGCGCGGAGAGCCCGACCCCTGGGACAAGGGTTCGGATACCGTTCATCGCATTCCCGAGCTGACTAGCGGCGAAAGCGCGGCTGCGCACTTCCTGAATCCGGAGTTGAGCCTGCTCGCATTCCAGCGCCGTGTTCTCGCGCTCGCCGAGAATCCAGCGACGCCGCTTCAGGAGCGGCTGCGCTTTCTGTCCATCGTGAGTGCAAATCTCGACGAGTTTTTCATGGTGCGCATGGCGGGTCTGAGAGCCGCCGCCCACGAACAGGCCGAAGAGCAGGCCGAGGACGGGATGACGGGCGCCGAGCGGTTGGAGAAAATCCTCGACCGTGTCGCTGAGATCGTGAAGCGCCAGACGTCCTGCTACGCGGAGTGCAGGCGCGCGCTCAGCGAGGTTGGTGTGCACATCCTTGACTGGGATGACCTCGACGAGAAAGAGCGAAAGGCGTTGCGGGCTCGCTCGCACGAAGAGATTCTGCCGGCGCTCACTCCTCTGGCAATGACGCTCAGTCCCGGGCATCCGATGCCGCACCTGCCACATCTCGCGTCTTCACTCGCGATTGTGTTCCGCCTCAATGAGGGCGACCGGCCGCATCTTGCCCAGCTCGAGCTTCCGTCGGACACTACGCGCTTCATGCGGGTGCCGCGCGATGGATTCGCGGTGGTGCCCATCGAGCAGGTGATCGGGGCGAATCTCGACCTGCTTTACCCAAACGCAAAGCCGGAGAGCGCGCATATCTTCCGGGTGACGAGGGCCGGCGACCTGGCGTTCGACGAGCAAGCCGCTGACGATCTGCTCGAAGCGGTCGCGCACGCGGTGGGACGCCGTCACCACAATCCCGCGATCCGCGTGGAAATCGAGAGATCGATGCCGCGCTTCGTGCGTGCGCTCGTGCTCGAGAGCCTACGTCGAGAAGGCGGGAATACGGAAGAGATCGGCCCCCAGGTCTTTCAGGAAATTGACGGGCTGCTGGATCTGCGCTCACTCGGAGAGCTGAGTTTGACCCCGCTCTCGCAGGTGACATATGATCCGCTGACTCCTGCGGCGCCGATCGCGACCGACGCGTCATTCTTCGAGGAGATCCAGGCTCGAGACCTTCTCTTCCACCACCCGTTCGAGTCGTTCGTGGAAACCGTGATCCGGTTCGTGCACGAAGCATCGGTGGATCCGGCTGTCACGACCATAAAGATCACTCTGTACCGGGTGGGCGACTCGTCACCGATCGTGGACGCTCTGCTCGAAGCGGCGCGCAGCGGCAAGCGCGTCGTTGTGTTCGTGGAGCTGAAGGCGCGGTTCGACGAGGAGAACAACGTGAGCTGGGCGCGGGCTCTCGAGCGAGCGGGCGCTAACGTCGTCTATGGCCTGGTGGGTCTCAAGAACCATTCGAAGGTCACTCTGGTGGTACGGCGGGAAGACGGACAGCTGAAGCGATACGTACACGTTGGGACTGGCAATTACAACGCGCGCTCCGGACTCCAGTACACCGACCTGAGTCTTTTCTCCGCGAGGGAAGATCTCACCGCCGACATCGCCGAGCTGTTCAACGAGCTGACCGGGTCGTCGAGCCCTCCACGCGGCCTGACGCGCGGCGCGCTCGTAGCTCCGCACCAGCTGCTGCCAGCGATTCTTGGTCATATCGAGCGTGAGACCGCGCACGCACGCGCGGGACGACCGGCGAGCATCCGCGCCAAGTTCAACGGGCTCTCCGATCCTGAAGTCGTACGGGCGTTGTACGAGGCGGCAGCCGCGGGGGTCGAGATCGATCTGATCGTGCGCGGCATCTGTACGCTGCGGCCAGGAGTGAGCGGTTTGTCCGATCGCATTCGCGTCGTGTCGGTCGTCGGCCGCTTTCTCGAACACTCGCGGATATACCGATTCAACAACGGCGGGTCGCCGCTTTATTTCATTGGATCGTCCGACCTCCGGCCGCGGAATCTCCGCCGGCGCGTCGAGCTGCTCGTGCCAGTGCTCGACTCAGTAAACCGCGAGCTGCTCGACGATCTGCTCGACCTTTACCTCGGCGATTCAAAAGGGTGGGACCTGGATGCAACGGGAGAATACACCAGTCGGGGAAGCGGATCGTCGGAAGCGCAGGAACAGCTCGTCCAACGCAAAGCCTCGAGCGCTCGACTTCAAACGCCGTTGCATATGGCGAACCCGATCGGATCTGCTTGACCCGATGACCGTGACCGCTATGCTGCGCGGAGGTGCGGTAAGTACGCTGGCGGGCGACAAAAAACCCCGACTGGTGATTGGGTCTCACCAGCCGGTTTTTCCACGCAGCACTACCCGAGGCCGATCTTAGTCGGGATCTTCCGGCGGCTAAGTCCGCGGAGTGCTGTTGTCGGTGCCCGCCTTGAGCACTTCGTCGATCCAGAAGCGCACAGCGTTCGGGTAACCGGAGTCGCATGGCTTGAGTCCGGCGAACTCTCCATCAGCCCCGGTAATCTTCGTGATCTCGGCGATGATCGCGCCGCGTGTCATAGTGAGCTTCCGGCCGGCCTGAGCCCTCAGGTATGCGGCGGCGACAGCCGGCGCGGCTGGACAGCTCGGTTGGACGACAGAACCCACGGGCCGGGTGGCCGGTGTGTTTGCGTCCGCTGAGACGGCCGCCGCGGCAAATCCCGCGACCAGTGCAGCGAGTGCGATGCGCTTCATGCGTTTATCCTCGGGTTGGTGGTTGTTCATGGGTTTCTCTTCGCAATTTTCGCACACACGCCTCCGAATTTTGCTTCGCCCTGATGCTCCCTTGTGCTGACAAAAGGCAAAACCGACTGGTGAGAAGACCTCACCAGCCGGTTCGTTTCCAAGCAGCGAGTGCCGGCGTGGGCCATCGCGAGCACCTGGTCGAAGGACTATCGTTTGCTGATGCTACAGAATTTGATTCCTTCAAGATCGTCGAGAGATTAGCGGTGGGCGCTGCTACCGCCCGGTTGATAAGGGGCGCCTGACCCGAATGGTCTGGCGAGCTTGGGCTGTCTTCCTCGGTGCCGCGTTGATTGCCGCAACCACCGCCTGTCGACCCAAGCCGGCGTCCGTGGAAGAGCTCTACACCACTCGCATGCTGGCACTCAGTTATCTCCAGCGAAACCAATTGCCGGAGGC